>NZ_JABEVC010000219.1 GCF_013044125.1 Acidocella sp. | reverse complement strand
GGCAGATAAACCCCGCAGCCGGTTAGAGTGCGATCGTTTGAGGCTCGCTCGCCTGAGCGAGTCGAAAGCGTGAATCGCCCTCAGAAAAATGGCCAGAGTCTGATCGCACTTAAAGCGATCAGGCAACTCTGAGCCCGGTCAGGGCTTCGGCGGCCTCCCATAGCGCCCGGGCCACGCCTGCGTCCAGCGCGTGTTTCTCCGGCCTGGCCTTGCCCGGCGGGCCGCGGAACTCCCTGAAGCCGGTGGGGCCGTAATAGCCGCCGGGGGGCACATCCGCCGTGGTGGCGGCGAAAAGCGTGGGCAACGCTCCGGCCTCGCCTGACTGTGAGATAAACGGTTCCACCAGTTTGAGGCCAAGTGCTGTGAGGCTCCCGGCACCGGGGCCGTTGGCGATCAGCTCGGTGCGTGCGATGCCCGGATGCGCCGCCAGCGAGAGCAGCCCCCAGCCCCCGGCATCGGCGCGGCGCTGCAACTCCAGGGCGAACATCAGCATCGCCAGCTTTGATTGGCTGTATGCCTGCCAGGGCTTGTAGGCGCGGGCGGATTGTAAATCCGTCAGATCAATCCGCCCCTGCCGGTGGGCGATGGAGGAGAGCTGGATCACCCGTGGGGCTGGGGCTTTCATCAATGCGGGGAGCAGCAGCGTGGTGAGGGCGAAATGTCCCAGAAAATTCACGCCGAACTGCAGCTCGAAGCCGTCGGCGGTGGTCTGCCGCGCGGGCGTGGCCATCACGCCGGCGTTGTTGATCAGGATGTCGAGCGTGCCGTGCGCGGCTTTGAAGCGGGCTGCGAAATCATGCACAGAAGCGAGGCGGGCCAGGTCCAGCGCCTCGAACACCGCCCGGCCGGGGGCGGCGGCGTTTATTTTGGCCGCCGCCGCCGCGCCTTTTTCAGCGTTGCGGCAGGCCAGGATCACATTTGCCCCGGCTTTGGCCAGTTGCAGCGCGGTGAAATAGCCGATCCCGCTGTTGGCCCCGGTGATAACCGCCAATTTTCCCGCCTGCGAGGGAATATCGCCAGAAGCCCATGCGTTCATCTCAGCCCTCCAGAAGTTTGGCCGCCTCCACCGCGAAATAAGTCAGTACGCCCGAACACCCGGCGCGCTTGAAGCCGAGCAGGCTCTCCATCATGGCGCGGTCGTGGTCGATCCAGCCGTTTTGCACCGCCGCCATGATCATCGCATATTCGCCCGAGACCTGATAGGCGAACACCGGCACCTCGAAGCGCTGCTTCACCCGCTGGATGATGTCCAGATAGGGCATGCCGGGTTTGACCATCACCATGTCAGCACCTTCAGCGAGGTCCAGCGCCACCTCGTGCAGCGCCTCCTCGGCGTTGGCGGGGTTCATCTGATAGGTTTTCTTGTCCCCCTTCAGCGCGCCGCCGGAGCCGATGGCATCACGGAACGGGCCGTAGAAGGCGGAGGCGTATTTGGCGGCGTAGCTCATGATGCGGGTGTTGATGAACCCGGCTTCGTCCAGCCCGGCGCGGATGGCGCCGATGCGCCCGTCCATCATGTCCGACGGGGCGATAATGTCGATACCGGCGGCAGCCTGGTTCACCGCCTGCCGTACCAGGATTTTCACGCTCTCGTCGTTGACCACATAGCCGTCTTCGATAAGGCCGTCGTGCCCGTGGTCGGTATAGGGGTCGAGCGCGACATCGCCGACCAGGGCGATTTCGGGGAATTCGGCCTTCAGGATGCGTGCGGCCTGGCACATCAGGTTGTTGGCGTTCAGCGCCTCGGTAGCGGTGGGGTTCTTCAGCCCGGCCGGGGTGGCGGGGAACAGCGCGATGGCGGGGATTTTCAGCCGCGCGGCGGCCTCGACATGTTTGGCCAGACCATCCAGCCCGGTGCGCGCGACGCCCGGCATGGAGGCGATGGGCGTTGCCGCGCCGTGGCCCTCGCGGATGAAGATCGGCCAGATCAGGTCGTCAGTTGAAAGTTTATGTTCCGCCACCAGCCGCCGCGTGGCGTCATCGTAGCGGTTGCGTCGCAGGCGGGTATTGGGGAAGGAACGGTTTGTCATACCCGCATGATTAACGCTTTCGCGGCTTGATTGCGAGGTGGCCGCGCGGTCCCCTGGGTTGTTGTTTTAGAGCCGGATGACATCCGCTTCTGAAATTATAATTATAAAGATTAGGGGATTCAGGTTGGCGGCGGCTTGCCGCGCGCCCCTTGACCATTGCGGTGCGGCAGGGGTAGAAGCGTTTGCAATATTGCAAATAATTCTTAATTGCAATTGATGCGCTTTTCACCGGGTTTGATCTGCATCAATGCGCGGTGTGGAGGAAGCCGGGAGAGTGCCCTAACTGTGGATGAGAATAAATTGCAGAAGCCCCCAAAGCGGAGTCGCGTGTTGATGCCTTCGACGACCAAGAACCAGAGCGCCCAATCCTCGCTGGGCCGATATTTCACCGCCTTGCCGTGGATGGCTGTATTTGGCCCTGGTCTGGTGGTCATGCTGGCTGATACCGATGTCGGCTCCATCATCACCGCCGGGCAGAGCGGGGTGCAATGGGGCTACAAGCTGCTCGCCGTGCAGATCATATTGGTGCCGATCCTCTATGTTGTGCAGGAGCTGACCGTGCGGCTGGGGATATTCACCGGGCGGGGGCATGGCGAGCTGATCCGCGATTGTTTCGGCGCGAAATGGGCCTGGCTTTCAGCGACCGGGCTCTCGGTTGCCACCATCGGCGCGTTGCTCACCGAGTTCTCCGGCGTGGCCGGCATCGGCGATCTCTACGGGGTGCCGCATTACGTCTCGCTGCCGCTGGCGGTCATCGCGCTGCTGGCGGTGGTGCTCACCGGCTCATACCGCCGGGTGGAGCGCGCGGCCATCGCCATCGGCCTGTTCGAACTGGCGTTCTTTTTTGTTGCCTGGGCGGCCCGGCCGGACCTTGCGGTCATGCTGCGCCAGTCCGTGCGGACCCCCGTGTTCAATCCGCATTTTGAATATCTGGTCGCGGCCAATATCGGCGCGGTCATCATGCCCTGGATGATTTTTTATCAGCAATCGGCCGTTGCCGATAAAAAACTCGGCCCCAGCCACTACACCGTGGCGCGCTGGGATACCGCGGCCGGCGCGCTGATCACGCAGCTGGTGATGGCGGCGGTGCTGATTGCGGCGGCGGCCTCCATTCAGCCGCATGCGCCGCAGGCCACGCTGAACACGGTAGGCGACATGAGCCAGGCGATGACGCCCTATCTCGGTCCGCAGTTTGGCCGGCTGATTTTTGGCCTTGGCGTGATCGGCGCTGGCATGGTGGCCGCGATTGTCGCCTCGCTGGCGCTGGCCTGGGGGCTGGGCGAGGTCGCGGGATATCGGCGCTCGCTGGAGCATCACCCGCTCAAGGCGCGCTGGTTCTATGGTGTCTATGCGTTTTGCGTGATCGGCGGGGCGGTGCTGGTGGGCGTCACACCCAATCTGATCAGCCTGAACATCGGTGTGCAGGTGATGAACGCGCTGTTGCTGCCGCTGGTGCTGGGTTTTCTGGTCCGGCTCTCCATGGTGGCGCTGCCGCCGGCGCACCGGCTGCGGGGCGTTTATAAATGGGTGGTCATCGCTGTTTGCGGGGTCACCTGCGCGTTTGGCG
>NZ_JABEVC010000218.1 GCF_013044125.1 Acidocella sp. | reverse complement strand
TTTGTGCTGGCGCTGGATACCAACAACCAGGCGGCGGAGCGGAGCTGGCGGCCGGGCGAGGCGGTGGCGGTGGAGCTGAAGCCTGAGAATATCATGCTGGTGGAGGCCTGAATGGGCACCGCGGCGCAGGGTGAGGCGCGCAGCCGGGCCTGGCGGCTGTGGATAACCTCCGGGCCGGGGCTGTTCTGGATTGTGCTGTTTCTGCTGATCCCGAGCGGGGTGATGCTGGGCATCGCGTTTTTCACCAATAGTGATTTTGGCTCGCCGGTTCTGCCGCTCTCGCTGGATTCGTTCTCGCAGGTGGCGGGCTATGGGATTTTGGGCTGGAGCGGCGCGAATTTCACGGTGTTGCTGCGCTCGCTGCTGCAGGCGGGGGTGGCAACCGCGGTGACGATTTTGCTGGCGTATCCGCTGGTGTTTTTCATCGTCACGCGCCCGGCCGGCCTGCGCCCGGTGCTGCTGCTGTTTGCGATTGTGCCCTCCTGGACCAACCAGGTGGTGCGGACCTACGCCTGGATGGAACTGCTCAACCCGTTTGCGCCGGTCTCGCGCGTTGCGCAGGTTCTGGGGATTATTCCGCCGCATCTGGGCTTGATGCCGGGGAATTTCGCAGTGCTGGTGGGGCTGAGTTATAATTACCTGCCGTATATGGTGGTGCCGCTTTATGCGGCGGCGGAGAAGCTGGACTGGACGCTGGTGGAGGCCGGGCGGGATTTATATGCCTCGGGCGCGCGGCTGTTTTTCAGCACGGTGTTTCCGCAGACGCTGCCGGGGCTGCTCTCGGGCATCATTCTGGTGGGGATTCCGGCATTTGGCGATTATGTGGTGCCGCAATTGCTGGGGGGCGACAAGGCGATGATGCTGGGCTCGCTGATCGCCGATCAGTTCACCTTTTCGCCGGACTGGCCTTATGGCGCGGCGCTGACGCTGATTATGCTGGTGTTCACCTGCATCGGGCTCATCGTGTTCCGCAGGCTCACGCAACGGCTGGGCGGCGGTGAAGGGGCGATGCTATGAACGCCGTGCCGCGCCGGATTCAGCGTGTGCTGGCGGGGATCAGCCTGCCGGTTTATCTGCTGTTGTATGCGCCGCTTTCAGTGATTGCGATTTTTTCGTTCGCGCCGTCGCTCGGGCATCCGGGGCCGAATCTGGCGGCGTATGGGTTGCTGCTGAATGACCCGCAGGTGCTGGCGGCGCTGCGGCGCTCGCTGACGCTGGCCATCGGCTCGGCGGTTTTGGGCACCATGCTGGGAACGCTGATGGGCTTTGGGCTCAGCCGGTTCCGCCCGGCCAAGGGCGGCGGGTTTTGGGTTGGGACGCTGCCGAGCCTGATCATCTATCTGCCGATCATCATGCCGAGTCTGGTTTTTGGTATATCGGAGCTGATATTTTTTAATTTCGTGCATGAATATACCGGGCTGCTCTCGGCCGGATTGCTGACCATGGGGATTGCGCATGTCACCTTCCAGGCGCCTTATGTGGCGCTGGTGGTGTATGCGCGGCTTGCCGGGCTGGATCCGAACCTGTTCGAGGCGTCGCAGGATTTATATGCCAATGCGGTGAAGTCATTTTTATTTCTGACGATCCCGGTTGTGCGCCCGGCGTTGATTGGCGGGTTTCTGCTGGCGATTACATTGTCGATCGATGATTTCACCATCAGCTTTTTTACCGCGGGTCCTGGGAGTGTCACGCTGCCGATTTATATCTATAGTGCGATTGCCCGTAAGGGGGCCTCACCCGAGATCAATGCGCTGGGCAGCCTGATGATTGCGACCGTGATCGGCGTTGCCCTGCTTTATTATTTTGTCACCCGCCATCGTGAGCGCGGCAACCGGATTCCGGCTGTTGCATAACAACCAAGAGGAGAGATTGTGACCATGCTGAAAGCAAAACTATTGGGCGCCAGCTGCGCTGCCGCCTTTGTTGCCGCCGCGGTGATGTTGCCGCAGGCGGCGCGGGCTGATCAACCGGTGCTCAATTTGTTCACCTGGTCGGATTATATCGACCCTGCGATGGTGAAGGCGTTTGAGCAGCAATGTGGCTGCAAGGTGGTGGAGACCGACTATGATTCGAATTCGGAGATGGAAGCCAAGCTGAAGGCTGGCGCGGATTCGCAATACGACGTGGTTGTGCCCTCCAGCTATTATGTCGCGCGGTTGAAGGCCGAGGGGCTGATCCAGCCGCTGAACCATGCTGATATTCCGAACTTCAAGAACCTTGCAACGAAATTTCAGAATCCAACCTATGATCCGGGCGATAAATATTCGATACCCTATCAGTGGGGCACCACGGGTGTTGGGTATCTGAAAGACCAGATCAAGGACCCGGCGCCGAGCTGGGGGCTGCTGTTCGACCCGAAGGTGAACACGACCTATCCGTTCACGCTGATGAGCGGGAGCGGGCAGGATACGATCGGCGCGGCCTGCGCGTATCTGGGTTATGGATTTGCCTGCGACACGAAGGCAGCCTGGGTGGCGGCGGCGAAGTTGATTAAGGAAACCCGCGCGCGCAAGAATTTCGCGGGGTTCGTGGATGGCGAGCCCGAGCGCGACCAGCTGAAGTCCAAGCTCAACTCGGCGGGCATGGTGTTCAACGGCGATGTGGCGACCAGCTATGCCGATGGCTCGGGCAAGGATATCGGCTTTTTCCTGCCCAAGGAGGGCACGGAGATTTGGGTTGATACCATGGCGATCCCCGCGCATGCGCCTAATGCGAAGCTGGGGCTGGCGTTTATCAACTTCATCCTTGATGCGAAGGAGGGCGCGGCACTTTCCAACTTCAACGATTACAGCAGCCCGAATGCGGCTTCGCAGCCGATGCTGGCGGATAATCTGAAGGCGGAGCTGGTCTCGCCGACGCCGGCGGACTTCAAGCGGTTGCATTTCCTGCCGCCGCTTTCGGGCGCGAAGTTGAAATTGTTCAACGCCATCTGGACGGCCGCGAAACAGTAATTTTTCAGCTCCCCCTCCGCTGATGCGCAGGGGGAGCATTTTTTGAGGGTGTTATGAGTACAATTGATTTAAAAGAGTGGTTCGATGAGCACCGGATAACGGAAGTTGAGTGTCTGGTGCCTGATATCACTGGGATTCCGCGGGGCAAGATCATGCCGGCGCAGAAATTTTTTCAAGGAGGGGCGCCGCGGCTGCCGGAGGCGATTTTTATTCAATCGGTGACAGGGGAATATCCCGAGGACCCGACCGATATGCTCACCGATCCGGCGATTATAGACATTAAGCTGATCCCCGATGCCAGCACCGTGCGCCTGGTGCCCTGGGCGCATGAGCCGACCGCGCAGATTATTCATGATTGCCAATACGCGAACGGCACGCCG
>NZ_JABEVC010000217.1 GCF_013044125.1 Acidocella sp. | reverse complement strand
TGCGCGAACTGATAGACGATCCGGTTGCCGTCCAGGTCAATTTCAAAGCTCCTGGCCGTCTCGCGGATGGCGAAAGCCGCCTCACCCAATCGCGCCGGGTGGGCTGTGAGCGACCAATCATGGAATTCCATGAATAGATCGGTATCCGCGAACTCCAGATGGCCCTGAACGCCCGCCATCAGCCTGGGCATGCAAAAACGCTCGCCTTGCTCGGCCGGGGTGAACTTATCCTTGGTTTCCAAGCGATATTTCTGCACCGCCTCTGCAAATCCCTGCCGTGCCGGGGCGGGAATGGCGGCGGCAATCGCGGCCTCAATTTCAGGGGCAACGCGGCCTGTCACCGCGATTTCAACCGCGTCACCATCGCCAGCTACGACCGAAACGCCCTCGTTCTGCCCAACAGCGGCAAGGGTTGCGGCCACATCCGGCGGGGCTGTAACGGTATGGCGAAACACCGGCACGGGGCGCTCACGCGGCCCGAATAAGCCGGTCTCATCCAAGTCTCCCTGCGCGGGCTCAATAACCTCCTTGGCCTCTTGCTCGTCAAAGCCCATGGCCACCAGCTTGTCAGCCAGCGCCGAAGCGGCCGCGCCGAATGACGCCTCAGAAACATGGGCATAGGCCCGGTTCAGGGCATCCGCCTGGCGGCGTTTCGCATAGGGCATCCGCAGCACCCGGCCCAGCAACTGCTCCACATCGGTTGCGCTCTGGATGCGCGAGACCGAACAGAACACATAGGCGAAGGAGCAATCCCAGCCTTCCTTCAGCGCCTCAACCGTGATGACGTATTCAACCGGGCATTTGGGGTCGAATAAATCGATGCCATCCAGCTCCCGCTGATCTCCGGTGACGATGGCAATCTGCTCTTCCGGTATCTGCTCCACCTCCATCAGGTGTTTTTTCAGCACCTCGGCGGTGACTTCCTGATTCTTCGGCTGCGCCTGAAACAGCACGATAGGGCGAATATACTCAACCTCGCCCTTTGCCGCAGCCGCCAGCGCGGCCCGGCTGGCAATGGCGCCATTCACCGCCGTTTGCCAGCTATCATGTTCGGCCAGGATGATCGGCAGCTTGATCATCTCTGCCGCCTTCAATTCCTGCGCCGTGACGCTGTGCAGAATGTTGGAGTTGAAACGCGGCGTGGCGGTAAATTCGATGATGGCGCACGGATTGACCCGCGCCTGCATCTCCCGCGTCAGCCCCGTCACCGCGTTATGCGCCTCATCCACGATCATCAGCGGCCGGTGGATGTGCAGCAGATTGGCGAAGGAAAAACGCGGGTTGCCCGCCGCTTCGGTGGAGCCGTTAATCTGCTCAAGCCCCGCCATGTTTCTGGGAACCGCGCTGAAATGCGGCTCCATATTTTCGTTATGGGCATAGACCTTGCGGCCCTCGGTATTGCCTACCCGCAAGGTCTGGATGGTGCCGACAATGATGCAGGCATTGTCGCGGATATCCTGCGGCCGGATCATCGTGAAATCGGCGATGTCAAAAACCCGTACCCGGCCTTCAAACTGCTCATCCAGGACCTGGCGGTAGGGGTGGCGCGGGTTGCGCAGCGCCTCCGCCGTTTGCTGGCGGATGGTGTTGGATGGCACCAGCCACAACACCAGCGGATAATCCTTCTCAATCCAGGCATCCCGCGCCACACCGATGGCGTGCGCGGCCAGGATCGTCTTACCGCCGCCAGTGGGTAGACGCAGGCAGACATAGGGCGTGCCCGGCAGGCCATCGAGCGGCGTGTAATCGGTGCGATACCGGCCCAGGCGCTTTGCCTGCTCCGGCACACCCGTTACGCTGGCATAGGCGTTTTGCGGCCCGGCAATCCGCGCTTCTTCTAAAAAACTGCGGAGTATGGTGAGCGTGTCGGCCTGATATGGTTTGAGCTGCATGACCATTCCTCAGCGCCTTGCCTTGATATCGTAAGGCGTCTGTTTGAACGTCACCGCTTCGCGCTCCAGCGTCGGCGCGGTCAGGCGCGATTGCTCGCCATAGATGGTGACAGGTCCGGCAAAATCAGGGTCAATCTTGACGATGGCGGAACGGATCAGCGCCAGCGTGGCGCGCGTCAGCACATTGCCGCCATCCGGGCGCTTATCGCCAAGAATGCCATTATAGAGCAGGGCGAAGGCCCGCCCGTCGCGGATGCCAAGAAAAGGCGTGGCGCGCGTCTTGCGCCAGGGCGTGCCTGCTTCACTGAACCAGATATGCGCCGCCAGCACCGGGAAACGGATATTGGCGCGGATATGGCCATCCTCATCGAAAACCGGCGGGCCAAGCCGGTAGAAGCGGAACCCGCCGCCGCCCTTCCAACCGGCACTTTCGGAAATGCCGCCTTGTTCGCCCTCAATCACTTTTTTCAGACGCGGTGCGCAATGGGTTTCGGCATGCTCGCCCATCTCGATGCCGATATAGCGCCGCCCCATTTTATGCGCCACGGCGGCGGTGGTGCCGGAGCCGAGGAAGGAGTCGAGCACGAGGTCGCCGGGGTTGGTGGCGATGTTCAGGATACGCTGGATCAATCGTTCAGGCTTTGGAGTATCAAAAGCATTTACAGCGCCGAAAAGGGCGTGAATTTCTTTTTTCGCTTCTTGATTGTGCCCAACCTCTTTGTTGGTCCACCAACTCCACGATTTTACACCTTCAGCTTCAGACAGATAATTTTTAACGCGTGGCCGCGCCGTTCCATCAACGCCAAACCACATGCGCCCTTCTTCATTCAAGCGCATAAAATTTGCTTCGATATTCCCCCAACAACGCCCCTCTGGTGGAGAATAGCTTACCCCACCAGGCGTATTGATCGTATACATCTGGTTGGGTCGATATCCTTGGGCTGTAAAATCCGTCGAAACCCATGGTCCGCGCGGATCATTATCAGGGTTTTTATATGCTTTTTTCTGTTCCTCACTGAGCGGAAGATCGCTGAATCTATTTCGCGCAAGCTGTGATCCGTAAACAAAAATATGATCGTGAGCATCCCCCATATGGATGCGGCCGTCAGGCGATGTTCGTTTCTGCCAAAGCGCATTCACGATAAACTTTCCACGACCGAACACTTCATCCATCAAAACCTTCAGGTAATGGGCTTCATCGTCGTCCATATTTACCCAAACTGAACCGTCTTCCGCCAAAAAATCACGCAGAAGCTCAAGCCTTGGCCACATCAAGGCCAACCATTGCGAATGCTCAAGGTTGTCATCGTAATGCTCGAAGGCTGACCCAGTATTATAGGGCGGATCGATATAGATGCACTTCACCTGCCCCGCATAAAACGGCAGCAGCGCCTTCAGCGCGTCGAGATTATCACCCTGGATCAGCATATTTCCCGAAGCCGGATCGCCCGCCGACAAATCGGCCACCTCCTCCAGCAAGCGATAAGGCACGCGCCCAGCGGCACGAATATCTTCGTCTCGGGTCAGCCAGCTTAAAATCGGCATTCAGTTATCTTCTCTACGCTGTCCAGGGATTGATGATCTCAACCCCGCATTCCGCAAAATCCGCCACATTGCGCGTGGCCAGCGCCGCGCCGCGTGAGCGGGCAATGGCGGCAATCTGCGCATCGAACTGAGAAACCGGCTTGCCTGCCTGCCGGCGAGAAG
>NZ_JABEVC010000216.1 GCF_013044125.1 Acidocella sp. | reverse complement strand
GGCTGTTCAACATTCGTGGCGCTGATGTTGAATTCACCCCCATCGCCCTTGGTTTTGCCCTGCTCTTCGCGGATTCCACCGCCACGCTGTTCATGCCCGGCGTAAAACTCCCGCCCGAGACCCGCGCACATCTCGGCCCCGATGTCACCCTGGCCGAGCGCGCCGCCCTGCCCGCCGCCCTGGCGGCGCTGGCCGGTAAAACCGTCCGTTACGACCCCGCCGCCATGCCCGTCTGGTTCAAAACCACGCTGGAGGCGGCCGGCGCGAGTATCGCCGAAGCGCCGGACCCCGCCGCCCTGCCGCGCGCCCTGAAAAACCCCGTGGAACAGGCCGGCGCGCGTGCCGCCCACCAGCGCGACGGTGCCGCCATGGTACGCTTTCTCGCCTGGCTGGCGAAAACCGCTCCCACAGGCGCGCAAACCGAAATCTCGGCGGCTGAAGCCCTGCTGGCCGCGCGCGCGCGCGCGGAGCATTTCCGCGGCGAGAGTTTCCCCGCCATCTCAGGCGCGGGCGAACATGGCGCCATCATCCACTACCGGGTCACCCCGCAGAGCAACCGCGCCATCAAACCCGATGAGGTCTACCTCATCGACAGCGGCGGCCAGTATCTCGACGGCACCACCGATATCACCCGCACCATCTGGACCGGCCCCGGCCCCGCGCCCGATGCGGTGCGCGAGCATGTCACCCGTGTTCTCGCCGGGCATATCGCGCTAGCGCGGATGATCTTCCCCGAAGGCATCGCCGGCGCGCATATTGACGCCTTCGCCCGCGCCGCACTGTGGCAGGCCGGACTTGATTACGACCACGGCACCGGCCACGGCGTCGGCTCGTATCTCTCGGTGCATGAGGGGCCGGCCAGCATCTCGCGCGCGGCAAAACCCGTGGCGCTGCAAGCGGGCATGATCCTCTCCAATGAACCCGGCTTCTACCTCCCCGGTGCCTACGGCATCCGGCTGGAAAACCTCGTGCTGGTGCAGCCTGCCGAATTTCCCGCGCAAAAGCGCAAATTTCTGCGCTTCGAGACGCTCACCCTCGCCCCGTTTGACCGCGCATTGATCAACCCCGCCCTGCTCACCGCCCCGGCGCTGGATTGGCTGAACGCCTACCATGCCAGAGTCTACGCCGAGCTCGCCCCGCATCTGCCCGCCGATGCCCGCGGCTGGCTGGCGCAGGCCACCGCCAAAATATAAACATTGACCCGGCAAACGCCGGTATTGCAAAATTCCAGGACGCGATTCGCGCCGGACCCCAAGCCGTAAGGTGACCGAACCATGCGCTTGTTCGTTGCTCTGGACCTCCCGTGGGAGGTCAAAGAAGAACTTGCAGATCTTTCCTGCAACATTCCCGGCGCACGCTGGGTGCCGGCGGAAAATTTCCACCTCACCCTGCGCTTCATCGGCGAGGCCAACCGCCTGCAGGCCGAGGAGATAGATCTGGCGCTCGCCACCCTGCGCGGCCGCAGCTTTTCCTTTTGCCTCTCCGGGCTTGGCTGGTTCGAGAAAAACGGCCGCGTCTCGATGCTCTGGGCCGGGGTGGAGCGCAACGCCGACCTCGCGCGGTTGCAGGCGAAGGTGGAAACCGCGCTGCACCGTGTCGGCATCCCGGCGGACCGGCGGCGGTTTATCGCGCATGTCACCCTGGCGCGGATGGACACGCCGGTAACTCCAGCCATCGCCAGCTTCGTGCAGGCGCACAACCTCTACCGCTCAGCGCCGATCCGCGCTGACAGCGTAACCCTGTTCAGCAGTTTTCTCGGCAAGGACCAGCCGACCTATACGCCCGAGGCTGAATATGCGCTGGGGTAGGCGCCCCAACCCGCAGCCGCCGCTCTTGCCGCCTGCACGCTACGCGAACAGCTTCACTTTTTTAACCTTCTTCCAATCCTTGCGCAGCTGCTCCTCATCCTCCACGGCGCCGCGGGCGCACCAGCCCAGCACAATCCCCACCGCGCGGCAGGCCGCGCCATCATCACCGGCGGCAAGCCGCAACGCCAATTCGCGCGCCACCGCGAGATCGTTAAAAACTCCAAGCCTGTCCTGCAATTTCTCCAAATTATTGGCATAGGACATAAGCGGCTTGCGCGCATCGAACAACCCGCCAAAAAAATCGACCGCATAGCGCAGCTTCTTCAAATCCTTGCGCAGCTCGTGGCGCTCCACCACCGCGAGATGTTGGATATTCTTGCCATCACGCAATAATTTGCGATGCAGCCGCGCCAAGCTTGCGCCCGCGAACTCCCTGGCCGGCATGCTCAAATCCGGCAACGCCTCGCCTTCCAGCGCGTTGCGCCAGCCATGCGCCGCGGCGAACCCCTGCAAGCCCAGCACAAACCGCATGGTCTGCGGCCCGGTCAGCAACGCGCGCACCGCCTCATGCCCAGCCGCGCGGAATTGTTCAACCTGCGCCAGCAAACTCTCAAAGCCAGGCTCATCGGTAAAAGCCGGAGCCGGCCCGTGCCTTACCATCGCTGCAAACACATCCCAGTTGCGCGCCTCGCCCATCGCGTTGGCAATATCCCTGGCCTGCTCACGAAAAACCGCAAACCCCGCATTGGGAAACGCGCGATGGAACAGCCCGAGCACCGAGCGCAACCGGCGCATCGCCACGCGCATCTGATGCACCGCCTTCACCGCATCGCCTGCTTCAAACGCCGGC
This sequence comes from Acidocella sp., assembly GCF_013044125.1. Taxonomy (GTDB): domain Bacteria; phylum Pseudomonadota; class Alphaproteobacteria; order Acetobacterales; family Acetobacteraceae; genus Acidocella. The sequence continues at coordinate 9,191 of NZ_JABEVC010000216.1, read as the reverse complement.
CAGTTAGCGATGAACTGCCCCAGGCAGGCGTTTATCAACTGGCCGATCGCGCTATCGAGCACCGGCTCTCCCTGCAACCCCGCCACCGCGCGCACCGCCTCCGGCGCCTTGCCCGCGGCCAGCACCGCGCCGCGCTCGGCCTTGCTCCGGCTCTCCAGCCGCGCCGGAAACGCCGCCACAAACGCCAGCCCCAGGCGATACAGCGCCGCCGCGCCGCCGGATTTACGTTCCATCTCTATCTCGCGCACCGGGCAGGTTTTTTCGCCCGCACTTATCACCCCCACGTCAAACGCCACCTCGATTGTGGCGGAATCCTCATGGATCATCCTGACGACGCGCTTGATATCGCTGCTGTAAACCGCCTCCAGCCTGCGCCCCGCGGCAAGCCGGGTAATCGCCTGCGCGATCTCGGGCGGCAGCAGGTCAATATCCAGCTCCGGCGTGGGGCTTGCCGCCTCAACCTCGCCGCGCTCGAACCACCCTCCGGCAAAACTGCCCGTCCATTTGAAGGTGATCACATGGCGGCGGTTCACGGTGCGCACGCGCAAACTCGCCTTGTGCCGCGCCAGATCGCCCGCCGCCGTATCAAAATAAACCGTGACCAGCCGCCGCGCGCGCGGGCGCCGCGCGGACGCATCCAGCCGCTCCCATTGCTGCGCGGCCGTAAAAGCCGCCGGCGCAAGCGTGAACTTCAGCTCTTCCTCACGCATGGCCGCGCTCATCTGCGGTATCAGCGGATTTTCAGGACTGGCGGCGGGCTGGTCTGATGCGGGCAAAATACAAAATCCGTCAGCTGGGGTTCACACCCGATTACGGAAAAAACCAATACCGCGCAGCTTATAACGGTTGCGCCTCCGTGTCCAAACCGCCTGCCCTGGCCGGTTGTTCGCAACCGGTTTGCAAGCATAGTCTCAAGGCCGCGCCTGCGTTGATTCAGGTCAAGGCCAGCCACGCGCGCCTAGCCTATACAAAAACAACAAGGAGTTGCCAAAATGCCGGAAGACAAACCCAGCGCCAAAAAACGCATTCTGCTGGGTGGCGCCATTGTTCTCGTGCTCGCCGGCGGCTTGGCCCTCTGGTATGCGCCCGTGCTGTTCGGGCCACCGCCGGGTGCGGGGCATGTCATCGTCTCCGGCAATATCGAGGCGCATGAGAGCGTGCTCAGCTTCACCAGCGTACAGGCGCCGATCACAGCCCTGCCCTTCGATGAAGGTGCAACCGTGCAGGCAGGCACCGTGCTGGCCCGGGTGGATGACCGCCTCTACCGCCAGCAGGCCGCCATCGACGCCGCCAATGTGCAAACCGCCGCCGCGCAGGTGGCCGTGAGCATAAGCAACCTCGCCGCCGCGCAAAGCACCCTGGCCAGCGGCCAGTTCGGCCAGCTTCAGGCGCAGCAGGACTACCAGCGCGCCCAGGCCCTGGTGAACACCCGCACCGTCTCGGTTCAGGCGCGGGACCTCGCGCGCACCGCCGCCCAGCAAGCCACCGCCACGGTGGCGCATGATGCCGCCCTGGTGCAGGTGGCGCAGGCCAACATCGGCCTCGCCAAAGCCAGCGAGAGCGCCGCGCGCGCCAAACTGGCACTGGATGACATCACCCTCTCCTACACCACGTTGCGCGCGCCTTTCAGCGGCGTCATCGCGGTGCGCGAGGCGGAGCTTGGCCAGCTCGCCGCCCCTGGCGTCGCCATCGTCACGCTCGATGACCTCGACCATGTCTGGCTACGCGCCTACATCAACGAGCCGGACCTCGGCAAAATCCGGCTTGGTGAGGCCGTGGACGTAACCACCGACACCTACCCCGGCAAAATTTACGCCGGGCGCATCAGCTTCATCTCGCCGGAGGCTGAATTCACCCCCAAAACCGTGGAAACCCATGCGGAGCGGATCACCCTCGTCTACCGGGTACGCATCGACATCGCCAACCCCACGCATGAACTGCTTCCCGGCATGCCCGCCGGGGCCAAAATCGCCTTGCTCCCCGCCGGGCCATGAGCAGCGCCGCCACCATCACCGCGCAAAAACTGGGGCGCAGCTTCGGCGCCACAGCGGCGGTGCGCGATATCAACTTCAGCATCCAGCGCGGTGAGATCTTCGGCTTCGCCGGGCCGGACGGCGCGGGAAAAACCACCGTCATGCGGATGCTGGCGGGCGTGCTCCGGCCTGATTCCGGCAGCATCGCCGTGGAGGGCATCGATGTCATCGCCAACCCGGAAGCCGCAAAATCAAAACTCAGCTACATGCCCCAGCGCTTTGGCCTGTATGAGGACCTGACCGTCGCGGAGAACATCTTCTTCTATGCCGAGCTGTTCTCCGTGCCGCGCAAGCTGCGGCGCGCCCGCGCGGGGGAATTGCTGGAGGCCGCCGGCCTCACCGCCTTTCAGCAACGCCTCGCCGGGCAGCTCTCGGGCGGCATGAAGCAGAAACTCGGCCTGGTCTGCGCGCTCATCCACACCCCCAGCGTGCTACTGCTGGACGAGCCCACCACCGGGGTCGACCCCGTCTCGCGGCGCGATTTCTGGGCCATTCTCTACAATCTGCGCGAAAGCGGCGTCACCATCGTGCTCTCCACCGCCTATATGGACGAAGCCGAGCGCTGCTCGCGCCTGGCGCTGATGCACGCAGGCAAAATCCATTATTGCGACACCCCGGCCAGGCTGAAACAAGCGATGCCGGGGATGCTGCTGGCCATCACCGCGGCAGACCCGCGCGCCGTGCGCGCAGCCCTCGCCGATGCCCCCGGCGTGCTGGGCCTGCTGCTGATGGGCGACCGGGTTAATGTGCGCGTTGACGATGCCGCCCGCCGCGCGCCCGAACTGCGCGCCAAACTCGACGCCCGGAACATCGCCTTCACAGGCATCAACCGCATCGAACCCGCCATCGAGGATGTGTTCGTGGCCCTGGTTGGCGGCGGAGCCCCGGCATGAACACCGCCCCCGCCGTTATCGCCCAAGGTCTGACAAAAAAATTCGGCACCTTCACGGCGGTGGACCATCTCGACCTCGAGATCGCCAAGGGCGAGGTCGCCGGCTTCATCGGCCCCAACGGCGCGGGCAAATCCACCACCATCCGCCTGCTTTGCGGCCTGCTGCGCCCAACCTCGGGCAGCGCCAGCGTCGCGGGGTACGATATCGTCCGCCAGCCGGACATCGTGCGCCTGCACATCGGCTACATGTCGCAAAAATTCTCCCTTTACGGGGACCTCACGGTGCATGAGAACCTGCGTTTCTTCGCTGGCATCTATCAGGTGCCGCGCCCGCAAATCCCGGAGCGCATCGCCTTTGCGGTGTCCATGGCGGGGCTTGAGGGGCGCGAGGGCGCGCTGGTGCGCACGCTGGCCGGCGGCTGGAAGCAGCGCCTGGCGCTGGGCTGCGCCATATTGCACCGCCCGCCAGTGCTGTTCCTTGACGAGCCAACCTCCGGCGTGGAGCCCGAGGCGCGGCGCCGCTTCTGGGACCTCATCCACACCCTGGCGGTCGATGGCGTGACCATTCTGGTCTCCACCCATTACATGGACGAGGCCGAATACTGTAACCGCATCGCGCTGATCGACGCGGGCAGGCTCATCGCCCTGGGCAGCCCCGGCGAACTGCGCCGCCACGAGCTTGGCGGCCAGCTGTTCGAGCTGGCGTGCCCCATCCTGGGCGCCACCCTGGCCGCCGCCCGCCAAGCGCCAGGCGTCATCGAAGCCGCCATTTTCGCGGATAAGCTGCATGTGCTGCTGCGCGCGGGCACCAGCGGCGAGGCGCTGCTCGCCCACCTCGCCACCCAGGGCATGGAAGCCGGCCCCATCCGCGCCATCCTGCCCAGCCTGGAGGATGTATTCGTGCAGCTGGTCTCCCGGCGGCAGAAGGTTGGCCCATGAACCCGCGCCGCATCCTGGCCATCGCCTACAAGGAGACCTTGCAGGTCTGGCGCGACCCGCGCAGCCTCGCCATCGCCCTGCTCATGCCGCTGATGCAGATGGTCCTCCTCGGCTACGGCATCAGCCTGGACATCAAGCATGTCCCCTTGTGCCTCTACGATCAGGAGAACAGCCAAACCAGCCGCGAGATGCTGCAGGATTTCACCGCCTCCGGCTGGTTCAAAACCGCCGCCATCCTGGGCAGCAACCGCGCGGTGCGCGCCGCGATGGACAACGCCACCTGCATCGGCGCCCTGGTCATTCCGGTGAACTTCTCTCGCGTGCTGGCGCAGACCGGCCAGGCCCAGGTGCAGGCCGTGTTCGACGGCACAGACGCCAACACCACCAACATCGCCACCGGCTATGCCCAGGGCGTTATCGCGCAAACCGCGGCCACCTTCGCACGCCGATGGGACGCCCAGCACGGCGTCCGCCCGCCCACCGCAGGCAGCATCAACCTGCAATCGCGCGTCTGGTACAACGAGACCCTGGACAGCCGCAATTTCATCATTCCCGGCGTGGTTGCCATCATTCTGGCCCTGGTCGGCGCGCAGCTCACCTCGCTCACCGTCGCGCGTGAGTGGGAGCGCGGCACCATGGAGCAGCTCATCTCAACGCCGGTAACCTCCACCGAGCTTTTAATCGGCAAACTCAGCCCCTATTTCCTCATCGGCCTGCTGGACGCCGCCTTCTGCCTGCTCACCGCCGCCTTCTGGTTCCAGGTGCCCTTCCGCGGCAGCGTGCTCACGCTCATCCTCACCACCGCATTGTTCGGCATCGTCGTCATGGGCATCGGCTACTTGCTCTCGGTACGCATCCACAACCAGCTTGGCGCGAGCCAGATCGCGCTGATGCTCACCATGCTGCCCATCGCCATGCTCTCGGGCTACACCTTCCCCCTCGACCAGATGCCAGCCGCCATCCGCGCCATCAGTTTTCTGGTTTACGCACGCTACTACGTCACCCTCCTGCGCGATGAATTCCTCAAGGGCAGCTCGCTCGCCGAGATGGCAAGCTCGATCGCCGCGCTGCTCGCCTACGCGGTGGCGGTGCTCTGGCTGGCCGCGCGCGCCTTCCGCAAGCGGCTGGACTAGCGCCGTGCTGGACCGCCTTTATGTGATGTTCATGAAGGAGTTCCTGGAGCTCAAGCGCGACCGCTGGGCACTCTTCCGCTTGGTCGTGCCGCTCATCTTGCAGGTGGTCATCTACGGCTACGCCGCCACCTTCACCATCAGCCACGTCGCCACCACCGTGCTGGACCTCGACCACAGCAGCGCCAGCCGCGCCCTGCTCTCGCGTTTTTACGCCACCGGCCGCTTCAACATCGTGGACATGGCCACCAGCCAGGCCCAGGTCACGCACGATATCGACACCGGCACGGCAACCGCCGCCATCATCATCCACGCCGGCTTCGCCCGCCAGCTGCTCAACGGCCAGAGCGCGCCCCTGCAAGTCATTGTCGATGGCACCAACTCCAACACCGCGCTCATCGCGCTTGGCTATGTCAGCCAGATTACCGACCGCTTCCAGGCCGGCGCCATAGCCGGCGGCTGGCCTCAACCCACCGCGCCGCCGGGCGGCATCACGGTCTCGCTGGAACAGCGCCCCTGGTTCAACGAAGGGCTGAACGATGTCTGGTTCTTCATCCCCGGAGTCATCGGCACGCTCACGCTGATGCAGGTCGTCAGCCTTACCGCTTTCGCCGTGGTGCGCGAGCGAGAGCTGGGCACGCTGGAACAAATCATGGTCAGCCCGATTAGGCCGTTCGAATTCATCCTGGGCAAGACCGTGCCGTTCTTCTTCATCGGCCTGGGGGATGTCGCGCTGGTCACCATTTTCGGTACGCTGTGGTTTGACATCCCCTTCACCGGCAATCCGCTGGTCCTGCTGCTCGGCGCCACGCTCTTCCTGCTCGCCGCGGTCGGTCTCGGCCTGCTGCTCTCCACCTTCTCGCGCACGCAGCAGCAGGCTTTCGCGCTTAACTTTTTCTTCATCAACCCGCTGTTCACCTTGTCTGGCTTCGCCTTCCCCATCGCCGCCATGCCGCGGGCGCTGCAATGGTTCACCTTCATCAACCCGCTGCGCTATTTCCTCGTTATCGTCCGCGCCATCTTCCTTAAAGGCGTGGGCCTGGGCGCGCTCTGGCCAGACCTTGCCGCCCTTGCCGCCCTGGCGGCGGGCATGCTCGCCATCAGCGTCATTCGCTTTCGTAAATCCTTGGATTAAATGGAAAACAGCCGTAAAAGCAATCAGCCTCGCCAATCAGGAGTGCCAGCATGACGCACCATTCGAAGCCACATGATCTCCCCCCACCCAACCGCGAAGGCGGGATGCCCTTACGCAACGCGCTGAACCTGCGCCACTCCACGCGCAGCTACACTTCCAAACCCATCCCCGAGCAGCTCCTCTCCGATCTGCTGTGGGCCGCCTGCGGCATCAACCGCGCCAATGGCGACCGCACCGCCCCCTACTGGCGCCATGTCATGATCATGGACATCTACGTGGCCATGGAAAACGGCGTCTTTCTCTACGACCCCGCCACCCACCGCCTGCTGCCGCATCTGCCGGCCGACATCCGCGCCCAAACCGGCCTTCAGGATTTTCCCGGCAACGCACCGCTTGATCTCATCTATGTCGCCCATGGCGAGCGCATGGAGGTGCCCGAGGCGGAGCGCCGGCTCTATGCCTCCGTTGACACCGGCTGCATCGGCCAGAACGTGTATCTGTTCTGCGCCGCGGAAGGGCTCTCCACCGTGTTCCGCGGCGCCATCGAGCGGGAAAAACTCGCCAAAACCCTGAAACTGCCGAAAGAGCAGTTTGTCACCTTCGCGCAGACAATCGGCTACGCCGCATAATTCCACACAAAGGCGGCACGAAGCCTCGCCGCTCATAAACTAAAGTGAGGAAATAAGATAAATGTCCGCAGAGACTCCCATGCCGCCTGCCTCCCTGGCCATTGCCCCCGCGCGGCTGCGCCGCGCCGCCAACCTTGCCGCCCTCACCTTCAAGACCACCGCCGAATGCCCGCCCATGGACGGATTCACCGGCCAGAAACGCGCGCTGGACGCCGTGCGTTTCGCAAGCCGCGTGACGCGGCCCGGCTTCAACCTGTTCGCCATCGGCGCGCCGGGGGCGCGGATGCGGCAATCGGTTGAATCCATGCTCGCCGCCGCCCGCGCTGATCGCCCCGCACCGTCAGACTGGGTCTATGTGCATAATTTCGCGGCCCCCCATCGCCCCACCGCCATCGGCCTGCCCGCCGGGCGCGCGCCGCAATTCCAAAAGGCGATGCACGAGTTGATCGAGGACCTGAAATCCGCCCTGCCGATGGCCTTCGAGAGCGAGGACTACCAGAAGCGCCGCGGCGCGGTGGACGAGGTCTTCCAGAAAAAACAGGCCGACGCCTTCGCCGCCCTGCGCGACAAGGCGCAAGCCGCCGGGCTCGTGCTGCTGCGCACGCCGCTCGGTTTCGCCTTTGCCCCGGCCAAGAACGGCCAGGTCATCTCCCCGGACGAATTCCGTACCTGGGACGAAGCCAAGCAGCGGGAGGTGCAAAAAAATATCGAGACCCTGGAGCCCGAGCTTGAGCATATCATGCACCAGTTCCCCGCCTGGGAAAAAGCCCGGCGCGAGGAGGTGCGCAAACTCAACCGCGACACCGCCAGCCTCACAATCGCCCCGCTGATCGAGGACGCCAAAACCAAATTCGCCGACATGCCGCAGGTGAGCGCGCATCTTGAGGCGGTGCGCGCCGACCTGATCGAGAACATCGGCATGTTCATCGTCAAACCCGAGGGCGAGGAAGCCCAGGGCGCCGCCCTGGGGCCGGGCGGCCCGTTTGACCGTTACGAGGTCAATGTCATGATCAGCCATGACGCCACGGCAACTGGCGCGCCCATCGTGCAGGAGCCGCATCCCACGCTGGGCCATCTCACCGGGCGCATCGAATACATGTCCCAGCAGGGCGCGCTGCTCACCAATTTCCGCCTCATCAAACCCGGCGCCATGCACCGCGCCAACGGCGGCTACCTGCTGCTCGACGTGCGCAGCCTGCTCACCGAGCCGTTCAGCTGGACGGCGCTGAAGCGCCTGCTCAAGCAGGGCGAAATCGTCATCGAGGATGTCAACCACTTCCTCGGTCTCACCAGCACCGTCACGCTGGAGCCCGATCCGATTCCGCTGGACCTGAAAATCGTACTCTTCGGCGACCGCATGCTCTACTATATGCTCGCCATGTACGACCCCGAACTCACCGAGCATTTCAAGGTCCTGGCTGATTTTGAGGATGATTTCGACCGTTCGGAGACCAACGAGACGGCGATGGCGCATATCATCTCCAACCTCGCTTATGAGGATAAGCTGCGGCCGCTGGAATGCGAGGCCGTCGGCCTGATCATCGAACAGGCCGCACGCATGGCCGAGAACGCGGGCAAGCTTTCCCTGCTCACCGGCGAACTGCGCGACCTGATCATCGAAGCCGACTTCCGCGCCGGCGAGGCGGGGCACACGCTCACCACGCGCGCCGATGTGCAAAAGGCGATTAATGAACAGATCCGCCGCGCCGCCCGCCTGCGCGACCGCGCCCAGGAGTCCATCCTGCAGGAAATCGCCCTCATTGACACGCAAGGCGCGCGCACCGGGCAGATCAACGGTCTCAGCGTGCTGCAACTCGGCGGTTTCGCCTTCGGGCGGCCCTCGCGCATCACCTGCCGCGTGCGCCCCGGCAGCGGCAATGTGCTGGACATCGAGCGCGAGGCAAAGCTTGGCGGCCCCATCCATTCCAAAGGGGTGCTGATCCTCTCCGGCTTCCTCGCCGGGCGCTTCGCGCTGGATACGCCAATGTCCCTCTACGCCAGCCTGGTGCTCGAACAATCCTACGGCGGCGTGGAGGGCGACAGCGCCTCCTCCGCCGAGCTTTACGCGCTGCTTTCCGCCCTGGCCGACGTGCCCCTGCGGCAGGACATCGCGGTAACCGGCTCGATCAACCAGCAGGGCGAGATCCAGGCCATCGGCGGCGCCAACGAGAAAATCGAAGGCTTCTTCGACATCTGCGCCAAGCGCGGCCTCACCGGCACGCAGGGCGTGGCCATCCCCAAATCGAACGTGCAGCACCTCATGCTGCGCCAGGATGTGGTGCAGGCCTGCGAGCAGGGCCGCTTCACCATCTACGCCATCGGCACGGCGGATGAAGGCATCTCGCTGCTCACCGGGCTGCCGGCCGGGGCGCGCGAGGCGGACCGCGCGTTCACCCCCGGCAGCGTCAACGCCAAGGTGGAAGCGCGGCTGCG
>NZ_JABEVC010000215.1 GCF_013044125.1 Acidocella sp. | reverse complement strand
CTATCAGCACCGGATGATGCGAGAGCCCCAGGTAATCATTGGAAGAAAAATCCAGCACCGGCCCCGCGCCCGAATCCACGCGCCCATCGCCCAGCCGGTCCACATCGCGCAAACGCCGCCGCCGGCCGGTCATTTCCAGACCCTCCAGGCAGCGGCGCCAAGCCTCGTCAAAATCGCTCATCAGACCTCCTCATGTCAGCCTGATCAGGCGGCGAAGAGTCCAGGCTTATTTAAAGCTGATCAGTTCCACGTCAAAAATCAACGTCGCGCCGGGGGGGATCAACCCGCCAGCCCCGCGCTGGCCATAGCCATGCTCGGCCGGAAGAATCAGCGTGCGCTGCCCGCCCGCCTGCATCGTGGAAACACCAATATCCCAGCCCGAAATCACCTGGCCAACGCCAAGCTTGAAGCTGAACGGCTGCCCGCGGTCACGCGAGGAATCAAATTTCTTGCCCTTCGCGCCACCCTCATCGAGCCAGCCGGTGTAATGCACCGTCACCATCTGGCCCTTGGACGGGCTCTCGCCGGTGCCTACCACATGGTCCTGGATTTTAATGCCGGACGGCAAGGTAACAATATTGGCTTCTGACATAGTCTTCACTCCTCAAGCGGTCATTTGCGCCGCCTGGGTAGTCAAAAAACCATCCCGCCGCAAATCAGGGGGGCCTCAGCCCCCCTGATCCGCATCAAGCTCTTAGTTCTTCGCGAGGTGATACCCGGCCGCTTCCGCGGTCTTCTCACACACGAAAACGCCATGCTTGGTCTTGCCGAAATACCTCGAACGCGACGTGTGCAGCACCTTGCTCTTGGTCATGGTGCTCCACACAACCGTATCACCCGGGCAGCTCGCCTGGGCAGCCGCCTCGGTCTTGAACTTTTCAGCCTTGGTCAGCTTGGCGGCCACCGGCTTGGCGGCAACCGGGGCCATGGCGGCAGCCGGAGCCGCGGGAGCGGCCATCGGCGCCATCGTGCCGGCAGGCGCGGCAGCGGTCTGCGCCATCGCGAGCGGGGCAACGCCCATGGCGCAAGCAAACGTCAGCGCCGGCAACAGACGCCGGGAAATCTGGATAACCTTCATGCAAATTCTCCTGAGTGGTCCCGCCGGATAAGGCGGTCCCGGTATTAAGGATCGAGGCCGCCACCCGCCGGCTTCCCGCGCGGATGACGTATCAGCGCCCTATGCCCTTCCCCGCCGCGCCGCAAGGCGCATGTATTGTTACGGAATGTAACTCACGGCCGGCATTTGCGTGCCGCTGGACGCAGGTTTAATGTCGCGCCGCCCATTAACAGCAGAGACTTTGAGCATGACCCTTATCGCCGACCGCCTGAACCGCATCAGCCCGAGCCAAACCATCGCCATCTCCTCCAAGGCGCGCGCGCTCAAGGCCGAAGGCCGCGACATCATCAGCCTCTCCGCCGGCGAACCCGATTTTGATACGCCCGCGCACATCAAGCAGGCCGCCATCGCCGCCATCAACGCGGGCGACACCAAATACACAGACGTCTCCGGCACCCCGGCCCTGCGCCGCGCCGTCGCCGCAAAATTCAAGCGCGACAGCGGGTTAGACTACAAACCGGAGGAAATTATCGTCTCCACCGGCGGCAAACAGGTCATCTTCAACGCCATGCTGGCCACCGTTCAGGCGGGCGATGAGGTCATCATCCCCACCCCCTGCTGGGTCTCCTACCCTGATATCGTGGCCCTCGCCGAAGGCACGCCCGTGTTCGTCCCCTGCAGCCAGAACAACGGCTTCAAGCTGCGCGCGGCGGACCTGGAAGCCGCCATCACCCCCAAAACCAAATGGGTCTTCCTCAATTCCCCCAACAACCCCACCGGCGCCGCCTACTCGGCCGCCGAGCTGCGCCCCATCTGCGATGTTCTCCTCAACCACCCGCATATCTGGGTCTTCACCGACGATATTTACGAAAAACTGACCTACGGCGGCTTCAAACCCGCCACCATCGTCGAGGTCGAACCCCGCCTGCATGACCGCACCGTCACCATGAACGGCTGCTCCAAGGCCTACGCGATGACCGGCTGGCGAATCGGCTTCGCCGGCGCCCCGCTCGCCCTCATCAAGGCGATGGACAAATTGCAGAGCCAGTCCACCTCCAATACCTCCTCCATCAGCCAGGCCGCCGCCGTGGCCGCGCTCAACGGCCCGGAAGACGCCCTGCACGAGATGGTCAAAGTCTATCAGGCCCGCCGGGACCTGGTGGTAGACATGCTCAACGCCGCGGCCGGCCTCACCTGCGCCAAGCCTGAAGGCGCGTTCTACGTCTTCCCAGGAATGCATGGCTGCCTCGGCAAAACCACACCCAAAGGTGTCACCATCAACTCGGATGAAGACTTCGTCATCGCCCTGCTGGACGAAGAAGGTGTGGCCGCCGTTCACGGCTCCGCCTTCATCTACCCGGACCACTTCCGCATCAGCTACGCCACCTCCACCGAGGCGCTGATCGAAGCCTGCACCCGTATCCAGCGCTTTTGCGCCGCACTGGTGTAACCACCCTCACATCCGCAAGAGCATGCCGGCGCAAGCCGGCATCTCCATACCTTCCCGTTCCAAACCTAGAGCCTGATCGTTTGAGGTTGACGCGCGCCAGCGTGGCAACCGAAAGCGTGAATCAGCCTCTTATCAAAGAGTTAGAGCGCGGGCGGGGGGCGCTCTTGCGTCACCCCAAACCTATCGCGCTCTAAACCATTCCACATTCAAACCAAACCCGCACAAATTGGGGTGCAAGCAAAAAATAAAACCACACTAACAGTGCGTTAGAGAAAAATTCTCACAAATGCTCCACGTGGAGCATCCCCTCAGCCCTCGTCGCGCGCCGCGCGCGCCTCAGCCTCCTGCGTCAGCGTCCGCCTGGCCCGCAGCCTGCGTATCCGCCTCGCATCCGCCTCCAGAACCAAAAACTCCACCCCTGAGGGATGCGCGATAATCTCTCCCTTCGCCGGCACCCGCCCCGCCAGGTTGAACACCAACCCGCCCACGGTCTCGATATCGGCATCGCGCTCATCGCTGGAGAGCACCTGCCCCATCTTCTCCTCAAATTCCTCCACCGGCAGCAGCGCGTTCAAATCCAGCGCGCCATCCGCCCGCTCCACCACCATCGAGCCCTCAATCTCATCATGCTCATCGGAAATATCGCCAACAATCGTCTCAACCAGGTCCTCGATCGTCACCAGCCCGTCGATCCCGCCATACTCATCAACCACCAGCGCCAGATGCGTGCGCGTCTGGCGCATCTGCAACAACAAATCCAACACGCCGATCTGCGGCGCCACCAGCAGCGGCTTGCGCAGAATTTTCTCCACCGAAAACTCCGCCGGCGTGCCGCTGAAGGCGAACACATCCTTGATATGCACCATGCCCATCAGATCATCGAGATGCTCACGAAACACCGGCAGGCGCGAATGCCCCTCCTGGCGCAACAGCTCTATCGCCTGCTCCAGGCTGACATCGGCGCGCATCGCGATGATATCGGGCCGCGGCACCATCACATCATCGGCGCTCATCTCGCGCAGCCGCAGCACATTGGCGATCAGCGCGCGCTCCTGCAAATTCAGGCCCACCCCCTCGCCATCCTCGTGCAGCGCGTCTTCAACCCCCGCCTCCTGCACCAGCTCCGCGATGGAATCGCGCACTGACTGCTCACTGCTGCGCAACCGGCTCAAAATCCGCCCGAATGCCGAGCTCATCGGTTTTTCCATGGATTCGCCACCCTCAGCCGCGCCAGAATTTTCGTCTCCTCGCTCTCCATCTCCCGCGCCTCGCCCGCGTGATGATGGTCATAGCCCTGCAAATGCAGCGCGCCATGCACCAGCAGATGCACCAGATGCGCCCTCACCGCCTTGCCCTCACGCGCCGCCTCGCGCCGCACCACGCCCAGCGCCAGCAAAATTTCAGGCGGCTGCTCGTAGGTCAGCACATTGGTCGGCTTGTTCTTGCCCCGGTCGCGGCAATTCAGCCGCCGCACGGTGCGGTCATCGGTGAGCACCACATCCGCCTCACACCCCGCCGCGCGCAGCGTGCGCGCCACCACGCGCGCCACATCGCGCACATAAAAATTCCAGCGGCGTTCAATAACAACAACTTCGCCCCCGAAGGGGTAGCGACTTCCAGGTTCCATCTATCCGTTTTATCCGTGCCGTTCGCGCGCCGCTTCCCGCGCGGCGGCATGGCGCTGGTCATAGGCTTCCACAATCCGCCCGACCAGCGGATGGCGCACCACATCGGCATTGTTGAACCGCGCGACGCCAATCCCCTGAATCCCCTCCAGCGTCTCCAGCGCATCCGCCAGGCCCGAGCGTGTGCCGGCCGGCAGGTCAATCTGCGTCAGATCCCCGGTCACCACCATGCGCGTCCCCTCGCCCATGCGGGTCAGGAACATTTTCATCTGCACCGGCGTGGTGTTCTGCGCCTCGTCCAGAATCACGAATGCATGCGCCAATGTCCGCCCGCGCATGAAAGCCAGCGGCGCGATCTCGATCTCTCCGGTCGTCATCCGCTTGGTCAGCTGGTCGCCGGGCAGCATGTCATTCAGCGCATCGTAAAGCGGGCGCAGGTAGGGGTCCACCTTCTCCTTCATATCGCCCGGCAAAAACCCAAGCCGCTCGCCCGCTTCCACCGCCGGACGGGAGAGCACAATCCGGTCCACCCGGCCAGATGTCAGCATCGCCACCGCCTGCGCCACCGCGAGATAGGTCTTGCCCGTTCCCGCCGGCCCCAGCGCAAACACCATCTCGTGGCGCGCCAGCTCCTCAATATACGCCATCTGCGCCGCGCTGCGCGGGCCGATCGCCCCTTTGCGCGTGCGGATCGCGGGCAAATCCGAGAGCGGCAGCCGCGGCTCGGCCGCCGGGTCGCTCAGGCGCATCACCGCATCCACCTTTGGCCCATCTATCATCTCGCCACGTTCCAACTGCCGGTAAAGCGCCGCCAGAGTCGCTTCCGCCGCGGCAACCCGCTCAAGCGAGCCGGTAATGGAAACCCGGTTCCCCCGGCAGGCCAGCCGCACACCGAGCCGCTGCTCAATCCGGGCCAGATGCCGGTCATGGTCCCCCAGCAACAACGAGAGCAGCGCGTTATCGCCAAAGGTAAGGGTGAGGGACCGCTGGGGCGGGGCGGGTTGGGTAGGCGTGGATGCGATGATCTGGCTCAAGCGGCACGAACCTCCTTGTTCAAACTTCCCAAGAGTGAATTGGGATTGGCATGGGTGATTTTCACCGCGTGAATTTCGCCGGTCAGCTCCACCGGAGACTCCACAACAACCGGCTGCGCATAGAGCGAGCGCCCGGCAATCTGCCCTGGGTGGCGGCCAAGCCCGGTAAAGAGCACCGGGGTGTTCAGCCCCACGGTAGCGGCGTTGAACGCATCCTGCTGGCGGCGCAACTCCGCCTGCAACTCATAAAGCCGCGCATTCTTCACCTCATCGGCAATCTGCGCCAGCCCCGCCGCCGGAGTGCCCGGCCGCGCGGAATAATTAAAGCTGTAGGCCAGCGCGAAGCCCGTCTCGCGCACCAGCGCCATGGTGGCGGCAAAGTCCGCATCGGTCTCGCCCGGGTGCCCGATGATGAAATCCGAGGTGAACGCCATATCCGGCCGCGCCTCGCGCAACCGCGTCACGATCCGCCTGAAATCATCGGCTTTATGCTTGCGGTTCATCGCCGCCAGGATCTTATCCGAACCCGATTGCACCGGCAGGTGCAAAAACGGCATCAGCGCCGGATTGTCCCGGTGCGCTAAAATCAGCTCCTCGGTCATGTCGGAGGGATGCGAGGTCGTATAGCGCAACCGGCTCAACCCCGGGATCTCCGCCAACGCGCTCAGCAGCCGCGCCAGGCTCCAGATCCGCCCATCCGGCCCCTCGCCGTGGTAGGCGTTCACATTCTGCCCGAGCAGCGCAATCTCACGCGTTCCCTGCGCCACCATCCGCCTGGCCTCGGCCACAATACTCGCCACCGGGCGCGAGGCTTCCGCCCCGCGCGTATAAGGCACCACGCAGAACGAGCAGAACTTGTCGCAGCCTTCCTGGATGGTCAGGTTCGCGATCACCCCTTGCGGCGCCGCCGCATCGGGCAAAAAGTCGAATTTCTTCTCAGCGGGAAAATCGGTGTCGATCACAGCCCCCTTGCTGCGGTGCACCTGCGCGATCAGCTCCGGGAGCCGGTGATACGCCTGCGGCCCCACCACCATGTCCACATAGGGCGCGCGCTTGAGCAGAATATCCCCCTCCGCCTGCGCCACGCAGCCGGTCACGGCGATCATCATTTGGTTGCCGGTGGCCTCCTTGAGGTCGCGCAACCGGCCCAGCGCGGAGAACACCTTCTCCGCCGCCCGCTCGCGAATGTGGCAGGTGTTCATGATCACCATATCCGCCCCCTCGGGGCTGTCCACGGCGGTATAGCCAAGGGGCGCCAGAACATCGGCCATGCGCGCACTGTCGTACACGTTCATCTGGCAGCCATGCGTCACAATATGCAGTCTACGGGTGTTGCGGTCCGTCGCGGTCATTTACAGAATTCCATCCGGTTTTCCCGGACGGAAAAGCGCGTGTAACCCCAATAGGTCAAGGTCAATTCCATGGGAATCCTCCTGAGCGTGGCTCTACTCCGCTATGTTTCCCCGCGCCGTGTCAAGGAAATTTGCGTGATCATCCCGTGACTTAATCTCAAGCCCATGCCCCAGCGCCACCCGCTGGTCGAACACGAAACACGCACCGCGCCACTTGCTCTGCGCCTGCGGAATCTCTTCCAGATACCGCAAAATCCCGCCCTGAAGCTGGAAAACCTGCTCGAACCCCGCCGCCAGCATGAAGGCGCTGGCCTTCTCGCAGCGGATGCCGCCGGTGCAGAACATCGCGATTTTTTTATGTTTTGCGTCCGCCAGCCGCTCGTTCACAAAATCCTTGAACCCGCTAAAACTGGTCAGCCCCGGGTCGATCGCCCCTTCGAACGTGCCAAATTCAACCTCGAATCCGTTGCGGGTATCCACCAGCACCACATCAGGGTCCTCCAGCAGCGCGTTCCACGCAAACGGCGCCACATACTGGCCAAGCCGCGTGGTCTCATCCACGCTCTGGCCAAAGGTGATGATCTCGCGTTTCAGCTTGATCTTCAGCCGGTCAAAATGCGCCGCCCCGGCCGTGGAAAACTTTACCTCCAGCCGCTCGAACGCCGGACGCGCGGCGGTGGGGGCGCACAGGCGTTCCACAAACGCATCAATCGCCGCCGGCGCCCCGGCGATGGTGCCGTTGATCCCCTCCGGGCTGACCAGAATGGTGCCGAAAATCCCCAGCTCCGCGCAGGCGGCCTGAAACTCCTCGCGCACCGACCCGGGCTGTTCCAGCCGCAGGAACTGATACAATGCGGCCACCTTGTTCATCATGCTTGCATACGTCCTTGCCTGAGGGCCGCGGCATTATGCGCGATACGCGCTTCCAGCGCCGCGGCAAATATCTTGCGATTGGGGAAAGTCCCGGGGGCGATCGGCGCGTCCAGAAAAATCGTCGCATGAACACTGCGCCGCCGGCCGATCCGGTTGAAATGCGGGGCCAGCTCCATATCGCCATACCAGGCGATCTCCGGCCGGTCCGCGCGCAAAACCGGCAGGCCGTCCAGCCCGTCGTAGACCAATGTCACCGGCTGCACATAGGGTTTGGCGGCTGCGTCCGCCAGTACAAAAAACGACGAGGCAAACGGCAGAATCCGGTTGCCGTCGGAGGTGGTGCCCTCGGGGAACAGAATGATGCCGTCCCCCGCGTTCAGCCGCGCCACCAGCGCCCCCTGTTCGCGCGCCACATTGGTGCGGTTGCGCGAGACGAACACGGTGCGCCCCAGCCGCGCGATCCAGCTGATGACCGGCCAGCGCCCGACCTCCCCCTTGGCGACAAAACAGCCCGGCAGCACGCTGCCCAGCGCCACGATATCCAGCCAGGAGCAATGGTTGGCGATGAAGAGGCTCGGCCGGTGCGCCGAAATCTCCCCCACGACCCGCAGCCGCAGCCCCAGCACGAGCGCCACGCCGCGCCAGTAAACCTGGGCGAACCACACCTTGCCACGCCCCGGCAGCGCCAGCAGCAGCGCCTGAACGGGCATGCAAAACAGCGTCCACGCCAGGATCGCCAGCACCCGCAGCAGCATACGGATCAGGGCGCACCGCCCTTCAGCATGGTGCGGAGGTCCTGCAAAATCGGTTCCGGATCGGCGGCCAGGCTGTCGCGCACCACCTCCACCCAGTCGCCCACGTCCTCAACCTTGGTCGGGTTGTCGCGCAGCAGCTCGCGCTTGATGAAGGGAAAGCCCGAGAGCAGCAGCTGGCGCCATAAATCCGAGGTCGGGTTGAGCGCCACGCGCCGGGCCACGCCGTCACGGATGCGCAACACCTGCAATTTACGTGTGATCTGAATCGGGTCGGCCTTGCCCAGCTCGCTCTCCTCGGCCAGGATCAGCTTTTCCAGCTCGTCGCGGTTGACCAGCTTGATCAGCGTCTCATACGGCCAAAGCGCCGCGCAGCGCAGCCCGCCCTTCACCATCGCCTGGGTCACGCCCACCTCATAGGCGTTCACGATATAGAATTTCATCGGCACCGGGCGCACGCTGCGCCAGAATTTCTCCCAGGCCGGGGCGCGCAGCGCCGCCGGGCCGAAGGCCAGGAAGAACGATTGCAGATGGTAGCGCACCTGCCAGCTCTCCGTGAGGCCCCAGATATCGGCTTTCTGGTAGTTCAGACGGCGCAGCACATCGCCCAGCGGCACCAGCGGGCCGAATACGCTGTCATTGGCGAGGATCACCTCCTCGGTGTCCGCGCGCGGCAGCCCGAGATAATCCACCGCATCGCGCCAGGCGCCGAAATCGTAGCCGATGTTGCGCCGCAGGATCACCACCGCGCAAATCTCGCGCAATGCCTCCAGCGAGGCGGGCAAAAGCTTGCCGGCATTGCTGACGAACACCACCGTGCGGCCGGCATCGCGCAGTTCGCGCATATAGTCGAGCAATTGCGCGCGCACCACGCCGCGCCCGTCAAAATGCATGAACAGCACGATCTTCGGCCCGAGCGAGACCTCACCCTCCGGCCAGACACGCAAAATCTGGCGCGGGCTGCGCAACTGGCCGATGAAGCGGGCCAAGGGGACCAGCACATACCATTTGCAGCCCACGAAAAAGGCGCGGATCTGCTTTTTCAGATAATCCATCATGCCCGAGAGCCCTCAAGTTGTTGGCGCAGGTCATCCGGCGCATCTGGATAAACGCCGGTGAACGCCCGCAACAGGGCCATCGCCTCCTCACCGCGCTGCAAATGGTTGAGGACCACAATCTCGCCGCGCAGCGCCGGCCAGAACAGCGGGTCCGCCGCCGCGCCGGGCGGGGTGAGTTTCACCAGCGCGTCGCGCAGCCGGGCGAACACCGCGGCGGCGCGGCGCCAGTCCTCGCGCTGCTGCAAAAACAGCATCCCCGCCGCGAACAGCGCGTTGCGCGCGGCCTCGTCATGGGGCGGGCGCAGTTTCAGCAACAGCGGCTCAACCAGATGCAGCAGCAGCTGGGCATTGGCAAAATCCCCGGCGTTCACAAGTGTCACAAAGGCGGCAAGCACTAGTTCATGCAGGCGCGCCTCCTCCAGCCCGCCGCCCAGGGCTTCCTCCACCCGCTGCACGATGCGCGTGCCATCGCCCTGGCGCAGCTCCAGCATCAGCAGCGCCGCCAGCGCGTCATGACGCAAGGCCGGCTTGCAGGCGGCCAGCCTGCGCTCCACCGCGCGGCCATGCGCCCGCGCCTCGGTGAAATTTCCCTCATTCACCAGCCGCACGAAACCATCCACCAGCAGCGGGCCAAGCACCGCCGGGTCGCCGCCTTGCTGTTCCAGCCGGAAAATCCGCGCCAGCGCCGCCTGCGTGCGGGCAAAATGCAGGTCCAGCATCACGCTGGCCAGCCGCGCGTCATCGGCCGCGGCGCCCGGCAAGCTGTCCAATCCGGCAAAACAAGGTGCCGCCGCCGCCAGCGCCCCAGCTTCATCATAGCGCGCGGCGTTGACCAGCCCGGTGTACGCCCCCAGCAGCAACGCCACCTGGCGCCCTGGCGCCACATCAACCCCGGCAAAACGCCCCGGCACCAGCGCGGGGTCGCCCACCGCAAGGTCCACCACCGCGAGCGCGATGGCGGCATTGCTCCCCGCCGCCCCGCCCTGGCGCGCGGCCAGCGCCGCCACATCATGCCGCGCGGCAAACGCCTGCGCCTCGGCAAAGCGCGAGGCATTGGCCAGCCGGATGAAAGCTTCCAGCAGCAGCACATCGCGCCGCGCGGGGCTGATCTCCAGCCCCTCCAGCCGCGCCGGTATCTCCGCCGGGTCGCCCACGGCGAGGTCCAGCACCATGCGCGCCAGGGCGGCGTTGCGCGCCACCTCGCCGCCGGTCCGCGCCGCCAGGGCGGGGACCCCGTGCGCGGCGATGAACCTCAACGCCTCGTCATAACGCGAGGCATTCACCAGCCGGATGAACGCCTCCAGCAACAAAATATCGCGCCGCGCCGGGTCGATCTCCAGCCCCGCCAGCCGCGCCGGAACCTCCGCCGGGTCGCCCGCCGCAAGGTCCAGCACCATCTGCGCCAGCCGCGTGTCCTGGCCAATTTTGGTGCCCGCCGCGCGCGATGCCAGCGCATCGACGCCGTAACGCGCCGCCGCCGCCTGCGCCTCGGCATAGCGCGAGGCATTCACCAGCCGGGTGAACGCCTGCAGCACAACCGCATCGGCATCCTCGCCCAGCGCGCGCAACGCCTGGGCATATTCGAACGCGCGCATTGTCTCCCCGCCCGGCGCCAGCACGAAATTGGCCAGGCTGAGCAGCGCGTTGCGGTGCAGCGCGGCGGGCAGCGCCGCATCCGGCATATCGGCCAGCAGCGCCGCCTTCAACGCGCCCGCCGCCTCCAGCGCCCCGGCGTTGACCAGCGCGACAAAGCCGCGCCAGCCGTCCACCACATCGGCGCGCGCGATCAGCCCGGCGGCGCTGGCGGCATCGCCCGCCTCGGCCTGGCAAAGCCATATCTCGGTCTCGATGATACGGCCGATGCTGGCCGAGAGGCCGTCAGTGAGCGAGCGTTTGGCCAGCGCGCGCTGCAACGCTTCCACCGCCGCCCCGGCGAGGCGCAGCAGCGCCAGCAGTTCGGCGCGGTCCGTATCCAGGCTCAGCAGATGCATCGCCCGGCCGAACAAAATCATCCCCAGCCCCAGCGGCATCAGCCGGGCCAGCCCGGCCAGGCTGGCATCCGCCGCACCTTCGGGCAGAGCGCGCATACTGGCCAGGTCCAGCCCGAAGCGCGCCCGCGCGGCCGGCAACAGCACGCTCCACGCGGCTTCCACCGCCGCCGCGTCGCCATCGTTCGCGGCTTCGAACAACCCGCGCCCGGCAAAGCCGAAGCATAGATCACTCTCCGGCGCGGTGATCCGGCTGCGCTCCACCAGATAACGCCGGTACATCGCCCGCCCGGCGGCGGCGTTCCCAGAAAGCGCAAAGGGCGCCGCGCTGGCATAGGCGGCCAGGGACAGCCCCTCGCGCAGCACGGTGACATGCGCGAACCCCGCGGCGCGCAGCGCGTGCTCCAGGCTGGCGGCGGTCTGCAATACCAGATGCGCGCCCGGCGAGAGCAGCGGCATCAGCACGCCAGCCTCCAGCGCCGGGGTGATGCCCTCGCCATCCGGCGTGGTGAGCACCAAAATGCCTTGCGCCCCCAGCGCCGCGCGCATCAGGGCGAGAAATTCCGGCGGATGTTCCAGATGTTCCAGCACCTCGGTGGCGATCGCCACATCCCATGGGCCGTCCGGCACCTCGGCTTGGGTGAAATACTGCTGGCGGATGTCCAGCCCCAACTCGCGCGCGCCAAAGGCAGCCAGGGGCGAAGGGTCATACCCCACCCCTTGCCAGCCGCGCGCGCGGATACAAAAATCCAGCCCGAAGCCATAAGCCCCGCCGATTTCCAGCACCCTTGCCCCGGCGGGTTTCTGCACCCGCGTCAACGGCGCCGAGATGGGCCACACGCCCGCCCCCAGCTGCACCTGGTAGATGTTCCAGCCGATCTCGATCAGCTCATCGGTGCCGTAATCCATGGTGTGCGTGTTATCGACGAAGCGCGCCGTGCAGGCCGGGCAGATTTGCAGCACGAAGCGATGCACCGCATCGGGCGGGCGATAGTCGATCTCAAGCAGTTGCTCGGCCTGCCCCACGGCGCCGCAATTGGGACAGCGCGCGGGTGCCGTGCGCCGCTCCAGCCAGTCTACCTCGATATGCGCGGCGATCCGTATTTTGCGGGCTGCCGCCATCAGGCGAAGAGTTCCGGCACCCGCGCTTTGAGGGCTTCGTTCAGCTCCGCCCGGCGTTCCCACAGGCTGCGGTACCATTGCGTGCGCGCGGTGACCTGATAGGCGAGCATGCGCTCCCCCGCGACATAGGCGCGCGCCTGATCGGCCATTTTGCGCGTGGCTTCCGGATAGGCGAGCAGCCGCAGCAGGCTCGCGCGCAGCTCCCCCGGGTCGTTGAAAAGCATGCCGGTTTTGCCGTTCTGGACGCTGCCGGCATACACCACGTTGCTGGCGAGCGCCGCCACGCGCGCCGCCCCGGCCTCGATGAACTTGAGATCCGATTTGGCGCGGTTGAACAGCGTATCGGCCAGCGGCATGAAGGCAATGTCCGCCTCGCCCAGCATCCGCATGTAGCTGGCGTAATCGGCCATCGGGTCAAAACGCTTATGCGGCGTTTCCAGAGCGTTATAAAAACCCTCGTCGAGCAGGACATGGAAGCGCAACCGCTCGCCGACCGCGCGCGCCACCTCATTGAGCACAGGCATCAGCGGCGCCCAGTCCGCCCCACGGTTGAGCGCGCCGAAAAACAGCGTCAGATGGTCGGGGTCGTTAAAATTATTCACCGGCGGCAGCGAGAATATGCCGTTGCGGAACACCTCGATCTCCGGGTTCTGCGGCGCCAGCGCCTCGGCCAGCGCCGCCGTGCTGGTCTGGATCGCATGCACGCCGCGGAAGGTCAGCAGCTCTTCCAGGTTGATGCCGCGGTCTTCCATGAACTGCGGATGGTCATCGAACTCGCTGACGATGACATAGTCCTTCTCCAGCAGCGCGCGCAGCCGCGCGAGGCCGGATTCACCCAGCAGCAGCGGCCGGTGCAGCACCGCGATGCGCGGCGCGTCAACCAGGCGCGGGTCAAAATCCGCCTCATTGGCGATGGTGCCGAACAAGGCGCTGTCAGTCCGCATGGCGCGGATCGGCTCGATGACGCGCACATCGCTCACCCCGCCCTGGGGCGTCAGCATGGTGGCGTTCAGCTCGATGCGTGTCTGTGCCGATTTGCGGGCGCGCCAGATGAATTGCAGCGGCACCGCGCGGTTGAGATATTCCGCCGGATTGACGCCCAGCGCCTGCAGGCCGGGCGCGAGCGCGGTGACGAACTGCTCCGCCTGCTCGCGCGCGATCGGCCTCGGGGCAACGTCGGAAAGCTCAAGCCCGGCTTCGGCCAGGGCCTGGCCCATCATGCGCGGGGTGAACCAGCGCAGATGCGTATGGTCAAACAGACCCTGCTCCTCATAGCCGAAATTGCCGGTCAGCAGCCGGGCGGCAAAGGACCAATGCTCGACATTGGGCATGCAGACCAGCACGGCGCCCTCGGGCGAGAGGTATTTCGCGTGTTCCTTCAGCAGCGCCCATGGATCGACGAGATGCTCCAGCACATCGCCGTAGATGATGCAGTCAATCCCTTCGGGCACGTTGAAGGGCATCGGGTTCTTTTCAACGTCGCCGCAGAACACCTCGGAAATCCGCTCCCTGGCGTGAGCGGCGGCATCCTCGTCAAGGTCGATGCCGAGCACCCGCGCCCTGGGGTTGCGGCACAGATAGTCAGCGCCGAGCGCCCCCTGGGCGCAGCCGACGTCGAGAATCGTGCGCGCCGAGAGGGGGATTTTTTCGAGCAGCTCGGGGTTGGCGAAATCCGGATAATGCGTGTGAACGGCAGTCAATGAGCGCTATCCTTGAGAACAGGCGGTTGAGGAGGCAGCATGGCGGTGTTTTATGCCCGGCCAATGCCATGATAGGCAAATCCCGCGTCGCGCATGGCCTGGGGGTCGAACACATTGCGCAGGTCAATCACGGTATTTCCGCGCATCAACGCCCTGAGGGCCGCCGGCGCCAGGGCGCGGAATTCGTTCCATTCGGTGACGAGCACCAGCGCATCGGCGCCGTTCAGGGCTTCCGCGGTGCCCGTGGCGTAGGCCACGGTTTCCGGCAGCAGCGGCTTCGCGCCGGCCATCGCCTCGGGGTCAAACGCCGTAACCTGCGCGCCGGCGGCGGCCAGCCCGTGGATCAGCGGCAGCGAGGGCGCCTCGCGCATGTCGTCGGTCTCGGGCTTGAAGGCCAGGCCCAGCACGGCGATGCGCAAGCCCCGCACGCTCCCGCCGCAGGCCGCCACCACGCGCCCCGCCATCGCCTCTTTGCGCGCGTCGTTCACCGCCACCACGGACTCGATAAGCCGCGAGGGCGCGCCAGCCTCCTCGGCGATGCGCATCAGCGCCAGCGTGTCCTTGGGGAAGCAGGAGCCGCCGAATCCAGGCCCGGCATGCAGGAACTTGCGGCCAATACGGCCATCCAGCCCGATGCCGCGCGCCACGTCGTTCACATCCGCGCCCAGTTTCTCGCACAGATCGGCCATTTCATTGATGAAGGTGATCTTCATCGCCAGGAAGCCGTTGGCGGCGTATTTGGTCAGCTCGGCACTCTCCAGCCCGGTGAAGACGATGGGTGCCTCGCGCAGATAAAGCGGGCGGTAGAGCCGTTGCAGCACCTCGCGGGCGCGCTCGCTCTCGGCCCCCACCACCACGCGGTCCGGCCGCATGAAATCGGTGATCGCGCTGCCCTCGCGCAGAAACTCCGGGTTGGCCGCCACCTCGATCGCGAGATCGGGCCGCAGCCTTTGCGCCAGCTCCGCGATTTTGCGCCCGGTGCCCACCGGCACGGTGGATTTGGTGACGATCACCGCCGGATGGTCCAACGCGCGCAGCACCTGCTCCACCGCGGCGAAGACATAGGTGAGGTCGGCATGGCCATCACCACGGCGGGTGGGGGTGCCGACCGCGATGAACACGGCCTCCGCCCCGGCGATGCCCTCCTCCAGCGTGACGGGGAAGCTCAGGCGCCCGGCGGCGGTGTTTTCGGCCACCAGCCGGTCCAGCCCCGGCTCATAGATGGGGATTTCGCCCTTCAGCAGCATGGCGCGCTTGGCGGCATCAGCCTCCACCACTGAGACCGAGACGCCGAACTCAGCGAAACAAGCGCCCGAGACCAAGCCAACATAGCCGCCGCCGATGATCGCAATCTTCACGCTGGTGCCTCCCATTCTCCTGAAAACGGTTCTGGCTTGGCCGCATGGCGCAGACAAGCCCCCGCGGCAGGCGGTTGTCATCAATTCTCGGCATCTTCAAATTTGCGCGGCTTTCAGCCATGGTCCGCCGCGCATGAATCCCGCCATCTCCCTCGGCCTGCTCGCCCTGCCCCGGCATATCGCCCTGATGGCCGGGCTGGCCATTTTTTCGGCCATTATCGTGCGCGCAATGGTCGCCGCCGGGGTGCCGGACCATCCCGCCGCCCGCAAGGCACACAGCCGCGTCACACCCAAATCCGGCGGGGTGGGGATTGTCGCCGCCTTCATGCTCGGCGTGCTGCTATTGCACCGCTATGGCCAGGTCTCGCGCATCGCGGAGGGGTATTTTCTTGGCGTCATCGGCGCCGCGTTCCTGATGGCGGGGGTCTCATTTCTCGACGATCTGCTCGATCTCTCATTTGTGATCAAACTGAGCGGACAATTCGCTGCGGCAATTGCCGCCATCGCCGCCGGGTTGTGGATGCCCACGCTGGCACTGCCATATTACGGTGTGCTCAACCTCGGCTGGGCGGGCATGCCGCTCACCTTGCTGTTTCTGTTGTTTGTCACCAACGCGATGAACTTCATCGACGGGCTGAATGGCCTGGCCGCCGGGGTGACGCTGATCGCCTGCCTGTTCCTGGCCGGGATCGCGGGGAGATACGGCGGGTTTTTCATCTACACCGCATCGCTGCTGCTGGCGGGCGGCGTGCTGGGGTTTCTGCCGTTCAATTTTCCGCGCGCGCGGATTTTCATGGGCGATGTGGGCAGCCAGTTCTGCGGCTTCATGCTGGCGCTGTT
>NZ_JABEVC010000214.1 GCF_013044125.1 Acidocella sp. | reverse complement strand
GCGTGCTCACATCATCGATCGCGCGGCGCACCCAGAGGCGGAAATCCGTCGCCACCTGGTCGTTACGGCTGCGCCCGGCATGCAGGCGGCGCGCCGCCTCGCCGATGCGCTCGGTCAGCCGCACCTCCACGTTGGTGTGGATGTCCTCCAGCGTGTCCGAAAATTTAAATGTTCCGGCCCCGATCTCGGCGGCGATGTCCGCCAGACCGGCGTCAATGGCGGCAACATCCTCATGAGTCAGGATTTTTTGTGCGCCCAGCATGGCCGCATGCGCGCGGCTGCCGGCAATGTCCTCGGCCCATAAACGGGAGTCAAACCCGATGGATACATTAATCGCTTGCATCACGGCGGCGGGTCCGGCACCAAACCGGCCACCCCATTGCAGTTTCCCGGTCGTTGGAGTCTCGCTTTTGTCCGTCAAACCCGTTCGTCCATTGTTGATGTCCCGGCGATCCATTATCGCCGCCGCCGCTGGTCTAGCCGCCGCCGCGGGCTGGGGCAAATCTTCCGCGGCCCAGATCGCGGAATCGGATCTGCCGGACGCCGCGGCGGCGATGACCCGGATGGCCCCCGTCACCGCGCCGCCGATGGTGTTCACCAACGCCAAGGGCAAACACCTCAGGCTGGCGGATTACGCCGGGCACCCGCTGCTGGTGAACCTGTGGGCCACTTGGTGCGGCCCGTGCGTCGCGGAGCTGCCCACCTTCGCCATGCTGGCGCCCAGGCTGAAGGCCAGCGGCACGCTGATTCTCCCCGTGTCGATCGATCTGGAGGGCGCCGCCGCGGTGGCGCCGTTTTATGCCAGCCACGGCATCACGGATCTGCCTATCCTGCTCGACCCCAACGGCGATAACATGAATGTGCTGAATACTGACGGCATTCCCGTCACCATCGTTATCAATGCCGCCGGCCAGCTGGTGGCGCGGCTTGATGGGGCTGCGAACTGGAATACCGATGCGGTGGTGGAATTCATGCATGGCCTGGGGGGCAAGCGCCCTGCCGTGAAGAAGAAAATTTTCATCCCCGTGTAGCCGCCAAATAAAAACGGCGCACCGTAAGGCGCGCCGTTCAGGGTTGGGGCGTTTGTCAGAGGGCGATTCACGCTTTCGGCTCGCTCAGTTGAGCGAACCTCAAACGATCGCACTGGGCATTTTTCAGAGGGCGATTCACGCTTTCGGCTCGCTCAGTTGAGCGAACCTCAAACGATCGCACTCTAATGTGTCTGCGCGGTTTCAGCGTTCGCGGCGGCGGCGGCGTGGCCGCGGCGGGAATGCCATAGCCCGACGAAGTCAATCGGCCCGAGCATCACCGGCGGGAAGCTGCCGTCGCGGGTGATATCGGCCAGGATGTTGCGCGCGAAAGGGAAGAGCAGGCGCGGGCATTCCACCAGCAGCACAGGCTCCTGCTGGTTTTCCGGGATTTCATGCAGCGTGAACACACCGGCATACACCAGGTCCGCGATGAACACGATCACCGGCTTCTCCTCAGTGGCGCCATTGGGGGCTTGGGCAATGCTGCCCTCGGCGCGAATCGCCAGCGCGACCTCGAACACGTCCTGACCTTCCTGAATGCGCTTGACCTGCACATCCAGGTTGATGTTCACCGCCGGGGCGGCGCGCAGCTGGGTATAAATCGCGGGCGCGTTCGGCACCTCGAAGGAAAGATCCTTCGTGTACTGGATGTTGAGGACGAGAGGCGGCTGGGCCGGGGGAGCGGATTCTGACATGCGTAAAGTTTCCTGTTATTAGTACGCGCCCGCCTAGCACAGCGGCAACGCCATGATAAGAGAAGGTTATGAGCGCACGTATTTTTATCGACGGACAAGCCGGCACCACGGGTCTGGGCATCGCGCAGCGGCTGCGCGGTATGGCGGGCATAGAGCTGATCACCTTGGAGGAGGCTCACCGCAAGGAGCCAAAGGCCCGCGCCGAGGCCATGGCCGGGGCCGATGTCTCCGTGCTGTGCCTGCCCGATGAGGCGGCGCGCGAGGCGGTGGAACTGGCCCCGCCCGGCGCGCGAATCCTGGATGCGAGCACCGCGCACCGGATCGCCCCCGGCTGGGTATACGGCTTTGCGGAGCTGGATGCCGCCCAGCCGGGCAAAATCGCCGCCGCCACCAGGGTTGCCAACCCCGGCTGCTATGCCACCGGCGCCATCGCGCTGCTGCATCCGCTCATCCAGGCGGGGTTGCTGCCGCACGGCCAGCACCTGAGCATCAACGCCGTCTCGGGGTACTCGGGTGGCGGCAAGGCGATGATCGCCTCGCACGAGGCCACCAACGGCCCCGCGTTTGAGCTTTACGGCCTGGGTCTGGCGCATAAGCACATTCCTGAGATCATGGTGCTCTCCGGCCTTTCGCGCCGGCCTTTGTTCGTTCCCTCGGTCGGGCATTTCGCGCAGGGCATGCTGGTGTGCATTCCGCTGTTCCTGGACCAGCTTCCCGGCACCCCTACCGCGCATGAAATTTCCGAGGCGTACCGCGAGCATTACGACCACGCGCCCGGCATCATCACCCATCCCGGAATTTACGGCGGCACGCTGGAGCCCGACGCCCTGAACGACACCAACCAGCTTGAAATCTTCGTCTGCGCCAACGGTGCTTTCGAGCAGGCGGTGCTCATCGCGCGGCTTGATAATCTCGGCAAAGGCGCCTCTGGCGCCGCCGTGCAGAACCTCAAACTCATGCTCGGAGACAGCTGATGCCCGAATCCTATATTTCCCCCAAACCCTCGGGTTTGCTCTACGCCCTGGGCGGCGTTGCTCCCCGGATTCATCCCACCGCCTGGATCGCCCCGACCGCCGTGCTGATCGGTGACGTGCGTGTTGGCCCCGGCGCCAACATCTGGTTCAACTGTGTGCTCCGCGCGGACACCAACCCCATCATCGTTGGCGCCCGCAGCAACATTCAGGATGGCACGGTCATCCATGTTGACCATGGCGAATACCTCACCGACATTGGCGAGGATGTGACCATTGGCCACGGCGCCATCGTGCATGCCTGCAAATTGCACAATCGCGCGTTCATCGGTATGGGCGCCACCGTGCTGGACGGCGCGGTGGTCGAAGAGGCCGGGTTGCTTGGCGCGCGCGGCCTGCTTGGCCCTGGCAAGCGCATCGGCGCGCAGGAACTCTGGATCGGCAGCCCCGCCAAGCTCTCGCGCGTGATGACCAGCGCCGAGCGCGCCAGCTGGGATGAAACCGTGCCGCATTACCTCGGGCTGGCGGAGATGTTCCGCAACGGCCTGGCCGAGGCCGTTTAAGCGCCGCCGGCCATTGGCAAGCATCTGAACCGCTTCTACATTCCTCCCATGACAGATACGGATTTCGATCAGGCGTTGGTAAGCGCGGCGTTCGCCCTGGGGGCGCAGGACGGGTGGCGCAAAGTCTCCCCTGCCGCGGCGGCGTTGCACGCGGGGCTGGACCTGGGCACGGCACGGGCGCGCTTTGGCTCCTGCGGCGCGATTTTGCGCAAGTTTGGCGAGATGGCCGATTGCCATGCCTTGCAGGGCGCCCTGGCGGAAGGCGCCGTGCGCGACCGGCTGTTTGACATGTTGCTACGCCGGTTCGATTTTTTGCAGCTGCACCGCGATGGGGTGGTGGCACTGCTGCGCTTCCTGCCCGCCGCGCCGTCACTGGGGCTTTGCCTAGCCCATGCCACGGTGGAGTCCATGGGGTGGTTGCTGGAGGCCGCAGGCGTCTCCGCCACTGGTCTGCGCGGGGAGGTGCGCAAGCGCGGCCTGGCGCTGGTCTGGGGCTACGGCGCGCGCGCCTGGCTGCGTGATGAAACCCCCGATCTGGCCGCGACCATGGCCGCGGTGGACAAGGCGCTGGCCCAGGCGGACGCCCTGGCCGTGCGCTTTGCCGCCCCGCCGCCCGCGGCATACGCAACGGATTTGCCTTCCACCCAGGCGGCTTCTGGGGTAGCGTGACGCAGGCCGGGGCTCCGGTCTGCCGCCAACGTGAAAAGGATATGATCCATGGCTGAAAAACCGACTTCCAAGCAAACAGATTCCGCTTTCACCTTGCCCACCGCGATGAAGGACTTTGATTTCACCAAGTTCTTTAAGGAGATTAAGACCCCGGCGCTGCCCGACATGGAAGCCGTGCTGGCTGCGCACAAGCGCAATCTGGAGGCACTGTCGGAGGCCAACCGGGTGGCGCTTGAAGGCGCGCAGGCTGTCGCCCGCCGGCACATGGAGATCATGCAGTCCACCATGAGCGGCCTGACCGAGACGTTGAAGGATATCTCCGTGAGCGATGCGCCCGCTGCCCGCGCCGCCAAGCAGGCTGACCTGCTGAAGCAGGCGTATGAGAACGCGGTTTCCAACACCCGCGAACTGGGCGATTTGATCCAGAAGGCGAATTCCGAGGCCATGGAGAAGCTCAACCACCGCTTCTCCGAGGCCATGAACGAAATGAAGACACTCTTCAAGAAATAGGCTTATTCTCTGCGGGCGGCGCCAGCCGCCGCCCCTTCCATTGCCTGGCGCGCGGGCCATATACTGCGCCATGTCTGCTTTTTCAGCCACCGCCCCTGTCACTTTCATCCCTGAGAAGCCATCGCCCCGCGCGCCGTTGAAGCCGTTGCGGGTGGTGTCGGAATTCGAGCCCAGCGGCGACCAGCCCGCCGCCATCGCGCAGCTGGTGGCCGGCATCGCGCAGGGCGAGCGCGACCAGGTTCTGCTGGGAGTCACCGGCTCGGGCAAAACCTTCACCATGGCCAAGGTGATCGAGCGCATCCAGCGCCCGACTTTGGTGCTGGCGCCCAACAAAACCCTGGCGGCGCAGTTGTATGCGGAGATGAAATCCTTCTTTCCCGACAACGCGGTGGAATATTTCGTCTCCTATTACGATTATTACCAGCCTGAGGCGTATGTCCCGCGCTCGGATACCTATATCGAAAAAGATTCCGCAATCAACGAAACGATCGACCGTATGCGCCACGCCGCCACGCAGGCGTTGCTGGAACGTGCGGACGTGGTGATTGTTGCTTCTGTTTCCTGCATCTATGGCATTGGCTCGGTCGAGACCTATTCCAAGATGGTGGTGCGGCTGGAAACCGGCGGCAGCATAGACCGCGACACACTGGCCAAGGCGCTGGTGGATCTGCAATACCGCCGCAACGATGCCGCCTTCGCGCGCGGCTCGTTCCGCCTGCGTGGCGAGGTGGTGGATATCTTCCCCAGCCAGTATGAGGACCGCGCCTGGCGGGTTACGTTATTTGGTGACGAGATCGAGAAAATCTCCGAATTCGACCCGCTGACCGGCGAGCAGACGGCGGTTTTGGAGAACATCAGCATCTATGCCAACAGCCATTATGTTACCCCGCGCCCCACGCTCACCCAGGCGATCACCCGCATCAAGCGAGAGCTGAAGGACCGGCTGGATGAGTTCGTCGCGGACGGCAAGCTGCTGGAAGCCGAACGTCTGCAACAGCGCACCACATTCGATATCGAAATGATGGAAACCACAGGCGCCTGCAAAGGAATCGAAAACTACTCGCGCTACCTCTCGGGCCGCAACCCTGGCGAGCCGCCGCCGACGTTGTTTGAATACCTGCCCGAGAACGCGCTGCTGGTGGTCGATGAATCCCATGTCACCGTACCGCAGATCGGCGGCATGTTCAAAGGCGATTTCTCGCGCAAATCCACCCTGGCCGATTACGGCTTCCGCCTGCCCAGCTGCATGGACAACCGCCCGCTCAAATTCGAGGAATGGGAAAAATTCCGCCCGCAGTCGGTGTTCGTCTCCGCCACGCCGGGGCCGTGGGAGCTGGAGCGCACGCAGGGGGTGTTTGCCGAGCAGATCATCCGCCCCACCGGCCTGGTGGACCCGGTGACGGAAATCCGTCCCGTGGAGCATCAGGTTGATGATCTGCTGGGCGAATGCAAGAAGGTATCCGCCCTGGGTGGGCGCGTGCTGGTCACCACGCTGACCAAGCGGATGGCCGAGGACCTCACCGAATATCTCACCGAGCAGGGCGTGCGCGTGCGCTACCTGCACTCGGATATCGACACGCTGGAGCGCATCGAGATCATCCGCGATCTCCGTCTTGGCGCCTACGATGTTCTGGTCGGCATCAATCTGCTGCGCGAGGGGCTGGATATTCCCGAGTGCATGCTGGTCGCGATTCTCGATGCCGACAAGGAAGGCTTTTTGCGCTCCGTCACCTCGCTGGTGCAAACCATCGGCCGCGCCGCGCGCAATGTGGATGGCCGCGTGATCCTCTACGCCGATGTGATGACCCGCAGCCTGAAACAGGCGCTGGACGAAACCGCGCGCCGCCGCGCCAAGCAGACCGCCTGGAACGAAGCGCATGGCATCACCCCGCAGAGCATTCGCAAGAACATCGGCGAGGTGATCCACTCAGTGTTCGAGCAGGATTATGTCACCGTCTCGCCGGTGAAAGACTCCAGCCTTGACGAATTCGTCGGCAAGGATCTGGGCGCCACCATCGCCACGCTGGAGACCCGCATGCGCAAGGCCGCCGGCGATCTGGAGTTCGAGGAGGCGGCCCGCCTGCGCGACGAGATCAAGCGCCTGGAAGCGCTGGTGCTGGGCATCGCCCCGCCGCCGCCGCCGCCCCGCCCGCAAAAAAACCGTGGCCCGGTGCCAATGGGGCCGGGCGGTGGCGGCTACGACCCGGCGCTGCGCAAGGGCAGGGGGCGCAATCGTGTTTGACGCCCTGCGAGGACAAGTCATTATACGCCCATGAAACTTCCTCTCGCTCTCCTCGGTCTGCTCGCCCCTGGCTTGGCCAATGCGGCCGGCCTCACGGGCCAGCACGCGCTCTACACACTTGAGCTCTCCAAAGTCCGTACGCATGACATCACCGGCGCCACCGGGCAGTTGAGCTTTGATGTGGTGGACGGTTGCACCGGCTGGGCCACCACCCAGCACATGACCCTGCTGGTGCGCGGCGTCGACGGCTCGTTGACCAAGACTGTCACGGACTACATCACCTGGGAGAGCAAGGACGGCAAAACCCTCACCTTCACCCTGCGCGAGCGCGACAATGACGGCAAAGAGCAGATCGATGATGCCGGAACCGCCACCCACACCGCGGCGGACGGCTCGGGCATCATCGCTTATACCACCCCGGCCAACACCACGCTGCGGATGCCGCCGGGCACGCTTTTCCCCATGGCCCATACCGAGGCGC
Source organism: Acidocella sp. (assembly GCF_013044125.1). Lineage (GTDB taxonomy): Bacteria > Pseudomonadota > Alphaproteobacteria > Acetobacterales > Acetobacteraceae > Acidocella. The sequence continues at coordinate 462 of NZ_JABEVC010000214.1, read as the reverse complement.
TGCTGGCCGCGGGTGCGGCGGGAGAAAAATTCATCTCGCCCACCCTGTTTGACGGCACCACGGCGGATGGCGCCCAGGCCACCTTCGTCGCCATTCTGGGCCATCACGGTCCCATGCCCAATACCTATCCGGCGCTGGCCGCCCTGCCGAGCGCCGATGTGGACATCGCCTTCTACGAACGCAAAAACGACGATGAAAACCCTGACTTCCGCAGCCAGATGCGCTATTTCGCGGATGGCGTGGCCGATGACATGAGCCTCGACTTCGGAGATTTCGTGATGACCGCGAAGTTGACGCACCTGAGCATCCCGCCTTCGCCCTGCGGTGCAAAATAACCCGGGCTCTTAATAATATAGAGCGCGCCATGCAGGGAACGGGGTTGCCAAACGGCCCGCGCTGCCGCAAAAGCCGGGCAGCGCGCGCTGCTCGATGAGTGGCGCCGTACCCTTTTGTTTTTTCCTC
>NZ_JABEVC010000033.1 GCF_013044125.1 Acidocella sp. | reverse complement strand
TGCTGGTAGTCGGCGGCGGCTTCCAGCGCGGCGGTGCCGGCGGTATCGCGCGTGAGGCTGGAGACCGCGTTGTTGGAGACGGCGGCGTAGCGGCTGGCGGTGCGCTGGGCGTCCTCCATTGCCGCCTTGGCCTTGAGCAGCTGGGCCTGCGCCTGCGCCAGCGCCAGGGTGAAGCGGGTGGGGTCGATCTGGAACAGTTTATCCCCTGCCTTGACCGCCTGGTTGTCCTTCACGAACACCTGCACCACCGGGCCGGAGACATCGGGGGCCAGCTCCACGGTGTCGGCGCGCACGCGGCCGTCGCGGGTCCAGGGGTCTTGCATGTAATAGACCCAGAGCTGCCAGCCGATGGCGGCGGCGATCAGCACGATCACCAGGGTTACAAGGAAGCGGAGCGGAAACGATGCGGTGTTCATGGGGATCCGTTTCTAGAGCAATTTCCGCTCGCACGGAAAGGCTCTGGTTATGTTTTGGCGGGCAATTTCATCCGGTTAGGTTGAACTTTCCAGCTCAACCCAACCGGATATCGCCCTAGAAAAAGCGGTTCATCGCCAGGCTCACGCAGCCCAGCAGGATAATCAGCAGCGCCAGGTCGAACAACGGGCGGTGCCAGACGAAGCGGTAGAGGCCGAGGCGCTTGAGCCCCGCGCGCAGCAGGGTGGAGAACAGCAGGGCGATGCCGAGCCACACCAGCAAGGGCGGGAACAATACGCCGTAAAGGTCGATCTCGCCGATCATGGGCTGGTCCATCCCGCCAGCGCGGGCGGCGGGGCGGGGGCGAACAGCACGCTGCGCAGTCCCGATAGCATCATCAGCGCCTCCTTGTGCACATGGGTATCAAAAGCGGCCGCGTAAGTCGCCTCATCAATGGCGGTGAGCAGGCCGGGCGGCGGCGGGGCGAGGGGGTTGCCGCGGTAGTGGGCGGCAACACCCTCCAGCACGGCGGCGCATTGCGCCTGCGCCTGCGGGGAGAGGGTGGACATGCAGCGTTGCAGGCCGATCACGTTCAGCCCCACGCGCAGGTCTTGCAGCACGTCGGCGGCGGCGATGTCGGTTCCGGCGGGGATGGAAGCCAGCCTTGGCACCAGCAGGCCGAAGCGGTCCAGCATGCGCCCGCTGAGCACCGCGGGGTCGCCCGGCTCCTTGGCCCCGGCGGCGGCGGCGATGTCGCGCCAGCCGGCCTTGATGACCCGCCGCGCGCTCCAGGCCGCGCCGACGGAGCGGATGAGCCGGGTGACCACCAGAGCGGAGGTGATGCCAATGAGCAAGGCGGCGGTGTTGTTGAGGTAGGTGGCGAAATTGCCGGAATAGGTGTTGTCCAGCGCCAGATTGGTGGAGCCGATGGCGCCCAGCAGCATGCCGGTGCCAAAGGTGGCCGGGCGGGAGACAAGGATGCCGATGATGAGCCCGGCGGGCAGCAGCACCAGCGCCAGCTCGGCGAAGGTCTCCATGCGCGGCAACACCAGGAAGGTGTAGAAGCCTGAGCCGAGTGTCGCGATGACCGCGTTGCGGCTCATCAGGGCGATGGCGGGGGCGGGGTCGTCCTGTGCGGCGAAGAACGAGCCGGCGACGGCGACCATCACGGCTGCGCCGGCACCGGCGGGCCAGGCCGTGACGATCCAGACCGCGCAGACAAGCAGGATCGCCAGCGCGGTGGAGAGGGCGGAGAAGAGCGCCAGCCCGTGGTCGCGCAGTTGCGCTGCCACGGCGATGAATTCAGCCTTTATCACGGCGCTTTGCGGCGCCACGTCGCCATCGAAGACATGGCGGCGGATGGCGCGCTCATGATGGATGATGCTCACCAGCTCGCTCAGCCGCATGGCGAGGCTGGCGCGCAGCAGCCCGGTCCAGGAGAGGTCGGTATCCTCCAGGGCGCGGATCTGGCCGTGCAGGGCGCCGGCATCTTCCGGCCCGCCGATTTGCATCCAGGCGGCGGTGGCGTCGAGCGTTTTTTGCAGCGCCGGGGTGATGCCGCCGTGGCGGCGCAGCTGGGCCACGCGGTCGCCGATGGAACTGAGCACCGGCATCATGCTCAGCATGTAGATTCGCAGCTGGGTGATGTAGGGAACGGCGGATTGCAGGTTCGAGGTATCGTAGGCGAGCTGTGTCGTCATCATCGCCACGTCGGTTGCCTCCATGGCGAGCTTGCGCCGCGCGGCATGCACCTCCGGGGCGTCGCAGCGGCCCTCCAGCGCCGCCGTTGCCCACTCGATGCCCGGACGCACCCAGCCGGCGACGCGCCGGGCCAGCACAGGCCCCAGCCCGCGCGGAAAGAAGACCGTGCCGGCCACCGTGGTGCAGGCGATGCCGATGTAGATTTCCTCGACGCGGGTGAGGGCGGTCTGGAAGATGAGCCCGGGGGCGGCGACGCTGGGAAAGCCGATGATTCCGGCCGTGTAGCCTGCCAGCATGAACATGTAGGCGCGCGGTGTGCGGTCCAGCAGGGAGAGGTAGAGGCAAAAGCCGACCCATAGCGCCATCGCCAGGCTGGCCAGCAGGGGCGCGTTGACCAGATTGGGGATGATGACCACGGCGGCGGTGGCGCCGACCAGCGTGCCGATGAAACGGTATACGGCCTTGGAGCGCATGGCCCCGGTGAGCGGTTGCGCCACGATGAAGGCGGTCGCCATCGCCCAATAGGGATTCTCGAGCCCCAGCCACAGTGAAATCCATAGCGCCGTCATCGCGCCGGCGAAGGTTTTCAGCGCAAAGAGTAATTCGTCAGTCTTGGGCATCATCGGGAAGAAGCATGAAATTATGCGCCAGAGATAGGCACAATCCGCATTCCCGCAATGCGGAGGCCGGTTTTATAGCAGCGCAAGAATTCGCCCGGCGTCTTCCTTGCGGCAGATCAGCAGGTCCGGCAGGTATGGGTCGGCGTTGTTGTAGGTGAGGGCGGTGCCATCGATGCGCGAGGCGTGCAGCCCGGCGGCGAGCGCCACGGCGGCGGGGGCGCAGTTGTCCCATTCATACTGCCCGCCGGAATGCAGATAGATATCGGCCTCGCCGCGCAAAACGGCCATGGCCTTGGCGCCGGCCGAGCCCATGGGCACCAGCTCGGCGCCCAGAGCCTGCGCCACCGCCAGGGCCTCGGCGGCGGGGCGGGTGCGGCTGACCAGCATGCGCGGTCTAGCGCCGGCGGGGGGGATGATGTGGCCGGGCTCGGAGGTCAGGGTCAGCCCCAGGGCGGGCAGCGCCACCGCGCCGGTTGCTGGGGCGCCGTCCACCGCCAGGGCGACATGCACCGCCCAATCGGAGCGGGCTTCTCCATATTCGCGGGTGCCGTCCAGCGGGTCTATGATCCAGACCCGGCTGGCCGAGAGGCGGGCGGCGTTGTCCTTTTCTTCCTCGCAGAGCACCGCGTCATCGGGCCGTTGGGCCGCCAGCGCTTCCATGAGGAAGGCGTTGGCCACGCGGTCCCCCGCCTTGCCCAGCGCCTTGGCGGAGAACAGGCCGGAGTGTTGCAGGGTGAGCAGCAGGCTGCCCGCGGTTGCGGCCAGGTGCCTGGCGAGTGCCGTGTCGTTCATGGGATCAGTCTTTCGATGATGAGATCCGCCGCCTGCCCGGGGGTTTGCCGTGTGGTGTCGATGCGGATTTCAGGGGTCTGCGGCGGCTCGTAGGGAGAGTCGATGCCGGTGAAATTCTTCAGCGCCCCGCTGCGGGCTTTTTTGTAGAGCCCCTTCACGTCGCGCGCCTCGGCGTCGGCCAATGGCGTGTCGATATGGATCTCGATGAACTCGCCGGGTGCCATCATCTCGCGCACCATCTGCCGCTCGGCGCGGAAGGGGCTGATGAAGGCGGTGATCACGATCAGCCCGGCATCGGTCATCAGCTTGGCGACCTCGCCCACGCGGCGGATGTTCTCAATGCGGTCGGTCTCGGTAAAGCCAAGGTCCTTGTTGAGACCGTGGCGCACGTTGTCGCCGTCGAGCAGGAAGGTATGGCGGTTCATGCGGACCAGCTTCTTCTCGACCAGATTGGCGATGGTGGATTTGCCCGCACCCGAGAGGCCGGTGAACCACAGCACCGCCGGCTTCTGGTTCTTCAGGGCCGCATGCGTCTCGCGCGAGACATCGAGCGCCTGCCAGTGGACATTCTGCGAGCGGCGCAGAGCGAAGTGCAGCATGCCGGCCGCCACCGTGGCGTTGGTGATTTTATCAATGAGGATGAAGCCGCCCAGCGTGTGGCTGGTTGC
>NZ_JABEVC010000213.1 GCF_013044125.1 Acidocella sp. | reverse complement strand
GTTTCGGTGGTGTCTTCGATGGTCACGGGATTTGCTCCTTGATCAGGGTGAATGAAGTTCGGTTCTTTGGCGTCCGGCACTGGATCGTCTCTTGTCACGGTCTGTGACCCTTTTTCCTGTTCGCGTGCGGGGCCTCTCGACCGATACGATGTTGACTCGGTTGCGGCGCGAATCGCGCGACGCACGCAAGAATCGCTATTCCGCCCGTCGCACCGCGCTGTCAATAAAAAGCGTCATAAAATGCTCTGATTCGATCACTTTTTTGTGGTCCGTGCAAAAAAATCGCTCCGGAATCAATCCGGCCGCATGCTTCGTGCGTTTGGCAAGACAAAACACATTGCTTAAGAAAAACAAAACCCCGCGCCGCAGGCACATGCACAACCGCCTGACGGAGATGCTGCGGGGCGCGCATCCGGGAAATTCACGCCCGGCATTTCCCGCGCGCAACGCAGCAACCGTTGCCTGAAAACCACGCCCGGGGCGCGATACCGCCGCCATGTTCGTCCGGCGCTTGAACTTGGGCGCAATGCGGTGACTAATGCAGCCCATGAACAAACCGCAAGACTACCAACCGGATTTTGAAAGCTGGCCACCCGCCGGGACGCACGCCAAAACTGGATGGGCGGCGGATAGCTGGCCCGCCACCATCGGCCGCGGCATCATGGGCCGTTGCCCGAATTGCGGCACGGCGCCTATCTTCGATGGTTACCTCAAGGTGCATAAACGCTGCCTGCACTGCGCCGCACCTTTGGGCGACATGCCCTCCGATGACGCGCCGCCCTACATCGCCATGCTGATCGTGCTGCATGTGCTCGCCTTGTTTCTCGTGTTTTTTTATAGAGGCGACTATCATCCGGGCATTTTAATGGCAGGCGTGCTGCTGGCCATGCTGGCGCTGGTGTGCATGGTTGCCCTGCGCATGGCGAAGGGCGCCGTGATCGGGATTATGCTGAAACTTGGCATGAAGCGAGAGGTTCCCAATGGCTGAAACAACGGGACAGTTGACGCGCGTGATCCTGGAGGGCGGACCGCTGCACCGGATCTCGGCCTTGCAGGAAGCCGACCGGGAGCAGGCTGTCGCTGACTTGCAGGCGGAGAACGAGTTTCACCCCGCCGCGCACCCCGGGCTGCAAAGCATCCTGCATCTTTCCATCCAGGAGGGCAGGCTCGTTTTTGATATCCGCGATGCCCAGGATGCCCCCGTGGTCGCCGTGATGCTGGCGATGGGGCCGTTCAAAATGTTGATCAAGGATTACCAGATGCTGCTCGACAGCTACGCCAGCGCCATCGCCGAAGGCCGCGAGGCGCGCATTCAGGCGATCGATATGGGCCGGCGCGGCCTGCATAATGAAGGCGCGGAGCTGATGATTGAACGGCTCGCCGGCAAGGTGGTGATTGATTTTCCAACCGCCCGGCGGTTATTCACCTTGGTCTGCGCACTGCACCAAAAACTTTAGGACACGATACGATGAAAATTGACGGCACGCCCTTTCGTTCGATCTGGGTGGATGACACGGATCGCTGGTCGGTCCGCATTATCGACCAGACCAAGCTGCCCTGGTCGATCGACCTTGCGCGGCTGACCACGATGGAAGGTGTCGCGCATGCGATAAAGGCCATGCTGGTGCGCGGCGCGCCGCTGATCGGCGCCTCCGCGGCTTATGGCGTGGCGCTGGCGATGCGCGCTGATGCATCGGATGCAAGCCTTGCCAATGCCATCGCGGTATTGGGCGCCACGCGGCCAACCGCGATTAACCTGCGCTGGGCGCTGGCGCGCATGCAGCAGGCGTTGCAGCCGCTCAGCCCCGCCGCGCGCACGGCGGCGGCCTACGGCGAGGCGGCGGCGATTTGCGATGAGGATGCGGCGACCAACCAGGCCATCGGCAGGCATGGCCTGCCGTTGATCGCAGCCCGCGCGGCCAGCGGGCGGCGGGTGAATGTGCTCACCCATTGCAACGCCGGGTGGATCGCCACGGTGGACTGGGGCACGGCGCTGGCGCCGATCTATATGGCGCATGATGCGGGCATTGATGTGCATGTGTGGGTGGAGGAGACGCGCCCGCGCAACCAGGGCGCCTCGCTCACCGCCTGGGAGCTTGGTAAACATGGCGTCAATCACACCGTGATCGCCGACAACGCGGGCGGGCACATGATGCAGCGCGGGGATGTGGACCTGGTGATCGTCGGCACCGACCGCGTGACGCGCGCGGGCGATGTCGCCAACAAGATCGGCACCTATCTCAAGGCGCTGGCGGCGCGCGACAATGGCGTGCCGTTCTGGGTCGCGCTGCCCTCCTCCACCATCGATTGGACGATCAGCGATGGTCTCGCCGATATTCCCATCGAGGAACGCGCCGCTTCGGAAGTGACGACGATGACCGGGCGCGCGCTCGATGGTTCGATCGCGACGATCCGCGTGGTGCCCAAGGACAGCCCGGCGGCGAACCCGGCGTTTGATGTGACGCCGGCGCGGCTGGTCTCGGGGCTGATCACCGAACGCGGGCTGTGCGAGGCCAATGAGTTCGCGCTTCGCGAAATGTTCAGGGATCTTGCGTAAATCCCTGGCGCTGCTGCTGGCAATGGCCGGGTGCGTGGCGCCGGATG
>NZ_JABEVC010000212.1 GCF_013044125.1 Acidocella sp. | reverse complement strand
GGTGGGGGTTGGGGCTGAGGTGGCGCGGGTGGCTTAACGAGCAAGAATTATGTTCGTTGTCTAATAATCGTTGCTGATCCACCTAATACCATTAATGCAAACGTTGCCGCGTTCACGTTAGGCCGCGGCCTTGGGAGGTCAGGGCACATTATGACCCAATCTCTGTATTCGCATTCAATATCCGGATTAGCTGTTCCCGTGGTAGAACGAATAGTTTGAAATGTAATTGTCCCATGCGCAACATTGACGTTTGCCCCTTGTACGGTGGCAACGATTTGGCCGTGTTGATAAATACCATCAGGGTCTCTCTGGGCGAGGTTACTATTTGGAATTGCCGCAACATAAACAGGAGCATGATAATGAATTGTTCCCGAATTCACACCGACATTCCCACCTGAAATTGCCCCTGATTTTTCCTCCGTCATTTCTGCCTTCCAAAAGTTCTCAAAAGCAAATACCGCGCCCGAAGTTATTAATACCGCAACGGATAACCACATTAAAATATGGCCAAGCTCAATTTGATTCCCTGTCCAGCTCAACGGGAGTCCTGCTAAAAAGCATGTGAGAGCGACCCCAAATCCCCAATTCAAGGCTTTTTTTTGCGTCATGCCGTAGAATGTAGATGCATCGTCGCTAATCCGTCAAAGCAAGCGTAGGATGGGTGAGCGCAGCGCTACCCATCGCTATCTCGGAAGGCCGGGGGATTGATGGGTTACGCTGCGCTCACCCATCCTACGCTATGTCAGCGTTCGGGATGCCCCGCCCCCGCCTTGACTTTGCCGCCCCCCGGCTCTACGGGGTGCAAACATTCGTCCGCCGTGCTGCGAGGGTTCGCACCACGGCGCGTTTTGCGTTGTGAGGGTGGTAGAGCATGTTCGACACGCTGTCGGGCAAATTAGGTGAGGTTTTTGACCGGCTCCGCCGACGGGGGAGTTTGTCCGAGGCTGATGTGACCGAGGCGCTGCGGGAGATCCGCCTAGCGCTGCTGGATGCTGACGTCGCGCTGCCGGTGGTGAAGGATTTTATCGCCACGGTGAAGGAAAAGGCCGTGGGCGCGGAAGTGCTGCGCTCGGTCTCGCCGGGGCAGATGGTTGTCAAAATCGTCAACGATGCGCTGGTTGAGGCGCTCGGCGGCGCGGTGGTGCCGGTTAATCTGCTGGCCCCCTCGCCTATTCCCATCCTCATGGTTGGCTTGCAGGGTTCAGGCAAAACCACCACCTCGGGCAAGCTGGCGCTGCGGCTGCGCACGCGCGAGCGCAAGAAGGTGTTGCTGGCGAGCCTGGATACGCAACGCCCGGCGGCGCAGTTGCAGCTGGAGCAGCTGGCGCAGCGCGCCGAGGTGGCGAGCCTGCCGATTATCGCCGGGCAGAGCCCGTTGCAGATCGCGCAGCGGGCCATGGATGTGGCGCGGCGCGAAGTGTTCGACGTGGTGATTTTGGATACCGCGGGGCGGCTCTCCATCGACGCGGCGCTGATGGAGGAAGTCAAATCCATCCGCTTTGCCGTGAATCCGGTCGAGACTCTGCTGGTGGTCGACGCCATGACCGGCCAGGACGCGGTGACCACCGCCACCGCCTTTAATCAGGCGCTGGGGATTACTGGCATCGTGATGACCCGGCTCGACGGCGATGCCCGTGGCGGCGCCGCGCTCTCCATGCGCGCGGTGACCGGCGCGCCGATCAAGCTCGCGGGTACCGGCGAGAAGCTGGATGCGCTGGATGAGTTCAACCCCGAGCGGATTGCCGGGCGGATTCTCGGCATGGGCGATATTGTCGGCCTGGTGGAGCGGGCGGCGCAGAATATCGACCAGGCGGAGGCTGAGAAGCTCGCCAAGCGCATGGCCAAGGGCAAGTTCGACCTTGACGATTATGCCTCGCAGCTCAAGCAGATATCCAAAATGGGGTCGCTGTCGGGGATTTTGGGCATGCTGCCCGGCGTCGGCAAGATCAAGAAGCAGATCGAGGATGCCAATCTCGATACCACCATGTTCAAGCGCCAGGCCGCGATTATCAGCTCGATGACCAAGGCCGAGCGCCGCAACCCGGACCTGCTGAAAGCCAGCCGCAAGAAGCGGGTGGCGGCGGGGTCTGGCACATCGGTGCAGGAGGTCAACAAGCTGTTGAAGCAGTTTGATGACATGTCCACCATGATGAAACGCATGAATAAAGCCGGCGGCCAGGAGGCGATGATGCGCCAGATGCAGGCCGCCATGGGCCAGGCCAAGGGCGGCCGCCGCCCGTTTTGAAGTTTTACCGTTTAACCTTGAGGAGTTACCATGTCTGTTAAAATTCGTCTGTCGCGCGCCGGCGCGAAGAAGCGCCCGTTCTACCATATCGTGATCGCGGATGCGAACAGCCCGCGCGATGGCAAGTTCATCGAGCGCGTGGGCACCTATAACCCGATGCTGCCCGCCGAGCACGCCGAGCGCGTGACGCTGGTGAGCGAGCGCCTGACCCATTGGATCGCCAATGGCGCGCAGCCGACTGACCGCGTTGCCAAATTCCTCGGCAAGGCCGGGCTGATCGCGATGCCGGTGTATCCGGAGCAGCCGAAGCAGTCCGCGCCGAAGAAGAAGGCGCAGGAACGCGCCGCCGCGCGCGCGAAGGCCGCCGCTTAATTAAAGGCCGTTAGGTGAACGAGCGGTTGATCCTGATGGGCGTGATCGGCAAGCCACATGGCGTGCGGGGGCTGGTGCGGGTGAATGCCTACACCGCGGACCCGGACGCGCTGGCTGAGTATCCGCTGAGCGACCGGAGCGGCCGGCGGTTTTCGCTGGAGTGGCTGCACGGCAATGTCGCGCAGCTGAGCGAGATCACGGCCAGGGGGAACCGCGCGATCACCGACCGCTCTGAGGTGGAAAAGCTCACCAATACCGAGCTTTTTGCCCCACGCGCGGCGCTGCCAGCCCCTGATGAGGAAGAATTCTACCTCGCTGACCTTATCGGCCTGAAGGCCCGTAACGAGGCCGGGGGGGAGATCGGCAGCATCACCGCCGTGCATGACTATGGCGGCGGCACGAGCCTGGAGATTTCTCCGGGCGGGCTGCTGGTGCCCTTTACCCGCGCGGCCGTGCCGGTGGTGGATATTGCCGCCGGACATGTAACAGTGGCGCCTCCGGTTGAAGTCGTGGTGCCATCATGAGCTGGCGCGCCGATGTACTGACCATTTTCCCGTCCATGTTTCCTGGGCCGCTAGGCGAGTCCCTGGCGGGCAAGGCCATGGAGGCGGGTAGCTGGAGCCTGAAGGTTACGGATATTCGTGACTTTGGGCTGGGCCGCCACCGCAGCGTGGATGACACGCCCTTCGGCGGCGGGGCCGGGATGGTGATGCGGCCGGATGTGCTGGATGCGGCCATCGGTTCAGTGGCAGATGCCACCCTCGGCTCGGTGGCGGATAAACGTCCGCTCATCGTGCTGACACCGCGCGGCGCGCCACTGACGCAAAAGCGGGTGCGCGAACTGGCCGAAGGGCCTGGGGTGATCCTGCTGTGCGGGCGCTTCGAGGGGATCGACCAGCGCGTGATCGACGCCCGCCAGGCCGAGGAGGTCTCCATCGGGGACTATATCCTCTCCGGCGGGGAGATTGCGGCGCTGGTGCTGCTCGACGCGGCGATCCGGCTGCTGCCGGGCGTCATGGGTGCCGCGATAAGCGCGGTGGAGGAAAGCTTTAGCGCCCCGCTGCTGGAATACCCGCATTACACCCGCCCGGCCGTCTGGGCGGAGCGCGCCGTGCCGGAGACGCTCACCTCGGGCAACCATGCCGCCATCGCCGCCTGGCGGCTGGCGGCTGCCCGCCAAACCACGAAAACCCGCAGACCGGACCTGTACAACCAATACATTGCATCTGGTGCCCCGGCACCCTAAACACCGCTTTCGAAAAGGACCCGACCATGAACATTATTCAGACCATCGACGCCGAACAGATCGCCAAGCTTACAGCCGGCAAGCCGATCCCGCCGTTCGCCCCAGGTGACACCGTGCGCGTCAGCGTCAACGTGAAGGAAGGCGAGCGCTCGCGCGTGCAGGCTTTCGAGGGCGTGTGCATCGCGCGCTCGAACCGCGGCATCAACTCCTCCTTCACCGTGCGTAAAATCTCCTATGGCGAAGGCGTGGAACGTATTTTCCAGCTTTATGCCCCGACCATCTCGGAAATTCATGTGATGCGCCGTGGCGATGTGCGCCGCGCCAAGCTCTATTACCTGCGCGGCCGCCGCGGTAAATCCGCCCGTATCGCCGAGAAGGCCCGCGAAGTCGAAGCCGCTCCGGCGGAGTAAGCAAGGCAGGGGGCGCCCCTTAGCTCATGGGCGTTACCCCTCCCTCCCAAAACCCTTAACTATCGCGGATCGAAGGGCGCGGCCCTTCGCAGGGGTCCAGAGGCGTCGCACCGTGGGTGCGCCTGTTAGCGAATAGGTGGCTCTTCGGGTCGGCTCCCCTGAACTTCCTAACTCAGGAGGTGCGGTGTCGATGTCACGGACTTTATTTGACAAGATTTGGGATGCGCATGTGGTGGACCGTTTAGAAGACGGCACATGCGTTCTCTATATCGACCGGCATTTGGTGCATGAGGTGACCTCACCGCAGGCGTTTGAGGGGTTGCGGCTGGCGGGGCGCAAGGTTCGGCGCGTGGATGAGACCATTGCGGTGGTTGACCATAATATCCCCACCGACGCGGACCGGCTGAACGGGATCAACGAGCCGGAGAGCAAGCTGCAGATCGAGACGCTGGAGGCGAATGTCGCCGCGTTCGGGGTGCCGTATTTTCCGGTGAGCGACGCGCGCCAGGGAATCGTGCATGTAATCGGCCCGGAGCAGGGAATTTCGCTGCCCGGTTTCACCATTGTCTGCGGCGATTCGCACACCAGCACGCATGGCGCGCTCGGGGCGCTGGCGTTTGGCATCGGCACCTCCGAGGTGGAGCATGTGCTGGCGACGCAGACCTTGTTGCAGAAGCCGGCGAAGAACATGCTGGTGCGGGTGGACGGCGTGCTGCCCCCCGGCTGCACCGGCAAGGACATTGTGCTGGCGATTATCGGCAAGATCGGGACCGCAGGCGGCACCGGGCATGTCATTGAGTTCGGCGGCGAGGCGATCAGGGCGCTGGACATGGCCGGGCGGCTGACCGTTTGCAACATGAGCATCGAGGCGGGCGCGCGGGCCGGGCTGATCGCGCCGGACGAGACGACATTTGAGTACATCAAAGGCCGGCCGTATGCGCCCAAGGGCGAGGATTTTGAGAAGGCCGTGGCGTATTGGAAGACGCTGCCGAGCGATGCGGGCGCGCATTATGACAAGATCGTGGTGCTGGATGCCGCCGGGATTGTGCCGCAGGTAACCTGGGGGACCAGCCCGGAGGCCGTGATCCCCATTACCGGCACGGTGCCCGACCCGGCGGGCGAGCCCGACGAGGCGCGCCGCGCCCAGATGCAGCAGATGCTGCGCTATATGGACCTGCAGGCGGGCCAGAAGATCGCCGGGACCAAGGTGGATGTGGTGTTCATCGGCTCCTGTACCAACTCGCGGATTGAGGACATGCGCGCCGCCGCCGCCGTGGCCAAGGGCCGCCATGTGGCGCCGGGTGTGCGCGTGCTGGTGGTGCCGGGCTCAGGGCTGGTGAAGGCGCAGGCCGAGGCCGAGGGGCTGGCGAAAATCTTCACCGATGCCGGGTTTGAATGGCGCGAGGCCGGGTGCTCGATGTGTCTGGGCATGAACCCGGACAAGCTGACCCCCGGCCAGCGTTGCGCCAGCACCTCAAACCGCAATTTTGAGGGCCGCCAGGGGCCGGGCGGGCGCACGCACCTGCTCTCCCCCGCCATGGCCGCCGCCGCCGCCGTCACCGGCGTTCTCACCGATGTCCGGGAGCTTGTGTAATGGAAAAATTCACCCACCTCACCGCCCCGGCAGCGCCGCTGAACCTGGCGAATGTGGATACGGACAAAATCATCCCCGCGCGGTTTTTGAAGACCATCAAGCGCAGCGGGCTGGGCAAGAGCCTGTTCGCCGATATGCGCTACAATGCCGATGGTTCGGAAAATTCTGCGTTCGTGCTCAACCAGCCGAAATACCGCCAGGCGCAAATCCTCGTCGCCGGGGATAATTTCGGCTGCGGTTCCTCACGCGAGCATGCGCCCTGGGCGCTGCTGGATTTTGGCATCCGTTGCGTGATCGCGCCGAGCTTCGCTGATATTTTCCATGGCAACTGCTTCAAGAACGGCATTCTGCCGATCGTGCTGCCGGCGGATGTCTGCGAACAGCTGATGGACGACGCGGCGCAGGGCGCCAACGCGCGCCTGACCATAGACCTGGAAAAGCAGGTGGTGGTGCGCCCCGACGGCGAGGAGATCCATTTCGAGGTGGATGCTTTCCGCAAGCACTGCCTGCTGAACGGACTCGACGATATCGGCCTGACGCTGGAGCATGCCGCCGCGATTGATGCCTATGAAGCCAAAACCCCGAGCTGGAAGCCGGCAATTAACGGAGTCTGAGAAAACATGAGCGAGCGTAAGAACCTGTTGCTGATGCCGGGCGACGGCATTGGCCCCGAAGTGATGGCGCAGGCCAAGCGCGTGCTGGACTGGCTGCAAAAAACCGGCCGGGTAGACTTCGCGATCACCGAGGAGCTGGTCGGCGGCGCTTCCATCGATGCGCACGGCGTGCCGCTGACCGAGGCCGCCTTGGCGCATGCGCTGGCGGCGGATGCGGTGTTGTTCGGCTCCGTCGGCGGGCCGAAGTGGGACACCGTACCCTTCGATATCCGCCCGGAGGCGGCGCTGCTGAAACTGCGCAAGGAGATGGGCGTGTTCGCCAACCTGCGCCCGGCGAAGGTGTTCGATGCGCTGGTGGATGCCAGCTCGCTGAAGCCGGAACTGGTGCGCGGGCTGGATATCATGATCGTGCGCGAGTTGATCGGCGGGATTTATTTCGGCGAGCCGCGCGGCATCGAGACCCTGCCGGACGGCAGCAAGCGCGGCGTGAACACCGAGGTTTATACCACGGGTGAGATCGAGCGCGTGGGGCGGGTGGCGTTCGAGCTGGCGCGCAAGCGCCAGGGCCGCGTGTGCAGCGTGGAGAAAGCCAATGTGATGGAAAGCGGGCTGCTGTGGCGCCAGGTGATGACGACGCTGCACGCTGCCGAGTATCCGGATGTGCAGCTCAGCCATATGTATGCCGACAACTGCGCCATGCAGCTGGCCAAAAATCCGCGGCAGTTTGACGTGATTGTAACCGGGAACCTGTTTGGCGACATTCTCTCCGACCTCGCGGCCATGCTCACAGGCTCGCTCGGGCTGCTGCCCTCAGCCACGCTGGGCGCCGTGGACGCCGCAGGGCGCCGCCCAGGGTTCTACGAGCCGATCCACGGCTCGGCGCCTGACATCGCGGGTAAGGGGCTTGCCAACCCGCTCGCGCAGATTTTGAGCCTGGCGCTGATGCTGCGCTATTCCTTCGATATGGAGGCAAACGCCGCGCTGATCGAACGGGCCGTGGAGAACGTACTGGCCAAAGCCGGGCGCACGCCGGACATCGCGATGCCCGGCCGGGCAAAAATTTCCACCTCGGAGATGGGGGATGCGTTGCTCGCGGAGCTCAACACCATTTAATCAACCAGGCGGGGTTGCCTGACCGCGACGCTTCGGTTACACCCCGGCGGTACGCGCCCGTAGCTCAGCTGGATAGAGCATCAGACTACGAATCTGAGGGTCAGGAGTTCGAATCTCTTCGGGCGCGCCATTTTCTCCTTGAAATTCAAGCGAAAACGGGCCGGTCAGCGATGACCGGCCCGTTTGCGTTTTTGGGCGTCCCACCGCATGCCCACCGTTGGCCGCAGAACGGCGCAGACCGCCCGGTGGGATGCGCACCGCGCACGCACACGGGCCGCCCCCAAATGCAGAGCATCCACGGGGGCGTTCACGCCCGCGACGATTTGGAGCGTCGTCTCAATCGATGCACCCACCATCCGAAATCTCCGAATCATGGTGACCTATTGATTCAGAGGTCAAGCCGTTTCGCAACTAAAAAATCACAACTGTAATGCTAGCCGTTAGACGACATGATAAGCCTGCCTGCGTTAAAAATCAGCGGCAGGGGTATTAAACTGTTTCTCAAGGGAAAACAAAAAATCCTGAGTTATAAATTCTCCCTGATATATCTGGCTCTCCTGATGAACATTCACTGAATCAAGAAAACGCCGGTCAAATTCACCTTCTGTCTCTTCTCCCAACTTCGGTTTATTCGAGAAGAATTTTGCGACACTGAGTAAATGCTCCGCACCAACCGCAAAGTATGTATGCTCAGACGTACCCGGCGTGAGACCTGTGAGCATTTTTTCGTTCCAGGTTATTCGCGCTTTAATATCTGCCCATTTAAGGTGGAAATTATATAGATATGAAAAATGTGGGGATGCATTCGCACCATGAAATCCAGGAGCCCAACGCAAAGGCACCGTCGTCAGACACGTCTTGTTCAAGGCTGCCGAACGTAGGCCATAGTGCCGCTGATTTCCCAAAACAGGAGCATTCGAATCAAGCGGGGGATCATCTTCCAACTCAATCACATCCACTCCGCGCGCTGTAACATAGGGTTGCTTATTTTTTTCCACAAAATCAGCGAGATTCAAAAATCTGCCCGGGTCAGGGAATAAAAATTCATCAACATCGCAGCGCAGCACTACATCGTAGCTATTTAGCAATACAGCTATGAAATCAGCGATCAAATCAACCCGCAATTTATCATCGTATGGCCTGTTTACCTCCCAGATATTGCCCATTTGAACGTCGCGAAACAACGGTTTCATACCTGCATATGTGATAACATGCAGATTTTCCGGACCAAACAAACCACCATAATAACGCTGCCAGCGGGGGGAAAAAAACTCCGGCGAGATTGCGTCCGTGATTACCGCAACCTTTTTTACAAGTAGGCCCATTTCTCGCCAGCGCTGACTCGATAACATCCTGTTACGCCGCCGCCGCGCTTACGTTTACGCCCTCATAAACCTCCAAAAACCCTGCCACCATCTCCGCACGGCTGGCGGGCGGCGTAATCCCGGCTGCCAGGCTGTCCCACAAGCCCTTCTCAGTGCAGGCGCGGCGGATGGTTTCAGCCAAAGCGCGGGCATCGCCCATCTCGAACAACAAGCCGTCCACACCATCGGTAATGCGCTCCGCCGGGCCGCCGACGTTAGAGGCGATCACCGGCCGGCCAAAGCTCCAGGCTTCCGAGATCACCAGGCAGAAAATTTCCCACCATACTGAGGGCACCACGACCCAGTCCACCCGCGCCATGCGCCCGCGCAATTGGTCATGGTGGTAGGAGCCGTTAAAAATTACGTTCCGCGCCGCCAGCGGCAACGCCTCTTCGGCGGCAAGAAAGTCCTCAATCTCCCGGCGCCGTGCCGGCGTTGCAAACTGGATGTTATCTCCATTGATCTCAACGATAAAATCGTTAAACCCGCTGGCGCGAAGCAATGTCACCGCTTGCAGCAAAACATGCAGCCCCTTGGCGTCTACCAGCTGCGCAAAAAAACCAAAGCGGTTGCGCCGCCCCCCGGCTGAGGCCGCCGGGGGCTGCACGCCACGTGGTAACAGCCCGTTGGTAACATGCACAAATTTCGAGCGCTCCAGGCCCCAGTTCTCAAACTGGCCGATCATGAACCGGCTGGGCGTGGTAAAAATATCCACTGCTTCCAGATGCCGCTTCATCCACATTTCGCGCATAAAATAATGTTCCGGCGCGCGGTCCGGCAAACATTGGTGGCAGCGCACAGCAGAGGCGCGCGAACAAAGCGAGGCGTCGGTACGCCGCACCATATGCCCGTTGGCGGGGCAGATGGTCAGGAACTCATGCGCGGTGAATACAATTTTCACCTCGGGCAGCACCCGGCGCGTCAGGGTTAAAAAATCAATGCCGATGGTCAGAAAATGATGAAAATGCACCACATCGGGCTTAATCAGCAGCAAAAACTCCGCATAGGCTTCCGCCAGCAGTACACTGCCGCTCTTCTCCCAAACATAATCATATTCCTGGGTGAGCAAGAGATACTCATCCGGCCTGCCATCAAATCCTGTTATGCGCGCGCCGCTTTTGTAAAGCGCTGGCGAGGACTGGTCGATGGAAGCCAGCAATACCGGCTCCACATCCGGCCTTTCGCGCAAACCCTGGAACAATTCATAAGCCACTGTCTGCGCACCGCCCCGCACCAGTTCGGGGTGATAGAGGCTAACCAGCAAAACCTTCATGGCGCAGCCTCTCCACCCAGACCGGCATAACCGGGCTGTGGCCCCAGCAGGCTATTACGGACCATTTCGCCCCAGCTACGGCTAAACAGCCAGCGATTAACGACTGATCCACCTTCATGCTGTGGGCGGCGCGCCGAGCCCTTGCCCTCCAAATGCCAGAGGCGGATATCATGCAGCCACGGCAGGCACCCGGCCTCAATGCTTTTCAGGCACAAATCCGCATCCTCATAATGGCCAAACACATAATCCTGCGTGAAGCCGCCAAGCTGCTCAAACCAGGCCCGCTGCACAGACATAAACGCGCCCGTGACCGCGGGAACCGGCCGGGGTTTTAAAAACGCCGCCGTCTCCGGCGGTGCGCCCTTGCCATAATGTTCAACGCGCAAAATACTGGTCTCGCGCTTACGGTGCCCGGCAAAAACAGGCATCGTATCTTCGCAAAAATACATGCCCGCATGCATCAGCGACCCATCATCATAATACAGCGGCGCGCCAAACAGCGCGGTCTGTTCATGCGGCAGGGTCTCAATCAGCATGGTGTGTTTTTCCGCCCAGTCCTTATCGTAGGGGAACACATCCGGGTTCATGATCAACAACCGGTTAGAGCTTGCAAATTGGGCGGCGGCATTATTGGCGGCACCGAATCCAGCGTTGCTGTTAAGGACCACGACACTCATATCCAATCCATAGATCAACGCGCAGCGTTTTGCCTCACGCAGCGTCTGCTCGGCAATCCAGGGGCTGTTGAGCACGTAGATGAATTCATAATCCTGAATGCCCGGAATTTTCGAGAACAGCGCCTGTTGCAGGAACATATATTCCGCTTTGCCGTAAAGGCACACGATAATCGAGCCTTTATAGCTCCGCCCTGTCGCGCCAAAGCGCTCGGCATACGGCGCATTTACCGCGCGGCGGCTTAGCATCTTGTTAAAATCCGCCATCTGTTCGCCGATGGCGGCATCAATCGCCGCCACGGCATCAAAATACGGGTTGCCAAAATACTTGGCTTGCACAAGATGCGTCAGCGTGGCTTTGCGCATCTCCTGGTCCTCCAGCATCTCGGCCGTGACCATGAAGCTGAGTTCTGTGCCGGATTTAAGCCGCAGCACCACGCTGCACACCCCGGCCGGCAGCCGTCTGGCTGCAAACATGAAGCCCCACCATCCGTAAGGATGCCGGCCCCCATTGGCCAAGGCAACCTCTGCGTCCTCCCTGCGTTCACGTGCCAGGCTGTTGCCGTCGAGGGAAACCGACCAGTTGGAAAAATACAGGTCCAGACTGTCCAGCCTGTCGCTGACATCGTTAATCCATCCGACAACATAAATGCCGCCGGAACGAGACAGTTGGACCGCATCAACCGCCGCGGCGGGAAGTTTCACTTTTTCTCGACGGGTATCAGGCGAGGCCGTCATCACGATGCGCCCGCGCACACCGCCTTGCGGCATTATGAAGGGCCTACCCTCTGCGCGGCCGTATCTTTCGTAATGCTCCCGCCCTGAATGGAAGCCCCCACTGGCCACAGCCAAACGAACATCTGGGTTCAGGCGCAGGTAAGTTTCCTCATCAAACGCCACGCCAGCGCTGGCTTCCCCTGTCGCTATCGCTGCCGGATCATCGATATCTGCCATTTAAGCCCCACCTTTACGCCACCATACCGAGCAGAAACATAAAGCCCAAATTATCTATACGGCCAACGGTTTTTTGTGTTTGGGTGGATGTGGATATTATTCGCCTTATTCGTCTTATTCGGGACAGGTGACCTGAAAAAACGAGACTTTCACGCTCTCCGGCGCGACGAGAGAGAGAGCAACCCCTCACCAGGCCATTATGATCTAGTGTCCTGATCGATAAATAGGCTACATTCTGGCTGGGTTTTGTACGAGGAGGCTGGAATGGCGAAGGGGCGCGCGGTTGCTGTCGTGTTGGATGAT
>NZ_JABEVC010000211.1 GCF_013044125.1 Acidocella sp. | reverse complement strand
GCGTAGGACACCCCCAGCCGCAGCAGCAAAAAACTTGCCACCGCCACCGCCAGGCTGCCCAGGCTGTAACAGGCATGAAAACCTGACATCTGCAGCCGCCCGCTCATGCGCTCCACCACCGCGCCCTGGGCATTAAGCGCAATATCCAGCGCGCCGAACAGCGTGCCGTACACAAACAACAATGCGGTGAACTCCAGGGCCGAATGCGCGCTCACCAGAAACGGCAACAACACTCCAACCCCGGTTGAAACCGCCACCAGCACGGCCCGGCTGCCCCAGCGGCCAACCGCCATTCCGGCAAAGGGCATCCCCACCAGCCCGCCAATCCCCCCCGCGAACAGCACGATCCCCAGCGTCCCATCGCTCAGGTCAAATTTTATCTTGGAATACGGTACCGTAATCGCCCAGACGGAAATCCCGATCCCCGCCATGAAAAACATCAGCCACATGGTGCGCAGCCGCGCCCCCACGCTCACCCCGCCCACGGCGCCATTCAAAGCCGGCGGTTGCCCATCACCGCATGATAAGCCACCAGCACCACAACCGCCCCCACCACCGAGACGAACAGGCTGTAGAAATTAACCCCGCTCACCGGCGCTGCGCCCAGCACCATGAAAATCTTGCCGCCCACCAGCGCGCCCACAATGCCGAGCACCATATCCAGCATCGGCCCCTTGCCGCGGTTATCGACAATATGGCTGCCAATCCACCCAGCCAGCAATCCCAACACAATCCATCCGAGAATCGACATCCGCCACCCTCCAAAAACTCAGAACGCGGCTTTCTTCAACCGCTTCACCTCAATTGCCTGCCACGCCACCAGCACCGGCACCGCGATCACAAAATCGCGCGCCCGGCGCATCAGCGAGAGCGAAAGCGCCACATCCGGCGGCACCCCAAAAATCCCGCCCAGCAGCGTATACGCCGCCTCCTGTATCCCCACCCGGCCCGGCACAAAAAACGCCAGCGCCATGATCGCATGCAGCATCGCCTCGATACATATGGCATCGACAAAGCTCAGCGGCACCCCCATCGCATGAAACCCTACAAAAGAAGCCGTCGCGGTGCCAAACCAGCACACCAGATGCAGCAGCGCGCCATAGGCCAGCCGGTCGCGCTCGCCATACATGATATTGAGCGAGGTCTGCAGCCTGTCGATGCTCAGCGACGCCCCCTCGCCCGTCTGCCCCGCGATCTTTGAGGCCAGCGCCCGGAAAATCTTCGCCCCGCTGCCCTGCTGCGCCAGGATCAACCCAACCCCCAGCACCACCGCCACACACAGCCCCACCGCCACCGGCACCAGCAAATCGCTGGAAGGCGACTTGCGCGCCAATATGGCAAGCCCAATGCCGATAAACATCAGCTGCGCGAGAAACTCAGTGGTGATATCCGCCAGGGTGGAGGCCGTGGCATCGGCAATCCGCACGCCGTGCAACGCCATCACCCGCGCGCCCAGCACATAGCCCCCCACCTGGCTGAACGGCAGAAACTCGCCGGTCGCGTCGCGCACCATGCGGCCCCACACGCACAGCCAGAAGCTGCCGCGCATCCGGCTACGCAAAACCATGCGCCAGCATAGCCCCAGCCCCAGCAGAATCCCCAGCTGCACCAGAGTATACAGGCCAAACCCCGAGAGCTTCACCGAGGCCAGCACCCGCAGCACATCCGCCGCGCCGTAATATATCACCAGCCCCGTGACCACCGCGACACCAGCAAGCGCAAAGGCTGCCGGCAGCAGCCGCAGATGGCGCTTCAAACCGCGGCCAGCCGTTTCTTAGGGCGCACGAACAGCCGCGCCAGCCTTGCCAGCCGCGGCATGGTGGTGGGGCGGAGCAGCCGCGCATCATAACCCGCCATGCGCCGCTTATCCTCCTGCAAACAAATATCGATCAGCACCGCCGGGTCCATTTCATCGCTCAATGCCTTCGACCCGTTGATGGTGAAATTCGCATCCGCGCCCTCCAGCCCATCCACATCGCGCGCGATCCCGATACGCTCCCAGATGAGAAAAGCCCATACCGCCGCCGTTTTCAGCGCAAAATAAGGCCGCCGCCACAGCGGCATGTTCGCCTTGTGCCAGGCGATCCAGTTGGTGAAAAACAGAATATGCCGCCCCTCTTCCTGCACCACGGGCTCGAACGTCTCCACCAGCTCCAGCGGAAAATAGCCGGAGCGCCGGGCCATCTCAAACAGCCCATAGGCAAAAAAACTATCCACGCATTCCGAATAGCCGGTTACCATGAACCCCCATTCCGCATCCACCGGCAGCACGTAGTCCTCATCGGGCTGCATCGGAATGTCATAGGCCGCCACCAGCCGGGAGAGCACATCTCGGTGGCGCCGTTCCTCCCCCGCCATATGCAGCAGCGCCGCCCGCAAGGCCGGGTTCTTCACCGTTTTCGCAAACGCCTCGATGCGCATCGAGGCTTTGATCTCGGTCTGCACCGCGATATCCCAGATCGGCAGCGAGGTGATGCGCGCCTTGGTCTCCGCATCCAGCACAGGCCAGTCCAGCACCGCCGGCTTGTAGGGGTTGTAGGTCTCCTCCAGCAGCCGCGTCATCATCTGGTAATGCGCCTCGCTCCCCGGCTTAATCTGCCCCGGTTGCGCAAAATCCCAATGCCGCGCCTTGAAATCCGCGGCGGCGATGCTCGAATCATCCATGACAGCTCCTCTTGCCTGCTCAGGGGTTCATTAAAAACTGCCCGGCTTCTACCGCAGCAGGCCAGGAATTTATACATGGCGCCCCCGGTGGGACTGGCGGGGCGGCCACGCGCCAAATAAAGAGACTGCATGATGCATGGCGGAGTAAAAGCTTGAGCGCGGACGATGTAACGCTTGTGACGGGTGCCACCGGGTTCGTCGGCGCCGCCGTGGCGCGCGCGCTGCACCGCGCCGGGCACAGGCTGCGCCTCACCACGCGCCCCGGGAGCGACCCGCGCAACCTGGCGGGCCTGCCCGCCGAAATCGTCCCGCTGGACCTGGCGGCCCCCGCCACCTTCGCCCCCGCGCTGCAAGGCTGCCGCTATCTCTTCCACGTCGCGGCGGACTACCGGCTATGGGTTCCCGATGAAGCCGCCATGCGCCGCGTGAATATCGACGGCTCAGCCGCCCTTTTTCGCGCCGCCGCCGCCGCCGGGGTGGAGCGCAGCGTCTATACCAGCTCCGTCGCCGCCCTGGGGCTGGACCCCTGCGGCGCCCCGGCCGGTGAG
>NZ_JABEVC010000210.1 GCF_013044125.1 Acidocella sp. | reverse complement strand
GTTTTGTCATAGGCGATGGCGACATCGGCGGTCTCGTAATACGGGCCGAGCAGCGGGCCGACGCCGAGCAGCAGCAGATGCACCTTGATGCCCCATTGGTGGCGCAGGTGGCGTGCGATGTGCAGCAGCAGAAGCTGCGCGCCGTGCGGGTGGGCATCATGCCCGATCAGCAGGATCCCGGCGGAAAATTCGGTGGTGGCGCGCTCGCAGAGGGCGCGGCCGGTGGCGTTGAGGAAGGCGGCGCCGAAGTGAATGTCGGGTTCCAGGAAGGCACCCTCGGCCCATTCGTTCCAGGCGTTCACGCACAGGATCCGCTCGCCATGGAAAGGATGCTTCGCGGTGTAGTCTACGAGTTTTTCCAGCCATGCCTGGTATTTGTCCGGCGTGGCGCCGTGCAGAACCAGGCCCTTGCCCTCGCGGCGCGGGTCGTTGTCCCAGCCGGGGACGATGGTTTTGATCAGCGGATAATCCGGGGGGGGAATGCGCAGCGAGGTTTGCGCGAGGGCTTCGTAGTCATGCACCGTGGCGCTGAAATCGGGGTCCAGAAGGTCGAGCGTGCCGTTGAGGCGTTCGGTTTCCTGGCTGAGCTTGTGGGGGGGGAATTCCACCGCGCCATCCAGACCGTAGGGCGCGGGGTCGTAATCGCCCAGGCTCTGGGCCATGATGATCATCGGGTCTTCGTTATGCAGTTCGCGGAACATCCGGCGCCATTTCGCGATGCGCGCGGCGGCGGCGGGGATGAGGGTGACGCGGTAGATCATCCAGAGCGGGCGGCCCTGCACGCGGATGTAGCGCGGGTCCGCGAAGAGGCGTGCGTAGCAGGCGGTGAGCGCGGCATCGTCGCTCTCCAGATATTCCTGCGCGATCAGCACTTCGCGCTCCAGCCCGTCCCAGCGGCGGGTCCAGTTTTCGTTGGCCCACATCACGCAGAAGGGAAAATCCAAACGCGGGTCGTTGAGAAGCTGCTCTAGCGGCTTCTCCAAAAGCCGGTGGCGGTTGAACCAGTAGGTATAGAAGACGAAGCCGGAAAGCCCGGCGGCCTTGGCCAGGGCGATCTGGCGGGGCAGGGTTTGGGGATTGTCCAGCGCGTAATAGCCAAGGTCGCGCGGGACGCGCGGTTGCAGATGCCCGGCGAAGCGCGCCACGGCGCGGCCCAGGTTGGTCCAGTCGGTAAAGCCCTTGCCCCACCAGGCATCGTTTTCGGGGATCTGGTGGAATTGCGGCAGGTAGTAGGCCAGCAGCTTGGCTTTGCGTTTCGCGTGGGCGGGGACGGGCCGCAGTTCCTCGAAATGCGGCGAGGGGCGGGTGGCGTGTTTCAGCGCCGCGGGGATCAGCCCTTCGCGGGCGGGCCGGGCAGGCATGAACTGGCCGCTCTCGCGATTGGCCAGATAGTGCAGCAGCGGATTCTGGCCGCCGAGAACCGTATCGTAACGGTTCCGGTAGAAGGCGATGTCAAAATCGGCTGAGGGGTTGCGGCCCTCGGCGGCGCCGAAGATGAGAAAATGCTCGAACGGGTCGGCGCCGCCGGCCGCGACGTCCGGGTTGTGTTCCAGGTAATGGGTGGCGTCGAACAATGGCACCGGATTGACCTGACCGGTGAACCGGCGGTCCAGATAGTGTTTCAGGGTTAGATCCCTGGCGTCCAGGCCATAGGTTTCGCGGTACCAGCGCACGGAGAAATAGGGCGAAGGGTCGCGGCTCTCGGCGTCGCCAAAGGCGATGTAGTGCAGCAGCGGGTTAACCCCGGCGGCGGCGATTTCAGGATTCTGGGCGAGATACCAGGCGGGATCAAAATACGGGTTGGGCCGCGCGCCGCTGCGCCAGCCGATCTGGCAGAAATGCGAAACGCCATCCTCGCCGCGGGCTTCGGCCTCGCGGTGTTGCGAAAGATACCACGGCGAGAGAAACAATCCGCTCTGGCGGATTACCATGATTTCGGTCTGCAAATTATCCGCCAATGCCCGTGCCCTCCGTGGCTACCATGCGGCAGTTAAGGCTGGGTTGTCGACAGCCGGGGCGGGAGGTTATTCGAGAGCGGTGTGGCTGGCGGCGGCGGGCTTGCTCGTTTCTGGATGACTCGTTTCTGGATGGCGCATCAGCAACAGGCAGGCCATGGCGGGAATGGTGCTGAACAGCATAAATTTATAATCATCCATATACGCAATGATCTGCGCCTGGGTGTTGATTATGGAATCGAGCAGCGCGGCGCCGTGAGGTGTTGCGGGATTGAGCAGCCGGCTCACCGCGCCGCCGGTTTGCAGCGGCCGGCTGAAGGGGGTGATGAATTGCGCCAGATCGGCATGGACATATTGGGTGGCGCGGCTCAACAGCGCGGAGGTGAGCGAGATGCCTACCGCGCTGCCGACATTGCGCACCAGGCTGAGCAGAGAGGTGCCCTGGGTGCGCAGTTCGGCCGGGAGTGTGTAGAAGGCGACGACCTGCAGCGGCACGAAGACGAAGCCCAGCCCGAGGCCCTGGATGAAAATGGTGAGCACCATGTAGGTCTGGCTGACATCGGGCGTCCAGCCTTCCTGCATGTAGATGGAAAAGCCCAGCATGAGGTAGCCCGCAAGCATGAGGAGCCGTGCATCGCTGCGGTTGACCAGCCGCCCCGCGACCAGCATGGCGGCCATGGTGCCCACGCCGCG
Organism: Acidocella sp.; assembly: GCF_013044125.1. GTDB lineage: Bacteria > Pseudomonadota > Alphaproteobacteria > Acetobacterales > Acetobacteraceae > Acidocella. Next base: position 10,544 of record NZ_JABEVC010000210.1, on the reverse strand, counting down.
CGGGGCCATGATCAGGCCGGCGGTTGCCACCGGGTAGTTGCCGAGGTTTTCCAGATAAGGCGCCAGCAGCGCCGAGGAGGCCAGCAGCACCATGCCGACCGAGCCCATGGTGATGAGGGCGGCGAGGAAGTTGCGGTCGGCGAACACGGCGCGCGGGATGAAGGGGGTGCGCGCGGTGAGCATGTGCACGGTGAACAGGTAGAAGCCGAGGCCCGCGATGATGAAGCAGGCGATGATGGTGGTTGAGGAGAACCAGTCCAGCTCCTGGCCGCGGTCCAGCGCGATTTGCAGCCCGGAGAGGGCGATTGAGAGCACGGCAAAGCCGGTCCAGTCGAACTTGCTGGTGCCGCGCGGTTTAATTTTGGGCATGAGCAGCGCCAGCCCGGCGATGGCGGCGATGCCAAACGGCAGGTTGACGAAGAAGACGTAGCGCCAGTCAAAATTGGCGGTGAGGTAGCCGCCGAGCGTGGGGCCCAGGATGGGGCCGACCATGACCCCCATGCCCCAGATGGACATTGCGGTACCGCGCTGCGCGGCGGGGTAGATGTCCATCATGGTGGACTGGCTGAGCGGCACCAGCGCCGCGCCGAACGCGCCTTGCAGCAGGCGGTAGACGACGATCTGGTTCAGCGATCCGGCGAGGCCGCAGAGCATGGAGGTGATGGTGAAGCCCACCAGGCAGGTAATGAAGAGGTTTTTGCGGCCAAAACGCGCCGAGAGCCAGCCGACCGGGGCGGTCATGATCGCGGCCATGACGACGTAGGAGGTCAGCACCCAGGTGATCTGGTCGTAGGAGGCGGACAAGGTGCCCTGCATGTAGGGCAGGGCCACGTTGGCGATGGTGGAGTCCAGCGCTTGCATCAGCGTCGCGATCATCAGGCAGATGGTGAGCAGGGCGCGGTTTGGCGTGTCCTCGTCCGCGCCGGGCGGGGGGTGCATCAGAACAGGTCCGAAAGATGCCTGTGATGGCGGGTGTCGATGGAGACTTCCGCGCTCATGCCGTCGCGCAGTTGGAGACCCTGCGGCCCGGAGGTGATTTTGATGCGCACGGGGATGCGCTGCACCACCTTGACCCAGTTGCCCGAGGAGTTCTGCGCCGGGAGAATTGAGAATTCCGAGCCGCTGGCCGGGCTGATGCTCTCGACCACGCCCCTCCAGGTCTGGCCGGGGTAGCTGTCCACCGTGATGGTGACGCTCTGGCCATCGCGCACCCAGGTGAGATCGTTCTCTTTCGGCTGGCTGGTGATGAAGACATCGGTATCCGAGACGAGGCCGAAGGCGGCGGTGCCGGCGGGGAGGTACATGCCCGGCTGCAACTGCTCAACCTGGGTGACATAGCCGGAGTAGGGCGCGCGCACCACGCTGTCCTTGCGCGAGACCAGCGCGTTGTTCAATGCCGCCTCGGCGCTCTGGTAGGCGGGGGTGTCCTGCACGGGAATATCGGCGTTGCCGCTGAGTTTGGTGAGTTGCAGGCCGGCGGCTTGTTGCAGCTCGTCAAGTTTGGCCTGATCGGCGGCGAGGGCGAACTGCGCATCGTCGAAGGTTGAGCGGGTGACGCCGCCATTGCGGACCACGGCGGCAAAGCGGGCGAGGTCTGCCTGATCGCGGGCGATTTGAATTTTTTGCTGGCCGATCTGGGCCAATGCCTGCGCATAGCCGCGCTTGGCGGCTTCTACATCCAGCACCGCTTGGGCCAGCTGCGCGCGCGCGGCGGCGACGGCGATGTTGAAGCCGGTCTGGCTGAGGCTGAACAGCGGCTGGCCAGCGGTGACATGCTGGTTGTCATGCACATAGACATCCGCGACGAGGCCGGAGACATCGGTGGAGAGGGAGACTTTCGCGGCGTCGACATAGCTGTCGTCGGAGCTGACATAGCGCCCGCTGGTGAGCCAGAACGCGAGTGTGGCGAGGAGCACGAGGAACGTGCCGCCGAACATGAGCAGCGGGCGAAGCAGGCGGCTGCGGTTGATGTGCCGGACGGCTTCGGCGCCGGGAGGGGCCGGCTGGGCGGTTTTTTCCCGTGCCACGGTGTTCGCCTGGGACATTACGCCGGCTCCTTGAGGGCGGGGGCAGGTTCTGCCTGCAATAAGTTGGTTTTCATGCGCTGCAGCCCGGCGATGATGGTCTCACGGGTGGAGTCGGAGATTCCCTCGGCAATGAAGGCTGCCAGAATTTCACGCTGGCGGGTGATTTCCTCCAGCATGGCGGTGGCGCGCGGAAGCAGGTGGAGGCGCCAGATGCGCCTGTCCTGCTCGTCGGCGCGGCGCTCCACCAGACCCGCGGCGGCCAGACGGTCCACCAGCCGGGCAACGGAGATCGGCTCGACCTCCAGGATATCCGCGACCTCCTTCTGGCTGAGGCCGGGGTTGCGGGCCAGGCGCAGCAGCAGCCCCCATTGCGCGCGGGTCATGCCCATCACACGGGCGCGCTTATCCGCCTCGACGCGGCTCAGCCGGGCTACATCATGCAGCAGCACAAACATGTCGCGATCGAAGTCCTGGTTCATAGCGCACTACATTATAAGCGCGCTTACAACTTGCACCTGTGGTTTTACGCTTATCTGCCCAGCGCCTCGTGCAATACGGGAATGATGCCAGAGAGGGCGATTTGTACGCCGATGCCCAGCAGCAGAAAGGCCGCGATGCGCGAGGTGACCTGCCGCCCGACGGTGCCCAGTATGGCGGCCATGCGGTCCGCGGTGGTGTAGGAGAGCCAGATGAGGAGCGAGAGGACAAAAACCGCGAGGCTGGCGCCGGTGTAGAACGCCGCCATGGCGGCGAGGCCATCTGGCCGGACGGTGCCGAGCGACACGGCGACCGCGATGGTCCCCGGCCCGGTGGTGAAGGGCAGGGTGAGCGGAAAGAAGGCGAAGCCGGCGAGATTCTGGCTGTGCGCCTCGCCGACCGGGCGGGCTTCCTGCTCCTTGCGCGCTGAGGTGGTATCGGGCGCTGAGAGCATCTCATAGGCGCGCATGGAGACGACGATGCCGCCGGCGATGCGCAGGGCGTTGAGCGAAATGCCGAAGAAGCTGAGGATATAGGTGCCGGCCCAGAGCGAGACCAGCATGACCAGGGTGGAGTACACCGCCACGCGCCGGGCCAGCGCGACGCGCTGGGCGTGCGACTGCTGGGTGGTGACTTCATTGAAGATGATCGCGCCGCCCAGCGGGTTGACGATGGAGAACAGCGCCGGAAAGGCGAGCAGGAAAGCCGCGAGCGCGCCGGTGAGGATCATGGCCGCAGGCTAGCAGCTTGCCGGGGGTAAAACCAAGAGGCCGCAGCCGGGGGCGTGAAGCGGCCTCATGAAGTCAGAGGATGCGGCCGGCCACCGCGTCCAGTTTCGCGAGCATGGCGGGGGCGCGGGCTTCCGGCGCGGTGATGAGCGCGTATTCCAGCGCGCGGTCGCAGCCGGCGGGGCAGAGCCCGCGCGGGGCGCCGATTTTGGGCAGCACGGATTTGACCAGGTTGCGGGCCTTCTCGGCGTTGTCCAGCAGCACACGCACCACGGCGTCGACCGTCACGGCGTCGTGCTCTTCGTGCCAGCAGTCGTAATCGGTCACCATGGCGATGCTGGCGTAGTCGATCTCGGCCTCGCGGGCGAGCTTGGCCTCGGGCATGTTGGTCATGCCGATGACCGAGCAGCCCCAGGAGCGGTAGAGGTTGCTCTCGGCCAAAGTGGAGAATTGCGGGCCTTCCATGACGAGGTAGGTGCCGCCGCGGGTGACCGGCAGGCCGAGGTCCGTGGCGGTGGCTTCCAGCGCGTCGCCCAGGCGCGGGCAGGTGGGGTGGGCCATGGAGACATGCGCGACGCAGCCGGGGCCAAAGAAGCTTTTTTCACGCGCGAAGGAGCGGTCGATGAACTGGTCAACGATGACGAAATGGCCGGGGGGGAGTTCCTCCTTCAGCGAGCCGACGGCGGAGAGGGAGATGATATCGGTGACCCCCACGCGCTTCAGCGCATCAATATTGGCGCGGTAGTTGAGCGCGCTGGGCGGGGTTTTATGACCGCGGCCATGGCGGGGCAGAAAGACAACCTTGGTGCCGGCGAATTCGCCGATCAGCAACTCGTCGGAGGCCTCGCCCCAGGGGGTGGCGACCCGCTCCCAGCGCGTGTTGGTCAGGCCTTCGATATTATACAGCCCGGAGCCGCCGATGATGCCGATGACGGGGGTGATGTGAGACATGCCGTTACCCTTGCTGGAGAATGAAGTGGCGCCCGTTTAGGGTTTTTGCCCCGGTTTGACCATGGGGATACAAAAACGGCGCCCTGGGCGGGGCGCCGTTCTGGTGCTGCCGGGGCGCGGCGGTTCAGGCCGTTTCGCGCCAGATTTTACGCTTCGTGGCGATGGCGATGATGCTCAGGAACAGCAGGAAGAGCACGGCGCGCACGCCGATCTCATGGCGCTCGTCCAGGTTAGGATCGGCGGACCAGGCGAGGAAGGCGGAAACATCGGAAGCTTCTTGCGGCAGGGTCGCGGCGGTGCCGTCGGCGTAGACGACATCGTTACCCTTCAGCGGCTGGGGCATGGCGATCTGCTGGCCGGGGTAGCCGGTGTTATAGAACCGGCCGGGCAGCAGGGTGACGCTGGCCGGGGCGGCGGTGTAGCCGGTGAGCAGGTTGTAGACATAGTCCAGCCCGTGCGGGCGGGCGCTCTCGATGGTGGAGAGGTCCGGCGGCAGCGCGCCGCCAAAGGCGGAGGCCGGCACGGCGGCGGGCTTGAAGGTGTCATCCAGCGTGGCGGGGGCGCCATTGGCCAGCTTCACGCTCGCTGCGATGCCTGCGGCCTGCTCCGGGGAGAAACCAAGGGCTTCAAGGTCGCGGTAGTGCAGCGCGCTGGCCGAGTGGCAGCTGGCGCAGGCGCTCTGATAAACCAGGAAGCCGCGTTGGACGGCCGCTTTATCGAAGCTGCCGAAGCTGCCCTGGGACTGCCAGTGCAGGGGGGTGAGGGTGTCTTCGGCGTGAGCGGCGGCACTGAACAACAAGCCCGCGGCCAGGAGAGGAGCGAAAAGACGGCGCATTATTTAGCCTCCAAGGCTGTGACCAGCGGGGTAAGCACCAGGAAGTGGAAAAAATACCAGATGGTGAAAAACACCGTGAGGCTGCCGGATATGGTGCAGGCGGGGTCGGATACGCTCCAGCCCAGACCGATGACATCGAGCAGCAGCAGGCCCATGAGCAGGCGGTAGACCAGGCCGCGCTTGCCGGCGGGCGATGAGCGGTCGAGCCAGGGCAGGGCCGCGAGCACGGCCAGCATGGCGATGACGCCGAAAATGCTTCCCAGGGTGGTGGAGAACACCGAGGCCACGGCGCTGACCGGGGCCAGATACCAGGGCGGGCTGAGCACGGCGGGGATGATGAGCGAGTCCGCCGCGGCGCGGTTGAGGGGGTTGAGCCCGTAATGCGGTGCGAAGAACATCAGCACCGCGAAGATGAGGGCGAATACCGCGAAGGCCGCGAAGGTCTGCGCGGTGTAATAGGGGTGGCAGCTCACCGGGTGCTTCGGTTTGGCCTGACGGGCCAGGGCGCGGGTGGCGCAGCGGTGCGCCCCAAGGGTGCCGAGGACGGCCAGCGCCAGCACGGCGTGGAAAACTTCCAGCCGGGCGAGGGTGCCGGCACCGTTCGGCCCGCCGAAGAACCAGCGGCCGACGACGCCGGCGGCGCCGCCAAGGCCGGTTGCCGCGTTGGCGGCATCGGTGAGGCTCCAGTAGGCGACCGCGCCGTCGCTCAAGGCATAGCCGAGCCAGCCAACGAGCAGCAGCAGGGCGAACAGCTTGACGCGCAGCAGCCAGACCAGCTCACCCGGCGCCGTGTAGGCGCGGCGGTAGATGTCGCGGAAGAGAAGCAGATACACGGCGGCGAACAGCATGGTCGCGCCGGTGGCGTGGAAGCCTTGGATCAGCCAGCCGCTGTTGACGTTGCGCGCGATGAACTGAATGGAGGCAAACCCGTGGTCCGGGTTGTAGTACACTGCCAGCACGAAGCCGGAGGCGAGCAGGAGCAGCGCCGCGCCGGTGATGAGGGCGGGCAGCCTGGCTAGGTACGGCGCGCCGCGCTCCAGCGTGGGGGCGCAGTTTCCGGTTTCCTTGGCGGGGCAGGGCAGCCGGGAGGCCAGCCAGGATTTTTTAACGTCTGTGCTCATAATGCTGGTCCTCAGCCGAACTGAATTTGCGCGTCGTTGATGAACTTGAAGCGCGGAATTACGAGATTTTTGGTCGACGGGCCGCCGCGCACACGGCCCAGCGGGTCGTAGACGCTGCCGTCGCAAGGGGAGAGCCAGCCGTCGAAGGGACCGCGCGGGTCCGCCGGGGCGTTGCCTTCCAGGGCGCAGGGCGAGCCGGTGTTGAGGCCGACGACGACGACGAAGCTCTCGTAGCCGGGCTTCACGCGGCTGTTGAAGCTGGCGGGGTCAACCAATGTGCTGGTGACCACGGCTTTCGTATCGGCGATCTGTTGCGCGGTCAGCTTGCGGATATAGATCGGCAGGCCGGCCCAGGTGACGGTGATCGCTGAATTTTCCGGGATGCCGGCGACGTTGACGATGAGATGCGCCGCCGCCGCGCCATCGGCATCGGGCCCCAGAGCGTCAATGAACGGCCAGATGACCGCGCCGGCGCCCACGGCGCCGCTTGCCACGGTAAGGATTTTTAAAAAATCACGCCGGGATTCCCCGCCGTGTTCCATCGCATGTTCTGACGTACCAGCCATCTCGTCTCCTGCCGCGCAAATTATTCTTGGACACGCATGGCGGGAACGCCGGAAAATTTCAAGAGTGGATGATCGTCCATGAAGCCCGTATGATGATTTCAATATGAATGATTTAGCAGCCCTCCCAGCCCATGATGCCCTGAAACCCGCCGCCGCCGCCTGGTTTGCCGCCTTGCGGGACCGGATATGCGCCGCTTTTGAGGAGATAGAGGACGGAGCGGGGGGCAATCCCGGCCGCTTCGTCCGCACGGCCTGGGAGCGGCCCGAGGGCGGCGGCGGTGTGATGAGCGTGATGCGGGGGCAGGTTTTTGAGAAGGTGGGGGTGAATATCTCCGTCGTGCAGGGGCATTTTAGCGCCGATTTTGCCAGGCAGATGCATGGCGCGGGTAAAAACGCGGCGTTCTGGGCGGCGGGGATAAGCCTGGTTGCGCATATGCGCTCGCCGAAAGTGCCGGCGGTGCATATGAACACGCGGATGATCGTGACCGCCAAGGGCTGGTTTGGCGGCGGCGGGGATCTGACGCCGTTGCAGCCGGGAACGGCGGCGGCGGGCGAGGATGCGGCGTTTTTCCATGCCGCCTACAAGGCCGCGTGCGACCGGCACGGCGCGGATTATTATGAAAAATTCAAAAAATGGTGCGACGAGTATTTTTATCTGCCGCATCGCAAGGAGCCGCGCGGGGCAGGCGGAATTTTCTACGATTATCTCGATTCGGGGGATGCCGGAGCTGATTTTGCTTTCACCCGCGATGTGGGGGAGGCGTTTCTGGCGGCCTATCCGCAGATTGTGCGCCGGCGGATGCGCGAAAGCTTCACGCCCGAGGAGCGTGAGGCGCAGCTGGTGCGGCGGGGGCGCTATGTCGAGTTCAATCTGTTGTACGACCGGGGCACCATGTTCGGGCTGAAGACGGGCGGAAACACCGAGGCGATTTTGATGTCCATGCCGCCGGAAGTGAAATGGCCTTAAGCACGCCGCTGATTTTCTCCGCTGATGATTTTGGGTTGTCGGTTGGGGTGAACGAGGGGGTGGAGCTGGCACATACCCAGGGCGTTTTGACCCAGGCGAGCCTGATGGTGGCGGCGCCGGGCGCGGCGGATGCGGTGCGCCGGGCGCGGGCGCTGCCGGGGTTGAAGGTGGGGCTGCATCTGGTGCTGGTGGATGGTGATTCGCTGCTGGGCCATGCGAAGCTGGCGCATATCACGGGGCCGGATGGGCGGTTCGGGCAAAACCAGGCGGCGTTGGGGTTTAAGTATTTCTTTTTACGCGCGGCACGGCGCGAGCTGCGGGCGGAGATACGCGCGCAGTTTAAGGCTTTTGCCGCCACGGGGCTGCCTCTGCACCATGCCGATGCGCATAAGCACATGCATCTGCACCCCACCGTGGCGGCGATGATGATTGCGGCGGGCCGGGAGTTTGGCCTGACGCGGATCAGGGTTCCGGCCGAGCCGCCTGGGGTGATGAAGGCGTGCGGCGCGCGCGTGGGGTTTGGCGATTACGCGCTTTATTACTGGAGCCGGTTGTTGCGCTTCCAGGCGCGCAGGCTGGAGAGCGCGCGGCATGTGTTTGGCCTGAAATGGTCCGGGCATATGACCATTGAGCGCGTGCGCCTGCTGTTGCGGCATTTGCCCGCGGGAAGCGCCGAGATCTATTTTCATCCGGCGGCGGCGCGCGATGCGGCGGTACAAGGCCTGATGCCTGATTATGAGCATGAGGCGGAGCTGGCGGCGCTGCTGGCGCTGAAAAAGGCGCAATAAAAAACCCCGGATGGCTCCGGGGTTTTTCGGGAGGTGGCGGAGATCAGCGCTTGGAGAACTGGAAGCTACGGCGGGCTTTCGCCTTGCCGTATTTCTTGCGCTCGACCACGCGCGAATCGCGGGTGAGGAAGCCGGCGACCTTGAGAATGCCGCGCAGTTCCGGCTCATAGAGGGTGAGCGCGCGCGAAATGCCGTGGCGCACTGCGCCGGCCTGGCCGGAGAGACCGCCGCCGTTGACCGTGCAATACACGTCAAACTGGTTGTAGCGGTCAGCCACCAGGAAGGGCTGGGTGATGAGCATGCGCAGCACCGGGCGGGCGAAATAGACAGGCGCTTTTTTGCCGTTTACCAGGATCTCGCCCTTGCCGGGCTTGATCCAGACGCGGGCGATCGCGTTTTTGCGGCGGCCGGTGGAGTAGGAGCGGCCTTGAGCGTCGCGCTTGGGCTCGCGCTTGGGAGCGGCGGCCTCGGCGGAGACCACGCCGGGCAGATCCTTCAGGCCGGCGAAAGCATTGTTGGTATCGGACATATTTACGCTCTCCGGTTCTTGGCGTTCAGCGCGCCGACATCGAGGGTTTTCGGCTGCTGGGCGGCGTGCTTATGCTCAGGCCCGGCATAGACGTAGAGGTTCTTCATCTGCTGGCGTTGCAGCGGGCCGCGCGTGATCATGCGCTCCACGGCCTTTTCCACCACGCGCTGCGGGTTGGCGCTGGCCAGACGGTCCTTGATGGAACGGCCCTTGATGCCGCCGGCGTAGCCGGTGTGGTAGTAGAGCACGGTCTGCTCGAGCTTCTTGCCGGTGAGCTTCACCTTTTCGGCGTTGACGATGATGATGTTATCACCACAATCGACATGCGGGGTGAACTGCGGCTTGTGCTTGCCGCGCAGGCGGCTGGCCACGATCGCGGCGAGACGGCCCAGGATCAGCCCTTCGGCGTCGATCAGGACCCATTCCTTGTTCACATCCGCTGGTTTCAGCGAAATCGTCGTTTTCATATGTTTGCACCCAATAAACTTGCGTGCGGGCTTATCGGGATTTGGCGGCTTGAAGTCAAGGGGTTCAGTGTGTGGTATTATGATACCGCGAAATTTGATGAAACGATTCGGCAAGGCTTTCCTGGGGTTTGTACCCAAGTTGGCGCGCGGCGGCGGGGTTGGCGATGAAATTTCCGGCCAGGCTTTGCCATGTGCCGCTCCGGCCCAGCAGGTTGGCGCCCAGTGCGAGCAGCCGGGGCGGGCAGGGGAATAATTTATCCGCGACGCCCAGGCCCCCGGCCAGCGCGCGGATGAGAGCGGGCGTGCTGATGGCATCGGGGTGGGCGGCCAGCACGCTCTCGGGCGGAGTGGTGCTGTGCAGCACCGCCAGCACGATGCGGGCCAGGTCGCCGCGGTGGATGAAGCTGCGCTGATTTTCGATGGCGGCGAAAGGGAGCGGAACACCGCGCGCGAGCAGATTGAGCAGTTGCGCGATGTTGCCGGGGCACCCGGGGCCGATGACCGCCACCGGGCGGATGATGCTCAGGCCGGGGCCGAAGGCGGCGGCGGCTTCGTGTTCGGCCTGGAGCTTGCTTTCGGCGTAAGCGTCCTGCGGGTTGGGGGGGGTGGTGTCGGTTACCGGGCGGCCGTGCGCACGGCCGTGAATATACGCGGTGGAGATGAGGATGAAGCGCGTGGCCCCGGCGGCGCGGGCGGCGCGGGCGAGGTTCACGGTGGCGCTGACATTCGCGCGGTGCCATGCCTTGGCGCTGACCCGGCGCTTATGGCCCAGCCCGGCGGCGTGGATCACGGTTTCCACCGGTGGCAGGCGCAGGCCGGGCAGCGATAAATCCCCGGTGATGAACGCTATGATGCCGGGCGGCAGCGCGGTTGCGGCGCGCAGGCCGCCAACGGCGGCGATTCCCTCGGCCGCCAGCGCGCGCAAAATGGCGCTGCCGATATAGCCGGTGGCGCCCGAGCAGAACACCGTATGGGCGGGGGCGTTCAATCCAGCCGCGGCTCGGTCCGGCGGAAAGGTTTGGGCGCCGGCGCGGGTGCTGACGTTGGTGTGGGGCTGAGGCGCGCGCGCGCGGAGAACGGGGGAACGG
>NZ_JABEVC010000209.1 GCF_013044125.1 Acidocella sp. | reverse complement strand
GGCGGGGGTGTGGCCGGGGGCGAAATCGCCGGTGACCACCACGGTCTGCACGCCGTATTGCGCGAGAAAGGCGGCGAGCATCGGCGGGTTGATGCGCGGCAGGGCGGCCTGGTATTTTTGCACGAACAGGGCGCGGTAGAGCGGCCAGCGGGCAAGGCGCGCGGGCGCGCCGGTGCCGAGATAGCCCTGGGCGGCCAGCGAGAAGCGCAGGCCCGCGGCGTATTGATAGCCCATCTCGACCTGGTTTTCCGGCAGGATGAGGATGCGGCTGCCGGGCGGGATAGCGCCGTTGGTGAAGACGGCGGGGATGGGCAGGCGGGTCCAGTTGCGTTCATATCCCCGGGCGGGGAGGATGAAGACCAGGCAGGCGGCCAGCAGCGCGTAGCGCGGCGGCTTGCGCCCGGGCGCCGCCAGCCAGCAGGCCAGCAGGAGCGCGATGGCCAGCCAGGCGTAGAGCATGAAGCGCGCGGGCAGCATGGATTTGAGGAAAGGCAGGACGGAGGCGGGCAGCCAGGGGGCGGTGCTGATCTCGGCCCCCAGGACATGCACATACGGGCCCAAGGCGAGCAGGCAGGCGAGGGCGGCGAAACCGGCCAGTACGCGCACGGCCGGCGCGGCGCGGTGCGTGCGCGCGATGTGGACCAGCAGCAGAAGCAGGGGGAGGCTGAGGTAATTGCCGTCCTCGGCGGTGTTGCCGCCGAATTTATTGGTGAGCGGGGCCAGCCAGTGGCCGCCCAGCCAGGTGATGGGGGTGGGCAGGATAAAGCCCAGAAGGTCTACCGAGAAATCAGCCGGGGCGGCGACGCTGTGGCTGCCGCCAGCATAGCCGCGCAGCATTTGCCAGATGAGCGGCGAGAGGATGACGAGGCTTGCGCCAATGCCCAGGGATACGCCGGGCAGCAGACGGGCCAGCGCGGCGCGCGCGGGTGGATGCAGCGCATAGAGCGTGGCGGCGGCGAGTGCGCCGAAGATGAGCAGGGTGGCGTAGAGCTCCTGGCTGACCCCGAACTCAAAGGCCAGGGCCAGCCCGAGCAGCAGCGCCAGCCGCCGGGTGCTCCAGCCGTGTTTGGCGGCGGCGATGCAGGCCCAGAGGCAAAAGGGGATGGCGAAGGTGAGGCTGAGGTTGAGGTGCCCCAGGAGATGCCCCAGCATGTAATTGGAGAAGCCGAAAACAAGACCGGCGGCGAGGGATGCGGGGGCGTCGGCCGTTAGCTCATAGGCGGCGAGATAGGCGCCCCAGCCGGACAGGCCGGGGGCGGCCAGCATGAGGGTGTTGTAAACTGCCAGCGCCCCGAATTTGAGGGTGAAGGGGGCGGCCAGCAGGGCAAGGCCGATGACGCCGGTGCGCCAGGCGAGGTTCTGGCCGAAGGGGGCGCTCACATAGCTGGTGTGGAAGAGGGGCAGATGGTGCTGCGCGGCGAAGGGCCACCAGTTAAGGAACCAGATGAAGGATAAGGGGTCACCCCCGACGCCGAAATAGGTGAGCGGCGGGGCGTTGCGCGGCGGCGCGAAGAAGGCATAGCCCAGGGCGAGCAGAAACAGCAGCGCGCCGATGTGAAACAAGAACGCAGCGGGTTTGCTGGCGGGCCGGTGGGGCATTGGGTGTTCCTGGAGCGGAACAGGCAATCCGTTCCGCTGGCGGGGAGATAGCCGGGTGCGGCGTGATTTGTAAGCCCGCGCGGGGCGTTGCTTCTCAGTTTTGTGGAATTAAGTTACACGCGCGGCGGATGGCCGGAGGGGTGGAGATGGGCGCGCAGGCGGATGGGAGAGTGCATGCCGGTGGCGCGGGGCTGGCGCCCTGGTGGCCGCGCGCGGTGCTGGCGCTGGCGGCGCTGGCGGTATGCGGTGTGCTGGCCGGGGCGTATCTGCGCGGCGGCTCGCTGGATGAGTATGCCACGGTTTATTTCGCCGACCCGCATGTGCCGTGGCGCACGGCGTGGGACCATTTGTGGCCGGGAGAGACTAATCCGCCGTTTTTTTATATCGTGGCGCGGTTCTGGGAACTGGTGAGCGGCCCGGGGCTGTTCGCGCGGCGGCTGGTGAATCTGTTGCCGCTGGGGTTTGTGCTGGCGTGGTTCGGCTGCGCGGCAAGGCGCTACCCGGCGCAGCGCGGGTTTTTGCTGGGGCTGGCGCTGTTTGCGTGCAGCGGCAAGTTCCTGCTGCTGGATTTTACGCAATACCGTGATTATTTCTCGCAATATTGCGCGGAGCTGGTGTTTCTGGGCGCCGCCACGCTGGCCTATGTGGCGCGCGCGCGCAGGGTTGACTGGTTTCAGCTCGCGGCGCTGCCGGTGCTGGTGATGTTTCATCAGGTTACCGCGCTTTATACCGCGGTGCTGCTGGCGGCGGTGCTGCTGGCGGAATGGCGGCGCGGCGCATATTTGCGGGCGGTGAGCCTGGTTTGCGTGGCCGGGGCGGCGGCGGTGCCGTTGCTGTGGTTCACCTGGTTGCAGCAGCACCAGGCGCATAGCGTGTTGGGTGAGGTTTCGTGGATTACGGCGCGCGGACCGCTGAATGCGGTTTATACGATCTTGAGCCATTTGATGCCTGCGATCGGCGAGAATTATGCGGCGGTGCTGGTGGCCGGGGCGGTGCTGCTGCGGCCGGGGATGCGCGCGCGCGCGCTGCCCGTGGCGTGGTTGCGGCTGGTGGCGGGGGCCACGGTGGCGGCAACGGGGGTGATTCTGGTTATCAACCATTTCGCGCCGTTGATCGTGGACCGGTATTTCAGTTTTTTCGCGGTTGAGGTGATGGTGCTGCTGGCGTTGCTGCTGGTGCCGGTGTTTGCCGCGCGGCCCCGGCTGGCGCTGCTGGTGGGCGCGAATGCGGCGGTATATGTGGTGTACAGCGTTTTGACCGTGCCGCTGGACCAGGGCTGGCGGCCCGACGCGGCGCTGGTGGCCCGGCTGGCCGGGCAGTGCCAGGGGACGCGGATTCATGCCGGGATGCGCCCGGATGTGCCGCCGGAGCGCATTGGCTTGGCCGAGGTGGCGGCGCGCGAGCATCTGGCGTTGCTGCCGCCGGGGCCCGATGCCCCGGGGCGCTGCCCGGTGATCTATTGGAGCGAATACGGCGTGCCGGATGCGGCGTTGATTGCGCGCGACGGCGGCGATGTGGCGCGGGCGGCCGATGCGGCGGCCGGGTTTGGGCTGGACGCGGGTGAGCTTGCCCATGCCAGGGGGATTTTGGGCAAGACCGGGGTTATTGTGGTGGTGCGCCCCTAGTGTCCTGATCGATAAATAGGCTACATTCTGGCTGGGTTTTGTACGAGGAGGCTGGAATGGCGAAGGGGCGCGCGGTTGCTGTCGTGTTGGATGAT
>NZ_JABEVC010000208.1 GCF_013044125.1 Acidocella sp. | reverse complement strand
CAGCATGATATTCTCAGGCTTCAGCTCCACCGCCACCGCCTCGCCCGGCCGCCAGCTCCGCTCCGCCGCCTGGTTGTTGGTATCCAGCGCCAGCACAAACCCGCCCCCGCCCAGCTCAATGCGGTATTGTGTCGAGGCGCCCATATAAATCGCCTCGCGCACCGTGCCGGGGAACAAATTCTCCCGCCCTTGCGGCGCATGCGTGTCGTTATAAATCCATATCTTCTCAGGCCGGATCATCGCCATCCGCGCCGCGCCTATCCCGGCCGCGATCTTCAACACCCCGATCGGCGCCGCCGCCATGCCCCCGCCCAGCGGCTCAATCGCCCATATGTTCGAAAGCCCCAGAAACTCCGCGACAAACACATTGCGCGGCTTCTCGTACACATCGAGCACCGGCCCCACCTGCTGCAACCGCCCGTTTGACATCACGCCAATCCGGTCAGACATCACCAGCGCCTCATGCTGGTCATGCGTGACGAAAATAAACGTCATCCCCAGCCGCTTCTGCATCCGCAGCAGCTCTATCTGCAATTCCGCCCGCAATTTCGCATCCAGCGCCGAGAGCGGCTCATCCAGCAGCACCACCTCCGGCTCGTTCACCAGCGCGCGCGCCAGCGCCACCCTCTGGCGTTGCCCGCCCGAGAGCTGCCCGGCGTTGCGCGCCGCGAACGGCCCGATCTGCAACAACTCCATCATCGCATCCACGCGCTTCTTACGCTCGAGCTTCCTCACACCGCGCATACGCAGCCCGAACCCGATGTTCTGCTCCACATTCAAATGCGGAAACAGCGCGTAGGACTGAAACACCGTGTTCACCGCGCGCTGATGCGCCGGCACATCCTGCATTTCCCGGCCCGAGATCACGATCCGCCCCTCATCAGGCGTCTCAAATCCCGCGATCATGCGCAGCAGCGTCGTCTTGCCGCAGCCCGAAGGCCCGAGCAGCGTGAAAAACTCTCCCGCCTGAATATCCAGGTCTATATGATCAACCGCGGGAATGCTCCCCGCAAAGATCCTGGTAATACCCGAGAGCGATATCGCCCCCCGCGCGGCGGTAACCTTCTCCGGCCCCGCCGGCAACATCACCGCCCCGGGCATCATCCGCGTCCCCGGCGCCCACAACGCGCCACAGCTTCAACCGTTGGTCTGCTCAGGTGCCACGACACGCAAATCCCCGTTATTGTTGCCAAATCAGTCTCGCCCATGCCGCGCGGCGCCGTCAAGAATAATTGACCAATGTTAATGAAAACCCCCAAAAACGGTTTTTTTATTGCCCTGACAGGAAAAAACCTCCAAAAATGTTGAATATTCTAAACGCCGGGAACGAACATCATGTCCACCACCGCCCCCTCTGACGATATCGGCACCCGCCTGCGCCTGGTCCGCCAGATCTACGGCCTCACCCAACGCGAACTGGCGCGGCGCGCCGGCGTCACCAACGGCGCCATCTCCCTCATCGAGCAAAACCGCGTCAGCCCCTCCATCTCCTCCTTGAAGAAGATCCTCGACGGCATCCCCCTCTCCCTAGCTGATTTCTTCACCCACAACTTCGCCGCCTCCGACCAGGTGTTCTTCGCCGCCGCCGAGCTGACCGAAATCGCCTTTGGCGAAACCGTCTCCATGCGCATGGTCGGCGGCAACCTCAAGGAGCGCGCCCTGCAAATGCTACAGGAAACCTACCAGCCCGGCGCTGACACAGGGGAGGAAATGCTCCGCCACCAGGGCGAGGAATGCGGCATCATCGTCTCGGGCAGCCTCACCATCACCGTCGGCGCGCAGGAGAAAACCCTTCAACCCGGCGACGCCTACTACTTCCGCTCCGACATCCCCCACCGCTTCCGCAACCCAGGCTCCGCCCCCTGCCTGCTCATCAGCGCCAGCAGCCCGCCCAGTTTTTAGGCACCCTCGCCCCAATCCCCCAATGTTAAATTAATTCTAATGTACTTGTTGTAACAATTTCGTTATTACATTGCCGTATCGCCCCGCCGGCGGTATATTTAACAAATCATCAAGGCCGATATGAACTTTCTGGAAGCCGGGTCACATGCTGCATAAGCTGCTTCACAGTCGCTGTCTTGTTGCCCTCCAGGCCCGGCTCAAGTCCTTTCGGAACCGCCGCGGCGCCGTCGCGCTCATCATCGCGCTCTCCGTTCCCGTACTTCTCGCCACCACCGGCCTCGCGGTCGATGTTGGCTTCTGGTATCAGCAGCAGGACACCTTGCAATCCGCGACCGATGCCGCCGCTCTGGCCGCCGCCACCGCCAATAAAACCGCGGGTTATGCCGTAACCAGCCCCACAACCGCCGAGCCTTACGCCGTCACCGCCGCCAACAACGCCTCGAATTCACAATTCGGCCTCACAAGCTCAACCGTGAATCTGACATACACGCCCGGCACCCCTCTCTCCAGCGGCACCGACGGCACCACCATTTCCACCTGGCAAGCCACAGCCACCATCCCACGCGCCAGTTTCTTCTCCCGCGTCAAGGGCATGGGGCTGACCGGGCTGCTCCCCGGCACACAATCCACCTCTTCCACGGCAATTGTTAAAACCGTCACCAACACCACCGGCGGCGCCTGCCTGCTCTCGCTCGGCACCGCGGGCCAGTCCGTCATCGGCAACGTCAGCACCAACGGTAACACCATAATTACCGCCAATGGCTGCAATATCGCCGCGGATTCGAGCGCTGGCGCCCCTTCCTGCAGTACGAACTTCAGCCAAAACAACACGAGCAACGCGGCCATCACGGCCGTTGGCCAGGCGAGCATCACAACGACCAACACCACGGGAACAAGCATCCTCACCGCCGGTTGCGCCGCTACAAGTGGCCAGGCCGTCATCAGCGGCGCTGGCGGCACCACATCAAACGACTCTAACGTCCAGCAAGGCGCACCCATTGAAACCGACCCATTATACTACATGGGCGACGTACCAACCTTCTGGTACGATAACAGCACCAACCTCGCTTCAATTCCCCCCTGCGCTGAAATTACCCTCAGCGGCAGCGGCAATAGCGCTTCGGTCCTCATCACGCCGCCCCTGCAGGACAATGGAAATGATCTTACACGCTATACCTATTGCCTGTTCGATAGCTCCAGCAACGCCTACACAATCCCAACGCAGGGCACCGTCACCTTCGCCAGCGCCTCCAATAACACCAGTGGCGTGAGCTACTTCTTCAACAACGGCTTTTCCGCGGGGAGCCAAACCGCCGTCTCCTTTGGCCCTGGCATTTACTATTTTGACGGCACAGCCGGCCTGAGCGTAGGCGGCGGCAGTTCCATCACCACCACGGGCTCAGGCGCCACCTTCGCCTTCGCCGGCTCAACCTCATATAGCCTGGGCGGCAGCACCACGGCGTTCAACATGTCCGCCCCCAGCAGCAATTGCGTCGCGCCGCAAAACTATAACGCCCCCGCCGACTCCCAAAACCAGTACATTGCCAGCCTCTACAACATGACCTCAATCGAGAACGGCCAGGGCATTTGCGGCATTTTAATCTATCAGGCCCGCAACGACACGACCGTCGGCACCCTCTCCGGCGGCGGTGGTAATCTCGTCAACGCCACCATCAACGGCATCATTTATGCGCCAAAGGCAGGATTCGTTGACTCTGGACATTACAACATCGGCTCCACCAGCGGCGGGACTTTTGCGGTCCTGGCTGATAATTTCACAGTCAACGGCAACGGCACGCTTTCCGTGAGCATCGGCACCAACAGTAACGACTTGGCCGCTTCCCTGATCAAGGCCATCACCACCACCAGCGCTGAAGCTTTGCTCGTTCAGTAAAATGGCCATTCAACCAACCCGCCTGAAACAGGCGCTCCTTCGCTGGGTCCCGGCACACCGGCCGCGTGCTTCTCAACCGCTCGTGCAAGCCGCACTTCGCCTATGCGTCACCCGGCGCGCCAGCGCCGCCGTTGAATTCGCCATCTCCGGCCTGGCGCTCTTCGCCTTCATCATGGCCATCCTCAACTTCGGCCTGCTCGGCTTCTCTCTCGGCACCCTGGCGCACAGCGTCCAGGCCACGGCCCGCAAAGCCGCCGTGTATGCCTCCAACCAATACGCCACAACCGGCATCATGACCTGCCCAGATGCCGCCATGATCACAACATTTTTCAACGGCTACGCCCAGCCCCCGCTGCCCGGCGCCGGCACCGCCACGGGCAGCAACCCGCTCATCACCGCCACCTGGACCAACAACAGCTCAGGCGCCGGGGGGGGCGCGGAGTGGAACGGCGTATACCTCACCCTCACGGTTAAATATCTCTGGTCCCCCGTCGGCTTTAACATGTTTGTCAAAGGCATCCCCCTGAGCATCACCACCGCCGCCACCGTCATGGGGAGTTTTGACATTCCAACCGTCGTCTCGCCATCATGTCAGTCATGATCCGCCGCTTCCTTCAAAAAAACCGCAAGGCCAGCGTCGCGGTGGAATTTGCCCTGGTCACGAGCTTTTTCCTGCTCCCGCTCACCCTCGGCGCGGCGGATTTCGTCCTCATCATCACTGCCCAGGCCCAGGTCAACACAGCACTCCAGGCGCTTTACTACTTTGCCTGGACCAATCCGCTTTCGGCTAACAACCAGAACCAGTTGCAGGAGATCGTTTCGGCCATCAACGCCGCGTCGGTCTACCAGGTCACCCTGCCCGCCACCTTCTCCTCAGGGGCCGCCAACGGCTCGCTCACCTATTCCTGCGTCACCCCCGGCATCACGCCTACCTATGCCGCGGCAACAGGCCCCGGCCAATGTTCCTCAACCCAAATTCAACAAACCTACGCTACCTATAAACTGACCACCACAATCAGCCTGCCGATCAAACTCCCGGGCCTTCCCAGCCCATTCACCCTCACCTCCAAGGGCAGCATCCAAATTCAATAGCCTCAGCCCGGTTTCAACCGGTAGGGCACCACCCCGCGTTCGGCCGTGCCCATATCCAGCGCATGGCCCATCGGCGGCACGGAGCGGTGGCGGCAATTCGTGCGCTCGCACGCCCGGCACCCTGGGCCAATCGGGTCCGCCGCATCCGGGTTGCCCAAATCCAGCCCCGCCGCATACACCGTCAGCGGCGCGTATCGTATCTCGCACCCCAGCACCACCGCCACCGCGCGCGGCCGGCTGAGGTAGGACCCCCCGCCCCGCCCAACGGTCCGCGCGATGTTCAAATAGCTCATATTATCCGGCGTGCTGGCCAGCTGCACCAATACCTCTCCCGGCCGCGCGAACGCCCGGTACACATTCCAAAGCGGACATGGCCCGCCAAACTGCGCGAACTGAAACCGCGTGGCGCTGCTGCGCTTCAATATATTCCCGGCAATATCGGTCTTGGCGAAGTAAAACGGTATCCCCGGCAGCTCCGGCCGCTGCATCGTGCTCAGCCGGTGGCAAATCTGCTCAAAACTCGCGCCAAACTGCCGTTGCAAGCGCTGCACATCATAGCGCGCCGCCACCGCCGCCGCATGAAACATGCCGTAGGGCATCATCAGCGCCCCGGCGAAGTAATTCGCCAGCGCGATCCGCGCCAACCCCAGCGCCTCCTCGGTGGTGAACTTCGCGCGCCGCAATTCGCGCTCTATCAAGGGCCGCTGCTGCAACTGGCCGATCACATGCGCCAGCCAGAACATCTCGCTCTCCGGCGAGACATCCTCCGCCAGATGCAACCGCTTAGAGCCCCGGCTCAGCCGCCAGAACACCCCCTCCGCCAGCATCCCCGGCGTATGCGCCGTGGTAATCCCATGCACATCGCGCAAATAGCGCCGCATATCCTCACGCAGGCTGGCCGGCGCAAACCCCCATTCCTCGAACATCCCCTCCGCCGCATGGTCCAGCGCGGCAAAATGGTTCTGGCGGGACTGCACCCAGTCGCGCACCTCATCATAGGGAAACCTTGGCAACGCCCCGCCCGCGCGCGCCGCCCGCTGTTCCGCCTGCCCGCTATAGGCGCGGTAGAGCGTCATGAACGCTTCCGCAAACGCCGGGGCCGCGCGCACCAGCGCCCGCACCTCCGCCTGCGCCCCCGGCATGGCGCGGAACAACGGGTCCCCCAGATCCTCGCGCAGCTGGCTCTCGCGCCTGGCGTCCTCATGGTCCGCGAAATAACTCTCAGGCACGTTCAGCACCAAAGCCAGCCGCGCCAGCAGCACCGGCGTCAGCGGCCGCTGGTCACTCTCGATCTGGTTCAAGTAACTAGCCGAAATCTCCAGCTTCACCGCCAGCACCGCCTGCTTCAGCCCCGCCTGCTCGCGCGCCCGGCGCAGCCTGTCGCCTGCAAATATTTTCTTCTCAGCCATGCCAAATTCTTCGCAAAATTTACAAACCGGCGCAAGGCGTTCACCATTATCCGCAACCCAAACCCTGGACGCTCCCAACATTTGGCGCGATGAACACGCCGGACCTCGCGCCCCGCGCGAACAACCGCCTGCGCGCCAAACACCCAAGCCGCCAAAGCCGCCAGACACAAAAGACCAAGGAGCCACCGGAACATGAAACTCAACGAAGTTCGCGTTTATCCCTCAAAAGTCACGCTGAAGCGTGAAGACCAGCTGGCCTGGAAGATCGCCGGCGTCGCCGCCGACAAAGTCGCCGTCACCAAGGATGTGACCGACATGATCATCAACCGCATCATCGACAACGCCTCCGTCGCCATCGCCTCCGTCAACCGCCGCCCGGTGGTCTCGGCGCGCGGCGGCGCCCTCGGCCACGCCCGCAAAGGCGGCGCGCAAATCTTCGGCGCCCCCGCCCGCGTCACCGTCTCGCCCGAATGGGCCGCCTGGGCCAACGGCACCGCGGTGCGCGAGCTTGACTATCATGACACCTTCCTCGCCGCCGACTACTCCCACCCCGGCGACAACATCCCCCCCATCCTGGCCGTTGCCCAAACCCTGGACCGCTCCGGCCGCGACCTCATCCGCGGCATCGCCACGGGGTATGAGATCCAGGTCGATCTGGTGAAGGCGATCTGCCTGCACGAACATAAAATCGACCATATCGCCCATCTCTGCCCCGCCCAGGCCGCCGGCATCGGCACCCTGCTCGGCCTCAAGCAGGATGTCATCTACCAGGCCGTGCAGCAGGCCGTGCATGTCTCCTTCACCACGCGCCAGAGCCGCAAGGGTGAAATCTCCTCCTGGAAGGCCTTCGCCCCCGCCCATGCCGGCAAGCTGGCCGTTGAGGCGGTAGACCGCGTGATGCGCGGCGAGGGTGCGCCGAGCCCGATCTACGAGGGTGAGGACTCCGTCATCGCTTGGCTGCTCGGCGGGAAGGATGCGGTATATCACGTCCCCCTGCCCACCCCCGGCGAGGCCAAGCGCGCCATCATGGACACCTACACCAAGGAACACTCGGCCGAATACCAGTCCCAGGCGCTGATCGACCTTGCCTTCCGCATGCGCGATTCCATCGAGAATGTGGACGCCATCGAGAAGATCATCATCCACACCTCGCACCACACGCATTATGTCATCGGCACCGGCGCGAACGATCCGCAGAAAATGGACCCGAAGGCGAGCCGCGAGACGCTCGACCACTCGATCATGTACATCTTCGCGGTGGCCCTGCAGGATGGTTTCTGGAACCATGAAACCTCCTACGCGCCCAAGCGCGCCGGCCGCGCTGATACCGTGCGCCTGTGGCACAAGATCAAAACCGTTGAAGACCCGGAATGGACCCGCCGTTACCACACGCTGGACATCTCCGAAAAAGCCTTTGGCGCCCGCGTCGAGATTCTCTTCAAGGACGGCTCGAAGCTGGTCGACGAAATGGCCGTCGCCAACGCCCACCCGCTTGGCGCCAAGCCGTTTGAGCGCGCTGACTATATCCATAAGTTCCAGCAGCTCACCAACGGCATCATCACCACCCGCGAGAGCAACCGCTTCCTTGAGGCCGTGCAGGACCTGCCCAAACTCGCCGCCGGCGAACTCTCCAGCCTGAACGTGGCGCTCCCGGCTGGCGAACTGCTCGACTCCAAGCCCGGCATCTTCTGAGAAAGGACGCATCGATGAACGAAAGCGTCCTGCCCAAGCCGAAGAAATCCGTCGCCCTCTCAGGTGTTGCCGCCGGCAACACCGCCCTTTGCACCGTTGGCCGCTCCGGCAACGATCTGCATTACCGGGGCTACGATATTCTCGACGTCGCGGATGCCTGTGAGTTCGAGGAGATCGCGCATCTCCTCGTCCACGGCAGCCTGCCCAACGCCGCGGAGCTGAAAGCCTACAAGCAAAAGCTGCGCGCGCTGCGCGGCCTGCCGGCCACTGTGAAGATCGTGCTGGAAGCCATTCCCGCAAGCGCCCACCCCATGGATGTCATGCGCACCTACGTCTCCGCGCTGGGCTGCACCTTGCCCGAGGCGCATGACCACAACCAGCCGGGCGCCAGGGACATCGCGGATCGTCTGATGGCCTCGCTGGGCTCTGCGCTGCTCTACTGGTATCATTTCTCCACCAACGGCAAACGCATCGAGGTGGAAACCGGCGATGATTCCATCGGCGGCCATTTCCTGCACCTGCTGCACGGCACTGTGCCTTCCGAGAGCTGGGTGCGCGCCATGCACACCTCTCTGGTGCTCTACGCCGAGCATGAGTTCAACGCCTCCACCTTCGCCGCCCGCGTCATCGCCGGCACCGGGTCGGACATGTACTCCGCCATCGCCGGCGCCATCGGCGCGCTGCGCGGCCCCAAACACGGCGGCGCCAACGAGGTCGCGTTCGAAATCCAGAAGCGCTACGCCAACCCGGACGAGGCCGAGGCCGACATCCGCGCCCGCGTCGCCAACAAGGAGGTCGTCATCGGTTTCGGCCACCCGGTCTACACCATCGCCGACCCGCGCAACGCCGTCATCAAGCGCGCCGCCAAAAAGCTCTCCGATGAAGCCGGTTCCACCAAGATGTTCGACATCGCCGACCGCCTTGAAACGGTGATGCTGGAAATCAAGAAAATGTTCCCGAACCTCGACTGGTTCTCCGCCGTTTCCTACCACATGATGGGTGTTCCCACCCTCATGTTCACCCCCCTGTTCGTGATCTCGCGCACCTCCGGCTGGAGCGCGCATGTCATCGAGCAGCGGATCGACGGCAAGATCATCCGGCCCTCCGCCAACTATACCGGCCCGGAAAACCTGGAATTCGTGCCCCTGGCGAAACG
The DNA here is from genome assembly GCF_013044125.1 of Acidocella sp. Classification (GTDB taxonomy): domain Bacteria; phylum Pseudomonadota; class Alphaproteobacteria; order Acetobacterales; family Acetobacteraceae; genus Acidocella. The sequence continues at coordinate 12,264 of NZ_JABEVC010000208.1, read as the reverse complement.
CTAATTGCTCCCCCGCCGGGTTATCCTGGCGGGGATTTTTTCCTCTCAAGGAATTATCATCATGCCTTATCTGCGCGCATCAGACCTCCCCACCCAATCCGCCGGCGAACGCTTCCGCGCGTTGCTCGCCCGCCCGGGCATTCTGCCTCTGCCCGGCACGCATAACGGCCTCGCCTCGCAGCAGGCCAAGGCCGCCGGCTTCAACGCCTGCTACCTCTCAGGCGCCGCGATGACCGCCTCCATGGGCCTGCCCGACCTTGGCATCATCACCGTCGATGAAGTCTGCTTCTTCATCAAACAGGTCACCCGCGCATCGGGCTTGCCCGTATTGGTCGATGGCGACACCGGCTACGGCGAAGCCCTGAACGTGATGCACATGGTTCGCGCCTTCGAGGATTCCGGCGCCGCCGCCGTGCATCTCGAAGACCAGATCCTGCCCAAAAAATGCGGCCATCTGAACGACAAAAAACTCGCAACCCCGCAAGACATGGCAGCCAAAATCGCCGCCGCCGCGCATGCCCGCCGCCACCTCTACATCATCGCCCGCACCGATGCCGCTGCCTCCGAGGGCATGGATGGTGCGGTGGCCCGCGCCAAGCTCTACATGGAAGCCGGCGCGGATGCGATCTTCCCCGAGGCGCTCAACACCGAGGAAATGTTCCGCGAGTTCGCACGCCGCATGCCCGGCGTGCCGCTGCTCGCCAACATGACCGAGTTCGGCCGCACGCCGTTCTACACCAAGGACCAGTTCGAAGCCTTCGGCTATAAAATGCTGATCTGGCCGGTCACCAGCCTGCGCGTCGCGGCGCTGGCGCAGGAGAAACTCTACCGGAGCATCATGAAGGACGGCGGCGCGCAGAACTGCGTGGACCAGATGCTGACCCGCAAGGACCTCTACGCCACCATCGACTACGAGGGTTTCGAGGCGCTGGACGCCACCATCGTGAAAACCATCGTGCCGGAGGTCATCTCGCGGTAAACGGCGCGGGCATGACGCTTGACGCCGCGCGCCAATCCGGCGACTCAAGGCACATGGACCAAAACCGCAAAGCCCTCGTTCTGTTCTCCGGCGGGCAGGACTCCACCACCTGCCTCGCCTGGGCGCTGGAGCATTTCACCACGGTCGAGACCCTTGGTTTCACTTATGGCCAGCGCCACGGCATCGAGATGTCGGTGCGCGGGCCGGTGCGCGAGGCGATCCGCGCCGGTTTCCCCGCCTGGGCGGAGAAACTGGGCGAGGACCATGTGATCGACCTCGCCGTGCTCGGCCAAGTCTCTGAATCCGCCCTCACGCGCGAGAGCGAAATCACCCTCGCCGCCTCCGGCCTGCCGACCACCTTTGTCCCCGGCCGCAACCTCGTCTTCCTCACTTTCGCAGCCATGCTGGCCTACCGCCGGGGCGCGCGCCACATCATCGGCGGCATGTGCGAGACCGATTTTTCCGGCTACCCGGATTGCCGCGATGATTCGGTGAAAGCCATGCAACTGGCGCTCAACACCGGCATGGGCACGAATTTCGTGCTGCACACGCCGCTGATGTGGATTGACAAAGCGCAGACCTGGAAACTGGCGCAAACCCTGGGCGGGGCGGCGCTGGTTGAGTTGATCCGCACCGGCACCCACACCTGCTACAACGGCGAGCGCGGCCAGCTGCATGGCTGGGGCTACGGCTGCGGCACCTGCCCGGCCTGCGTGCTGCGCGCCCAGGGTTATACGCAATTCAAAACTTGTTAATTTTCCGTACCGAACCCGCACAAATTGGGGCGCAAGCAAAAAATTCAGCTAAACTAACAGAGCGTTACGCCAGAATCCTCACGGATGCTCCACGTGGAGCATCCGGAGCGCGAACCCGCTCTACAGCGCCTGCGCCGCCGAAAATCCGCTGGACCAGGCCCATTGGAAATTATAGCCGCCAAGCCAGCCGGTCACATCCACCACCTCGCCGATGACAAACAGCCCCGGCACCTCACGCGCGCCCATGGTTTTCGAGAACAGGCCATCGGTATCCACCCCGCCCACGGTAACCTCGGCCTTGGCGTAGCCCTCGGTTCCCGCCGGGGTGAGGGTGAAGCGGTTTATCATCTCCGCTGTGTTTCTCAGGGCTTTGTTGGGCATGTCGCCGATGGTGTGGTTGCCAAGCGGCGGTTGCAATAGCGCATGCGCGAGGCGCGCGGGCAGGAATTCTCCCAGCACGGTTTTCAGCTCGGCCTTTTTGCGGCTGGCCTTGCGTTCCAGCAGCACCTCGTAAGCGTCCTGGCCGGGGAGCATGTCCAGCACCAGCGTGCCGCCGGGCGGCAGGTAGGAGGAGATCTGCAAAATCGCCGGGCCGGAGAGGCCGCGATGGGTGAAGAGGGTGTTTTCGCGGAACTTGCGCTTGCCGTGGCTGGCGATGGAGTCAAACGAGACACCGCTCAACCCCTGCATCCAGGCCCAGCGCTCGCCGGTGAACACCAGGGGCACCAGACCGGGGCGGGTTTCCACGATGCCGAGGCCAAACTTGCGCGCCATGTCATAGGAAAATCCGGTGGCGCCCATCTTGGGGATCGAGAGCCCCCCGGTTGCCAGCACCAAAGCGGTGGATTCCACGGTGCCGGCCGTGGTTTCCACACGGAAATGCTCGGCTTTTGAAATTTCGGTGACGCTGTGCCCGGTGCGCAGTTCCACCCCGGCGGCGGTGCACAGGCCAAGCAGCATGGCGAGAATTTCCTTCGCGGAATTATCGCAAAACAACTGCCCAAGTTTTTTCTCGTGATATTTTATGCCATGCGCCTCGACGAGCGCGATAAAATCGCCCGGCTTGAAACTGGCCAGGGCGGATTTGCAGAAATTCTGGTTTTTTGAGATGAAATTCTCAGCCCCAACCTTGGTGTTGGTGAAATTGCAGCGCCCGCCGCCGGAGATGAGAATTTTGGCGCCAGGTTCCACCGCATGCTCAAGCACCAGGATTTTTTTGCCACGCCGCCCCGCCATCGCCGCGCAGAAAAGCCCGGCTGCCCCGGCGCCGATGATCACGGCGTCGTAGTGTTTATGCGTCAAAATATCTGGTCCTGATTCTAGTCGTTAACCGAGAGCACCATGATCGGGTCGGGGATTTTATCGGGGGCGATTTCCTGATCCAGCGGCAGAACCGCCGTGCCGATGGCGAAGAATTCGATGACATGAGTTTTCCAGCCGAAGCTGCCTTCATGAATGTCCACCCCCACCACGCCTTCCGCCTTGGCGGCCGCAGCCTCGAACTGCATGCGCTCGACCGCGATTTCGCGCGCCTCGTACATCGCGGCGGTGAAATTCTCCAGCTCCACATTGCGCCCCACCGTGCCCAGCCCCGAGAGCACGCCGCGATGCGCGACATGATAGACGCAACTGCCCATCACCATCTCCACCGGGCGGTAGCCGGCGTGCAGCAGGGACCAGAAATCCTGGCCCGATAAATCCGAAGTGAAGGGTCCGCCATCATGCGCGCGGAAGCCCTTGTGCCCCTCGCCGTGGACGACGCCGGTGCCGATGGCGATGAACTCAAGCAATTGCTCGTCCCACTCCAGGCGCTTGATGGTGAGTTTGACGCCGACAATGCCATCGGCCCCCATGGCGGAGGCTTCGGCGCGCATGCGCGACATCGCCAGCTCGCGCGCATGATACATGGCCTTGGAGAGCACATCCATCTCCTGGCTCTTGGACCAGGAGCCGTATTGGATGCCGACGTGATACACGCAGGAGCCGACGCACAGGCCGATCGGCTCGAACCCCGCCTTGCGCACCAGCAGGAATTCGTTGACCGAGAAATCGGAGGTGAAGACGCCGGTGGAATGCGCGCTGCCGCGCAAGCCTTTCAAACGCTCCTGCGCGTGGGCGGGAAGATCCAATGTCATGGCTAGATGGCTCCGTCTTGTTCGTTGCTGGCGTAGGATTGGTGGTGCGGCTTGCGGCCCTGTAGCGGGGTTTTGCCGGCGCACATATCCACCACCATGGAGATGTCATGCGGCAGGGGCGTGCCGCGCCGCGCGTCCACCGTGGTGGCGATGACGATGTAGCGCGCGAGGTATTCCTTGAACTTGCGCTCATTCACCTCGCGTTCGCGGTCAAACATCTGGGAGAAATTCACATGCGCGAGCACGCCGTTGCCACGCGGGCGGGCGGCTTCACGCAGGTTCGCATGCGCGCGGTTGCGCACATCGTTCCACAGGGATGAGAGCTGCGGCGCCTCGATATTGCCCATCCACGCCTGGTTGGCGCTGTTGTTCCAGTCGCTAAGCCATTGGTAATGCGCGCCGATGGCGATGCCGGTGGGGACCACATCGGCCTCCAGCAGCTTCACGAACTCCAAGGCCGGGACGGTGGCGATGACCGGGTCTGACGAGGGGGGCAGGCCATCAATTTTCACCGCCGTGCCGAGCAGGGTGAAATCCATGCTCTCGCCAGTCTCAAGCGGGATGGTGCGCATCTTCACATCGAGCACCGCATTGGCGCCGCAGGCCTTGGCCTCTTGCGCTAGGCGCGCCAGGGCGGCTTCCCAGCCCTGGGAATGGCCCAGGGTCCAGGAAAAACCGTAATGCAGCCAGCAGGTGGCGGAGATGGCGGCGATGGGTTTGAGCCCGTGCGCGCGGGTGATGAGCAGCTCCGCCGGGGTGAGGGTCGCCATCCAGGGTTTGGCGCCGGAGGCAGCACCTTGCAGGCGCTCCAGCGTGGCGGTGGGGATGCGGTTGCCGCGCAGGCTCATGAGAATGTCCGCCTGGCGGCGCAGCTCCTCCGGCGCGGGGGCTTTGGGTTTGAAGTGGTCGAAGAGTCCCATCAGCTTGCCATGAATTGTTGCAGCGAGGCGCTCAGGCTTTGCGCATGGGCGGAGGCGTTTGCGGTCTCCTGCGCGAGGCGGGCGAACCATTCGGCCGGGTCCATGGTCTTGGTGTTGAGCGTGATGCCCCGCACCACCATGGCGATGCTGGCCTGCAACCGGCCGCCGGCAAGCTCCAGCTGGTAGCGGTTCTCACCAAGCTCGATGCTGACGCCGGTGATGGTGCCGGTTTTGGCGAAGAAGCCCTTTTTCTCCTGGATGGTGACCAGCGCGGGCATCGCCTCCTTCAGCCGCAGGGCGAAGGCGCCAAGGTTGCTCTGGGCATCGGCTGAGAAGCGGCGCAGCCAGGCGGCCTGCATATCGAAATCCAGCTCGCTCATGGGGCGATGGCCCGCGCGTTGGCGCCCTGCATGCCGCGCACCAGATTGTCGCGGATTTCGGCCAGTTTCTGCTCGCGCCCGGCATCGGCGGCGGCGACTTCGCGTTCGATGTCGATAACCTCGTTCATGCTGGCGATGGCTTCATCGGCCACCTGGGCCAGAACCTCGATGTTGCGCGGATCGCCGCCGAGGGAGCGGGCGGCGGAGGTCGCGGCCTCGTGCGCGCCCTTGGCGGCGAGCAGGGTGATCTGGCGGTTGGCTTCTTCCAGCTTGGCCGAAGCCTCGGCGGCGTTGCGGATTTCCACCTGCACCACGGCCTGGGAGGCCACGGCCATGAGGCGGGGGATGACCACCAGCAGCCCGTTGGAGATTTTCATCATGCGGGTTTCAGCCGCCGAGCGGTTCTGGCCGATGATGGGGATGAGCATGGCCGAGCCGACGAGGGCCTCGCGCATATCCGCCACCTTGCCGCGGAAATTGGCGATGGCGCCGCGGAACGCCTGGACCTCGGCGGCGTCCGCGGGGTCGTTGGTTTGCACGGCATGCTGGCGCTTGGCTTCCAGCTCGGCCTGGGCGCGGTCCAGCGCGATCTGCCCGGCGGCGATTTCCACCTTCAACCCGTGCAGGGATTGGCGGATGGCCAGCGCCTGCTGGTCCAGCAGTTCGATGGTGACGGCAAGATCAGCCTTGGTTTTGCGCGCCTTGGCCTGTTGGTCGTCCATGAGGGTGAGGAATTTTTTGCGGTTTTCGGCAAAGCCCTTGAAGGCGGTGTTGGCATCCGCGATGGCGCCGAGCAGCTTGCCGACCAGGCCCTTTTTATGCGCTCCGGTTTGGGATTCGGCCTGGAGGTCCTGGATGCGCAGGATTTTGATGCCGTCGATCACCGAGGCGGCGATGCGCCCGGCCTCGCCCGCGTCGCCCAGGCGCACCCCGGTGAGGAGCTGGCGGGAGGCGGCGGCGATGTTGGCCAATACGCCGTCACCATGGGCGAGCAGGGTGGTGGTCTGGGCAAAGTCTATCTTGGCCGCCGAGGCGGTGGCGGCGGCGAGGTCTTCAGGGGGAAGGTTGGCGACTTCCACCAGCCGCTCGGGCGCGGGTTCGGGCGCCAGGACCGGGTTGGCGGCGGCGGGTGTGAGCGCCTGCGCCGGGGCGGGGGCTGGCGGGTCCAAATTATCAAACACGGAAAGGTCGAGCGGGGCGGCGGAAATCGTCTGAGGCATGCTGAACTCCGGCGGATGGCGGTAGCCTAGCTTAAGGCGGCGTGGCTGGGCAACCGCACAAAAAAAGGGCGGCACCTTGCGGCGCCGCCCCTGGTTATTGCGATCAGGAGGTTAGTATTCCTCGTCCGCGACGTAGGAGCCGATGCGCTGCACCAGATCCGGGTTACGCTTGGCCAGGATGGCGCCGTAGATGACCGAAAAGATCAGCAGGGCGAGCGACAGCTTGGGATAGAGGTTGAATGGATAGGGCTGGCCGGGCTGCACCAGACCCCAGAGCGGGAACAGCATGGCGCCGGTGCCCAGCAGGGGCAGGATGAGGTGCTTGATCACCGAGAAATCCTCGCGGTGGTAACGCAGCATGTAAACCGGGAGGGCCAGGTTGGTGAGCAGGTAGGTCACGATCACGGGGATGGTGCCCAGGGTGCCGGTGTCGCCGAAGAGGGTGACCGGATCAATGTTGTAGGCGTAGCCGAACACCAGCACGATCGCCAGGGCGAGGAGGATGTAGGTCCACATCGCGGTGTGCGGGGTTTTGTGCTGCGGGTGGATTTTGCCAAAGAAGACCGGCAGCAGGCCCTCGCGCGAGGAGCTGAACAGAATACGCGCCTGCGCATTGGTCAGACCGATGAGCGAGGAGAAAATGCTGGTCACGCCGGCGATGTAGGCGACGATGAGCAGCCCGGCGGCGGAAGCCTTGAAGGCATCGACGAAGGGGATGGTGGAGGCGCTGATCGCGGTGAGATTGTTCTTGAAGGCGTTCTCGGTCGCGAAGGCGAGGAACATATAGAGGATGCCGATGGCCAGCGTGCCGGTGATGAGCGCGCGCGGCACGTTGCGGCGGGGGTTGGTGGTCTCCTCAGCCAGCATCGCCGAGTTTTCCCAGCCGATGAAGAGGTAGATGGCGAGGGGGAAGCCAAGGCCGATGCCCTTCCAGCCGCCGGTGATGCTGGAGAACATCAGAGGCTGCCAGGAGAGGGTGGCGCGGTTGACCCAGAGCATGATGACCGCGCCGATGAGCAGCAGGATCAGCTCGAAATAGAAGAAGATCGCCGCCCAGGTGGTGGACAGGCTGATGCCGCGCGAGACGAGCAGGCCGACGATGCCGGTGACGATGATGCTGAGCACCTGCCAGGGGATGTTGATGCCAAGGAAGAGATGAAGCGTGCTGGCGGCCCAGCCGCCGGCGATGACGACGACCGAGGAGGCCGCGATGCAATAGCCGACCACCACGAAGATGGAGGCGGCGGCACCGGCGAACGGGCCGAAGGACATGCCGATGAAGGTAACGAAGGAGCCGGTGCTGGGGCGGTATTTGGAGAACTCGGCCAGCGTGTTGGTGAGGAAGAGGATAACGACCATCGCGGTGAGGATGGTGAGCGGGGCGCCGACACCGGCACCGGAGACGATAAGGCCAAAGCCGAAGAAAAAGCTCATGGCCGGGGCGATGTTCGCCAATGTGGAGGCGATAATCTGAGATAGTCCCAGGCTATCCTTGGCGAGACGATGCCCGTCCCGTGCTGGTGCGCTCATGCTGTTTTTGCTCCCTGTTTTATGTGGTGGATGTAGTCGCACAGTAAGCTTTCGATCCAAATCGCTGACTCGTCAACCTCCTGGACGTGAAGGCCGGGCTTTGGGGGAGCGCACCCAAACTATGATTGCCTCTATAATGGCCGATTGCTATTGTGGCTGCCTGGTTTTGGTGCAGCTTCACGCTTCTGCGATAAGCCGCCCGCTCTCCTGCACACCCAGGGCTTGGAGGGTTTTCAGCGCCGCGTTGAGGCCGCGGTTGAGCTGTTGCGCGCGGCGGTTGGCCCCGGCGGAGCGCTTGGCGAAACGGGCCAGGGCGAAGCGCAACGCCTCGGCCAGGCCGGCGGCGTCTTCTTGCTCGATCTGGCGCAGTTGCGCGGCGGCGGCGGCCAGGTTGCAGGCGCCAAGTTGGCCCATGGTGTCAGTGATTTCGGCAAATGCCGGAGCGGCGGATTTGAGCGCCATTTCCACCACCACGGCGGCGGCGGAAATCTCATTCGGCTTGCCGGTGAGCATTAGACTATCGAGGGCTTGCAGCTTGCGGCTGAGATCTTCCACAAGCTCCATCCCTTGTTGCAGGGTCTGCGCGACGGAATGCGATGCAGGGCTTGCCGGAAGGGAGCGAAACTGCCCAGCGATGCCCATTATTTTGATCCTTTCATCACCGTGGCGATAGCCTGGGCGAGGTTTTCAGGCGTGACGCTGTAGGAGCCGGACTGCAGGGCGCTGCGAATTTGCGCCACCGCGGCGTGGTTAATGCCATCAGCCGCGCGGGCGGCGCCCAGGAGCTGGGTGCTGGTTTGAGCGGCGGCGCTCAGGGTCACGGAATCAGTCTGCGCGGGGGTGCTGGGAGCCGCGGTGGCGGGCGATTGAGGCGCGGCAGGCGGCGCGGCCGTTGCAACCGGAAGCGGCGTTTGGGGGCGTGGCGGGATTGTGTTTGTCATGCGGCGATCGCGCTTTCAGATGATTTTATCATGTCATGGTCCAGGAAGGCCAGGGCGGTCTCGAAATCGTCCAGCGCGGCCGGGCTGTTCTCGGCATTGGCGCGGAACAATGTGTAGCGCAACGCGGTGTAGATTGTCATCAAGGCTGGGCCGAGGGTTGAATCCGGCTCAGTATTGAGGATACCGGCCATGACGTCCAGCAATTGGTCCGCGCGCAGGATCATTTCCGACTTGGCTTGAATGTCGCCAGCCTCGATCGCCGCCTTCGCGCGTTTGCCGTAAAAGCGCAGGCCGCGCCAGCCTTGGCGCAGCCAGGAGACATCTGCCTCGCCGTCAAACATTCCAGCCCGGTAGCCTGTTGTTATGTCCATGCTCATGTCTGATTAGCCCTAGCCGCTGCTGCTGGTGGTGGAGGTGCTGGTGAAGATGCTGAGATAGGCCTGGGAAATAGACGCCGAGTTGGAGGCATTGATCGCCGATGTGTATTCCTGCACCAAAAGTTGAAGCTGGGCGTTGTTCTCTTTGGTGGTTTGGGTGATCTGGCTGTCAATGCTGTTGATGGTGGCCTGGAGGGCGCTGGTCTGGGAGCCGATATTGCCGGTGGATTTGGTGCTGGTGCCGCTCGTGGTGGTGGTGTTGGTGCTGGCGCTGCCCGAGCCGCCGATGGCGCCGGTGGTTATCGTGTCGAGAGCTTTATAGATCTGGCTGATGAGATTCTGCACCGCGGAGGGATTTTTGGCGTAGGCGGAGGAGAAGCTGGTACTGTTGAAGGAGACCGCGCCGGCGCTGCTCACCGTAAGGCCGATGGCGTTGGCGCTGATGCCGCTGGCGGCGGCGCCGCTCACCGTGTTGAGGAGCTGGCTGCTCAGATTGGTGGCGGTGAAATTGCCCAGCAGCGGGCCGGACTTGGCGGCGCTGGCCGAGGAGGCGCCGGCCGAGCTGGGGGGTACATATTTGGTTTGCTTGGCGATGGCGGAGAGCGCCGCGTTGAGGCTGGTGGCGACCGAGGATACGGCGCCGGAGAGGGTGGTGGGCGAGGAGCTGACCGTGACCGTGGTGTTGCCCGAGCCAACCAGGGAGATGTTGAGCCCCGCGACCGCACTGCTGAGGCTGTTGGTTTTGCTGGTGACCGGCACGCCGTTGAGGGAGAGCTTGGCATCGCTCGCGGTTTGGGCCAGGATTTCAGTGCCGGGGGCGGCGGAGCTGTAGGAAAACTGGGTCAGCGCGCCGGTGCCCGCGACGGAAAAAGCCTGGGAACTGCCGGTGGCGCTGCTTTGCAGCACCAGGCGCGCGCCCGCCGCTGTGCCGACAACGCTCGCCTGCACCCCGCCCGCGGCCTTGTTGATGGCGGCGGCGACGCCGTTGAGGGTGAGGCTGCCGGAGCCGACGGAGACTTTCTCGGTCTTGCCGTTTTTGAGGGTGAAGTTGAGTGAACCGGCGCCGCCGGTGAGCGAAGCCGCGCCGGAGCCCAGCAGGGAGGAATAAATCTCCTGGGTTTTGGCCAGGGTGACGCCGGTTAGATTATAGGTGCCGGTGGCGGCGGTGCTGGTGGTGGTGGCGGTGGCCACGCTGGTGCTCGTGCTGTTGGCCGAGCGGCTGTTGATGGTGGCGACGCTTTTGATGCCCGCGAGGGATTTGGCGAGGGTGGACATTGCACCGCTGATCGTGCCCCAGGCGGAAATGGTGGCTTTGTCTGTCGTGACCTGGGTTTGCATGGCGGTGATGGGGGCCTGCAAGCGCGCCTGCACCTGCGCGATCTGACTGGAGACCTGGCTGGAGCCGAGACTGCTTACGGTGGTCATGACACATCCCTGAGATTGTGGCGGATATTACGGGAAAGGCACGGGCCGGGGCGCGAGACCCCGGCCCGCCGGTTTCAGGCTTATGGCAGCAGGGAGAGATAGGACTGCTGCAGCTGGGTGGAGGATTTGAGCGCCGCAACGCCAGCCTGCGCCTGGATCTGCGCCTGGGTCAGCTGGTTGCTGACGGCGGGGATGTTGGCATCCTGCACCACACCAAGCGCGGTGGTGACATTCTGGCTGGTGGTGTTGAGGTTGTTGATATTGGCGGTCATCGCCTGCTGGGTGGCACCAAGCTGGCCGCCCTGGTTGTTCAGCGCCGCCAGCGCGTATTTCACCACGTTGATCGCCTGGTTGGCGCCCGAGGTGGTGCTGACGTTGATGGCGGACAAGGAATCCAGCGTAGAGCTGGATTTAACGCCGATTGCCGTGCCGTTGGTGACCGAGAAGGCCCCGCTGGACTGAAGCTGCGCCTGGCCCTGGATCACCGCGTTTTTATTGGTGGAGCTGAAGGACGTGGCCGTGCCGCCAACCGTAGTGAGGCTGCCGGACGCGGCGGCGCCGGTGTAATTCAGGATCATGTTCTGGCCCGCGGACTGCGAGAGAACCACGTTGCCGGATTTGTTCAGCGAGGCGGAGATGCCGCTCGTGGAGGTGCCGCCGTTGATCTGGGAGACCAGGGCGTTGGCGCTGGAGGCCGCGATGTTCTGCGCCGTGCCGATGGTGCCGGTGAGGCCGCTGCCGGCCTGGATGGAGAAGTTGAGCGACTTGCCGGCAACGAAGGTGGCCGCGAGGACGACCGAGTTGGTCGCCTGCGCCTGCACGCCGGTGGTGCCAGAGAGGTTGTTGACCGCAGTGGCGATGCTGGCGGCGGATTCACCCGTGGTGGAGACGATGGAGGCGCTGCCGCCGTTGTTGCCGATGATCTTCGCGGTGCCCGCGGTATAGGCGCCGACGGTGGCGGGGTTGGTGGCGCCGACGGTCATCTGGCCGCTGCCCGAGGAGGCTTTGCCCGATTTGAAAACAGCCGCGGAGGCGACCGAGGCGTTCATGCCGATGGCGCTCGCGGTCATTTTACTGATGGAGAGGCTCTGGGTCTGACCCTCATTGGCGCCGACCTGGAACTGCACACCCGAGAAAGTGCCGTTGAGCAGGCTGATGTTGTTGAACTGGGTCTGGTTGGCGATGGTGGAGACCTGGCCGGTGAGCTGGCCGACGAGGTTTTGCAGCGACTGGGATTCAGAGGAGGTCTGCGTGCCGTTGGCGGCCTGCACGGCGATGGAGTTGAGCTGCTGGGTGATGCCGATCTGCTGCGAGATGGCGCCCTGGGCGGTTTGCAGCAGGGAGACACCCTGGTTGGCGTTGGAGATCGCCTGGGTGATGCCGTTCAGCTGCGAGGTGAAGCCCTGGGCGGTGATATAGCCGGCCGGATTGTTCGACGGTGAGCTGATCGACAGACCGCTGGAGAGCTGAGTCTGCAGCATGTTGGTGTTTGCTGAAGTGGCGGAGATAGAGTTGAGCGCCTGGAGCGCCCCGGTATTCGTCATGATAGAACCTACGGCCGACATATTGAAAACTCCTTGGGTTGCGGTTGCCGTACCCATT
>NZ_JABEVC010000207.1 GCF_013044125.1 Acidocella sp. | reverse complement strand
TTCAAACGCCTTCTGGTCGCCAACCGGTCTGAAATCGCCATCCGCGTCATGCGCGCGGCGGCCGAGCTTGGCATTCAGACCATCGCCATCTACCCGGAGCATGACAAACTCTCCCTGCACCGGTTCAAGGCGGATGAGGCGTATCTGATCGGCCGCGGCATGGGCCCCATCGAGGCCTATCTCTCCATCGAGGAAGTCATCCGCGTCGCCAAGCAGGCCGGGGCTGACGCCATCCACCCCGGCTACGGCTTCCTCTCCGAGAACCCGGACTTCGCCGAGGCCTGCGCCGCCGAGGGCATCGTCTTCATCGGCCCCTCGCCGGACACCATGCGCCGCCTCGGCAACAAGGTCGCCGCCCGCAACCTTGCCATCTCGGTCGGCGTGCCGGTCATGCCCGCCACCAACCCGCTGCCGGACGATGCGGCGGAAATCAAACGCCTGGCGGCTGAAGTCGGCTACCCGGTCATGCTCAAGGCCTCCTGGGGCGGCGGCGGGCGCGGCATGCGCCCCATCGAGTCCGAGGACACCCTGCTGGAATCCGTCCAGGCCGCCAAGCGCGAGGCCAAGGCCGCCTTCGGCAATGATGAAGTCTATCTGGAAAAACTGGTCCGCCGCGCCCGCCATGTCGAGGTCCAGCTGCTAGGTGATTCCCACGGCAACCTCGTGCATCTCTTCGAGCGCGACTGCTCCATCCAGCGCCGCCACCAGAAGGTCATCGAGCGCGCCCCAGCCCCCTATCTGAACGAGTCCGAGCGGGCCGAAATCTGCAAAGCAGCGCTCGCCATCGGCCGCGCCACCCAATACTGCAACGCCGGCACCGTCGAATTCCTGATGGATATGGACACCGGCAAGTTCTACTTCATCGAGGTCAACCCCCGCGTCCAGGTCGAGCACACCGTCACCGAGGTCGTCACCGGCATTGACATCGTCAAGGCCCAGATCCACATCGCCGAGGGCGGCCACATCGGCAACCTGCCCGAAACTGGCGTGCCCGAGCAGCAAAACATCCACCTCAGCGGCCACGCCCTGCAATGCCGCATCACCACCGAGAACCCCGAGAACAACTTCATCCCCGATTACGGCCGCATCACCGCCTATCGCGGCGCCTTCGGCTTTGGCATCCGCGCGGATGGCGGCACCGCCTACGCCGGCGCGGTCGTCACCCGGTTTTATGACGCCCTGCTGGAGAAGGTCACCGCCTGGGCGCCAACACCCGAGGAAGCCGTCGCCCGCATGGACCGCGCCCTGCGCGAATACCGCATCCGCGGCGTCGCCACCAACCTCACCTTTCTCGAAGCCCTGCTCAACCACCCGGACTTCATCGCCAACCGCTACACCACCCGCTTTATTGATAACACGCCCGCGCTTTTCCAGGTCCGCAAGCGACGGGACCGCGCGACCAAGCTGCTGCGCTACATCGCGGATGTCACCGTCAACGGCCACCCGGAAACCCGCGGCAAGCCGCTGCCCGCCGCGCATGCCCGCACGCCCGAGGCCCCGCGCTTCGGCCATGAGCGTGCGCCGGGCACCAAGCAGCTGCTCGACCAGCTCGGCCCCAAGGGCTTCTCCACCTGGATGCGCGAGCAAAAGCGTGCCCTGGTGACAGACACCACCATGCGCGACGCGCATCAGTCGCTGCTTGCCACGCGCATGCGCTCGTATGACATCATAACCGCCGCCAAGGCCTATTCGGTGGCCCTGCCGCAGCTCTTCTCGCTGGAGTGCTGGGGTGGCGCCACCTTTGATGTCTCCATGCGTTTCCTGCAGGAAGGCCCGTGGGAGCGCCTGCGCGGCATCCGCGAGCGCACCCCCAACCTGCTGCTGCAAATGCTGCTGCGCGGCGCCAACGGCGTTGGTTACACAAATTACCCTGACAATGTGGTCAAATTCTTCGTCAAACAGGCGGCCGAAGGCGGCATCGACCTGTTCCGCGTGTTTGACTGCCTGAACTGGGTGGAGAATATGCGCGTCGCCATCGACGCCGTGGTGGAATCAGGCAAGCTGGCCGAAGGCGCGCTCTGCTACACGGGCGACATCCTGGACCCCAACCGCGCCAAATACTCCCTCAACTACTACGTCGATCTCGCCAAACAGCTGGAGGCCGCCGGCTGCCACATCCTTGCGATCAAGGACATGGCCGGCCTGCTCAAACCCGCCGCCGCCAGCGTGCTGGTCAAGGCCCTGAAGGAAAACACCGGCCTGCCGATCCACCTGCACACGCATGACACCTCAGGCATCTCCGGCGCCACCGTGTTCGCCGCTGTCACCGCCGGGGTGGACGCCTTCGACGCCGCAATGGACCCGATGTCCGGCCTCACTTCGCAGCCCTGCCTCGGCTCGCTGGTTGAAGCCTTGCGTCATACCGAGCGCGACACCGGCCTCGACCCCGGCGCCATCCGCCGCATGAGCTTTTATTGGGAGGCCGTGCGCGGCCAGTACGCCGCGTTTGAGAGCGACCTGCAATCAGGCGCCTCGGAGGTCTATCTGCACGAAATGCCGGGCGGCCAGTTCACCAACCTGCGCGAACAGGCCCGCTCGCTGGGCCTGGAGAGCCGCTGGCACGAAGTCGCCCGCGCTTACCGTGACGCCAACGACCTCTTTGGCGATATCGTGAAGGTCACGCCCTCCTCCAAGGTGGTGGGCGACATGGCGTTGATGATGGTCAGCCAGAACCTCTCGGCAAAGGATGTCGCCGACCCGGTCCGGGAAATCTCTTTCCCGCAATCGGTTGTCGAAATGCTGCATGGCGACCTCGGCCAGCCGCCTGGCGGCTGGCCCGAGGCGTTGCAGAAAAAGGTGCTGAAGGACAAAACGCCCATCACCGTGCGCCCCGGCTCGCTCATCCCCGCGGCGGACATCGAGGCCGTGCGCAAAACCGCGGCCGAGCGCTGCGGGATCGAGTTCACCGACCAGATCCTCGCCTCCTACCTGATGTACCCGGAGGTTTTCACCAACTTCAACGCCTCCATGCGCACCTATGGCCCGGTCTCCGTGCTGCCCACGCCGGTTTATTTCTACGGCATGAAGCCGGGTGACGAAATTTCAGTCACTCTGGAGGCCGGCAAAACCATGATCGTCAGCCTGCAAACCCTGGGCGACACCGACGAGGACGGCAACGTGCGCGTCTTCTTCGAGCTCAACGGCCAGCCCCGCGTCATCAGCGTGCCCAACCGCAACGCCACCGCCGCGCGCCCGGCCCGCCGCAAGGCCGACGATGCCGACACGCGCCAGCTCGGCGCCCCCATGCCGGGCTCCATCGCCGCCATCCTGGTGCGCGAGGGCGATCAAGTCACCCAGGGTGAACCCCTGCTCGCCATCGAGGCAATGAAGATGGAAGCCCAGCTTACCGCCCCGCGTGAAGGGGTCGTCAAATCCATCCTCGTGCGCCCCGGCGAGCAGGTGGACGCCAAGGACCTGCTGATCGAATTCGTGTAAGCCCCCAGCGTATCCCAGATCCTGATCGCTTTAAGTGCGATCAGGCTCTGGACGTTTTTCTGAGGGCGATTCACGCTTTCGGTTCGCTCAGGCGAGCGAGCCTCAAACGATCGCACTCTCTACCCAAAAAACCCGGGGCTTTGCGCCAGCTCGGCGGTGATGAACGCGGCGGCCGCGCGCACATGCGCGGATTTGCGGTTGTCTTCGTGGATATGCATGAAGAACGAGCGCTTCAGCGCGACCTCTTCCGGCAGCACAGGCACCAGCCCCGGATGCAGCCGGGCGATGAACGCAGGCAGCACGCAAAGCCCGCTCCCGGCCGCGGTGGCATAGGCTTGCGCGGTGAGGTTGGTGCTGCGGATGCGCGCGTTGATCCCGGGGCCGATGCTGCTGAGGTAGTTAAGCTCCGGCGTGAACAGCATATCCTCGATATAGCCTACAAAGCCGTGCCGCGAGAGATCGGCGGGGCTGCGGATCGGCGGGTGCGCCGCGAGATAGCCGCTCGCGGCATAGATATGCAGCCGGTAATCGGTGAGGCGGCGCGAGACGACGCGCGCATGCTCCGGCGAGGTGAGGCTGATCCCGATATCCGCCTCGCGCTTGGAGAGGCTGAACACCCGCGCGGTCGCCAGCAGTTCGATTTCCAGCCGGGGGTGCAGGGCCGCCAGCTTGTGGATGCGCGGGGCGAGAAAAGCGGTGCCGAAGCCATCCGGCGCGCCGATGCGGATGGTGCCCGAGACCGCCGGGTTTTCACTCTCCATAGAGGCCGCCTGCAAATAGCTCGCCTCCATCGTCTCCGCGATGGGCCGCAGCTGCTCCCCGCTGGCGGTCAGATCATACCCCAGGTTGCTGCGGTAGAACATCCGCGCCGCCAGGCGTTCCTCCAACCGCTGGATGTGCCGGGCAACGGTCGTATGGTCCGTGCCCAGCGCCTCCGCCGCGGCCGAGAGCGTGCCGGTGCGCGCCACCGCCAGAAAATGGCGGAAATCATCCCAGTTTTGCGCGCGCTTGCGTCCGGCCATGGCATGCCCCTGTGCGGATCAGCGCATTGTGCAAAAATGCGCAATGATTGCGGAAGAATTACTCTTCATCGGGCATGTTAACGCGGATAGAGAATGCCGGCAAGAACAGCCCCGAGGAGAGACCCATGGCGCGCGAATTAAATCATTTCATTGGCGGCAAGAGCGTCGCCGGCACATCCGGCCGCTTTGCCGATGTTTTCGACCCCAACACCGGCGCCGTGCAGGCGAAGGTGCCCCTGGCCAGCAAGTCAGAGGTTGAGGTCGCAATCGCCAACGCCGCCGCCGCCCAGCCCGGCTGGGCCGCGACCAACCCGCAGCGCCGCGCCCGCGTGCTGATGAAGTTTCTCGAGCTTATCAATACCGAGATGGACTCCCTGGCCCGCCTGCTCTCCTCCGAACATGGCAAGACCGTGCCGGACGCCAAGGGCGATATTCAGCGCGGCCTCGAAGTCGTGGAGTTCGCTATCGGCATCCCGCATCTGCTCAAGGGCGAATACACCGAAGCCGCCGGCACCAATATCGATGTCTACTCGATGCGCCAGCCGCTCGGCGTCGTCGCCGGCATCACCCCGTTCAACTTTCCGGCGATGATCCCGCTATGGAAGGCCGCCCCGGCGATTGCCTGCGGCAATGCCTTCATCCTCAAGCCCTCCGAGCGCGACCCCTCGGTGCCGCTGCGCCTGGCCGAGCTGTTTCTCGCCGCCGGTGGCCCGCCGGGCATCTTCAACGTGGTGAACGGCGACAAGGAAGCGGTGGACACCATCCTGCACGACCCGCGGATCATGGCGGTCGGCTTCGTCGGCTCCTCCCCGATCGCGAATTACATTTACGCGACCGCCGCCCAGAACGGCAAACGTGCGCAATGCTTCGGCGGCGCCAAAAACCACGCCATCATCATGCCGGATGCGGATATGGATCAGGTGGCCGACGCCCTCATCGGTGCCGCCTACGGCTCCGCAGGCGAGCGCTGCATGGCGCTCTCCGTCGCCGTGCCGGTCGGCAAGGCCACGGCTGACGCCCTGGTGAAAAAGCTGATCCCGCGCGTTGAAGCGTTGAAGATAGGCCTGTCCTCCGATGCTGGGGCGGATTACGGCCCGCTGGTCACCAGGGACGCGCTGAACCGCGTGAAGGGCTACATTGACGAGGGCGTGGCCGAAGGCGCGAACCTCCTGGTCGATGGCCGCGGCTTCAAGATGCAAGGCTTTGAGAACGGCTATTTCATCGGTGGCACCTTGTTCGATAATGTCACCCCCGAGATGAAAATCTACAAGGAGGAGATTTTCGGGCCGGTGCTCGCGGTGGTCCGCGCCGCCAATTACGAAGAGGCGCTGCGCCTGCCCAATGAGCATGAATACGGCAACGGCACCGCCATTTTCACCCGCGATGGCAACGCCGCGCGCGATTTTTGCGCCCGCGTGCAGGTTGGCATGGTCGGCGTGAACGTGCCCATCCCCGTTCCGATCGCCTACCACACCTTTGGCGGCTGGAAGCGTTCAGGCTTTGGCGATCTCAACCAGCATGGCCCGGACTCGATCCGCTTCTACACCAAGACCAAGACCGTCACCTCGCGCTGGCCCTCGGGCGTGAAGGATGGCGCCAGCTTCGTCATCCCGACGATGGATTGATGACCATGGGTGGCCTCTCGTTCAATCTTGATGAAGATCAACTTGCCATCCGCGAGATGGCCCAGGCGTTCGCGCGCGAACGTCTGGCGCCTTTCGCGATCGAATGGGACCGGGAGAAGCATTTTCCGGTCGATGTGATGCGTGAGGCCGCCGCCCTGGGCATGGGCGGAATTTATGTCGATGAGGCCTACGGCGGTTCGGGGCTGACCCGGCTGCACGCAGCCCTCATCATCGAGGCGCTGGCAGCCGGCTGCCCGGCTGTCGCCTCCTATATCTCCATCCACAACATGGCCGCCGGGATGATCGACCGCTACGGCAACGCCGCGCAGAAGGCGAAATATCTGCCCCGGCTGTGCAGCATGGAATGGCTCTCCAGCTATTGCCTGACCGAACCGGCCGCCGGGTCCGATGCCGCCAGCTTGCGTACCAAGGCGGTGCTGGATGGCGAGCATTACCTCGTCAACGGCGTGAAGCAATTCATTTCGGGTGCGGGCACGGCGGAAGTCTATGTCGTCATGGTGCGTACCGGCGGCGAGGGGGCTGGCGGTATTTCCACGTTGATTATCGACAAGGACACGCCCGGCGTCTCCTTCGGCGCCAATGAATACAAGATGGGCTGGAACGCCCAGCCGACCCGGCAGGTGATTTTTGAGGATGCGCGCGTGCCCGTGGCCAACCGGCTTGGCCCGGAGGGCATCGGTTTTAAAATCGCGATGGCGGGGCTTGATGGTGGACGCATCAACATTGGCGCGGCCTCGCTCGGCGGGGCGCAGGCGGCGCTGGATAAAACCATCACCTACCTCTCCGAGCGCAAGGCGTTCGGCAAACCCATCGGCACGTTCCAGGCATTGCAGTTCCGCATTGCGGATATGGCAACCGAGCTGGAGGCCGCGCGGCTGCTGCTCTGGCGCGCCGCCTGCGCGCTGGACGCCCATAGCCCGCAGGCCACGCTGCAATGCGCCATGGCCAAGCGCTTCGCCACTGATGCGGGATTCGAGATCGCCAACGAGGCGCTGCAGATGCACGGCGGCTACGGCTATCTGGCGGATTACGGCGTCGAGAAAATCGTGCGCGACTTGCGGGTGCATCAGATTCTTGAAGGCACCAACGAAATCATGCGGGTGATCATCTCGCGCCAGATCATGGGAGACAAAAAATAATGGCGAAAATCGCATTCATCGGCCTGGGCAACATGGGCCTGCCGATGGCTATCAATCTGGTGAAGGCCGGGCATGAGGTGAACGGGTTCGATCTGGTGGCCGCCGCCATCGAGGCTGCGGCCAAGGCTGGGATTAAGGTCATGCCGAGTGCTGCGGCGTCTCTCGCGGGGGTAGAAATCGCTATCACCATGCTGCCCAATGGCCAGCTGGTGCTGGGCGTTTATAACGATATTTTAAGCGCGGCCGCGCCGGGTACGCTGTTTGTCGACAGCTCGACGATCGACGTGGACAGCGCGCGCAAGGCGCATGAACTGGCGCGGGCCGCCGGTTTCGCGGCGGTGGATGCACCGGTTTCCGGTGGCGTTGGCGGGGCGGCGGCCGGCACGCTCACCTTCATGGCCGGTGGCGAGGATGCGGCGTTTGCGCGCGCCCGGCCGGTGCTGGAGGCCATGGGCCGCAAGATCGTGCATTGCGGCGGCGCCGGCGCCGGGCAGGCGGCGAAAATCTGCAACAACATGATTCTCGGCATTTCGATGATCGGCGTCTGCGAGGCGTTTGTGCTGGGCGAGAAGCTGGGGCTTTCGGCGCAGGCGCTTTATGATGTCGCTTCCACCTCGTCAGGCCAGTGCTGGTCGCTCACCAGCTATTGCCCGGTGCCTGGCCCGGTGCCGGCCAGCCCGTCCAACAATGATTACAAGCCGGGCTTTGCCGCGGCGCTGATGCTCAAAGACCTGCTGCTCAGCCAGGACGCCGCCGCCAGCGCCGGAGCGGCCACGGCGCTTGGAAAGCATGCCGCTGAAATTTACCGGGAATATGTTGATGCAGGCCATGCGGGGATGGATTTCTCCGGCATTATCAACGCGATCCGCGAAAAATAAGCCGCCACGCCGTTCCGCATGTCCTACTTTCCTCCGGCCTTGACCGCCGGAAGCGTATTAGAATAGCAGACAGGCCAAGCGGCCCCTCGGGGATGTCGCGCCAACACATACTCTGAGGGATGCCGGAGCCAATGCAGCAAGTTCAGCCGGGCAATGTGGCCTGGGTTCTCATGTGCACGATTTTGGTGCTGCTGATGACCATTCCGGGGCTGGCGCTGTTTTATGCCGGCATGGTTCGCAAGAAGAACGTGCTCGCGATCATGATGCAGTCGTTCATGCTCTGCGCGGTGATGACCGTGCTGTGGATGATTGTTGGTTATTCATTGGTGTTCACCAACGGCAATGCGTTCATCGGTGATTTTTCCAGGGTTTTCCTGCAGGGGCTCGCCGCTAATTGGGATAAGCCGTTCACCCTCGCGGCGGGAACGCCCTACGCGGCGCAGACGACGATCCCCGAGAGCGTCTTTTTGATGTTCCAGATGAGCTTCGCCATCATCACCCCCGCGGTGGTGACCGGCAGCTGCGCCGACCGCATGAAGTTCTCCGCGCTGCTGATTTTTTTCACCCTGTGGTCGCTACTGGTTTATGCGCCGCTGGCCCATTGGGTGTGGGCGCCCACCGGCTGGCTGGCTAAAATGGGCATCGCCGATTTCGCCGGCGGGACGGTGGTTGAGATCAACTGCGGGGTGACCGGGTTGATCTGCGCGCTGATGCTGGGCAAGCGTCTGGGCTATGGCCAGGAGAACATGGCGCCGTGGAACCTCAGCTACGCCGTTATCGGCGCTTCGCTGCTGTGGGTTGGCTGGATGGGTTTCAATTCCGGCGGCGCCATGGGGGCCAACGGGCGCGCCGGGATGGCGGTGCTGGTGACCCAGATTGCCGCCGCCGCCGCCACTTTGTCCTGGATTTTCGTGGAATGGGCGGTGCGGGGCAAACCCTCGGTGCTGGGCGCGATTTCGGGCGCGGTGGCTGGGCTGGTCGCCATCACCCCGGCGGCGGGGTTCGTGCTGCCGGGCCCGGCGCTGGCGATTGGCCTGGCGGCGGGGTTCGTCTGTTTCTGGACCGCGACTTCGATGAAATCCGCCCTGGGGTATGACGATAGCTTGGATGCGTTCGGGGTGCACGGCATCGCGGGGATTATCGGCACGCTGGCAACGGGCTGGTTTGCGTATGGGCCATTGTCAGCCACGTTGGCGGCGCCCGGCGGTGTGGTGTTCGGCGGCCTGGCGCTGCTGAAGGTTCAGGCCCTGGGTGTGCTGGTTACGGTTGTGTATTGCGCAGGCGTGAGCTGGGTTTTGCTAAAAATCACCGATATGGTGGTTGGCCTGCGGGTGACGCGCGAGGAAGAGCGCGAGGGGCTGGATATTGTGCTGCACGGCGAGCAATTGTTTTAAGCCGGGTTGCGCCGGGCGTGATGCAAGGGCGGTCTTCGGGCCGCCCTTTTGCGTGGTGCTCCACGTGGAGCGTTTGTGAGGTTTGTTTTATAATACCAGCAGCCCTAAAGATTGACGCATGCCCAGTCTCTGGTTCCGATTGAGGTAATTCGAGCTGCGTCATTGGCGATGAAATTCCAGGCTTCTT
>NZ_JABEVC010000206.1 GCF_013044125.1 Acidocella sp. | reverse complement strand
GTATCAGGTGGTGGTGGTCGGCTGCGACCGCGACGGCAATGTGGACATTGCCGACCTGAACGCGAAAATTGCCCAGCACCGGGAGGCGCTGGCGGCGCATCTGGTGCCGCATCTGCCCAACCATCCGCTGCGCGCGGATGCAGGTCCGGCCACGGGCTATGGGCCGGTTTCCGCCGCACCCTATGGCTCGGCGCTGATCCTGCCGATCCCCTATGCCTATATCCGCCTGATGGGGCCGGAGGGGATCACGCGGGCGACCAAGATCGCCATCCTCAACGCCAACTACATCGCCGCGCGGCTGGAGCCGTTTTACCCGATCTTGTATCGCGGCGCGCAGAACCGGGTGGCGCATGAGTGCATCATCGACTGCCGGGGCTTTGGCGCCACGGCCGGCGTGCAGGTGGAGGATATCGCCAAGCGCCTCGCCGATTACGGCTTCCATGCGCCCACCATGTCATGGCCGGTGGCGGGGACGCTGATGATCGAGCCGACGGAGAGCGAGGACAAGGGCGAGCTGGATCGTTTCTGCGAGGCGATGATCGCCATCGCGGGGGAGATTGCCAGCATTGCATCGGGCGCGTGGCCGCAGGCGGACAACCCGCTGAAGAACGCGCCGCACACGGCGGAAGAAGTGGCGGGGGCGCAATGGAGCCACCCCTACAGCCGCGCGCAGGCGGCGCATCCGCTGCCATTTGTGGCCGCTGCCAAGTACTGGCCGCCGGTGAAACGGGTGGACAACGTTTATGGCGACCGGAACCTGGTTTGCTCCTGCGCGCCGCTGGAGGCTTATGCTGCGGCGGCGGAATAAAAATTCATCAACGTGACCTAAAAAACCACTTGCGCCCGGGGGGGTATGGCCTCATAAGCCGCCCCTCTTGGCCCAGGGGGGCGTGGCGTGGTGCTGCGTTCTACAGGCTGTCTACTAGTTGAGGGGGTTCGAAATGAACGCACTTGCCCGACTGGGGATGGTCTCGGAGTCTCCGAGCGAAAACCAGACGACAACGGTCTCCGTGGAGCCGGCTAAAGACTATTTCGTGGAACGCGACGGCATCAAATATGCCGGAATGCATTTGTTGATCGACCTTTGGGGCGCGTCGAATCTCGACAGCCCGGAGCTGATCGACAAAACCCTGTGCGCCGGGGCGATTGAAGCGGGCGCCACCATATTGCACCACCATTTCCACCACTTCACCCCCAACGGCGGCGTGAGCGGGGTGGTTGTGCTCGCGGAGAGCCATATCTCCATCCACACCTGGCCCGAACGCAACTTCGCGGCGTTGGATGTGTTCATGTGCGGCGTCTGCGACCCGTACAAGGTGATCCCGTTCCTGCGTGAGGCTTTCAAGCCGACGCATGTGCAGGTTAACGAACAGAAACGCGGCCTGATCGCGTAAATGGGTGGGCGAGGGGCTGCGCCCCTCGTGACCCGCGTGAGGTTTTGAACCCCGGGGGGCGCAAGCTCCCCGATTTTTCTGCTGACCGATGCGATGAGGAATATTTCCAGATGACCGATACCTGGTTGAATGAGACCCTTTACCCGGACTGGGGCCAGCGCTTCCGCTTCGTGCGCCAGCTGGCGCGCGTGAAGAGCGCGTTTCAGGACATCGCCGTGTTCGAGACCGACAGCCACGGCCGCGTGCTGACGCTGGACGGCGTGATCCAGATCACCGAACGCGATGAGTTCGTGTATCAGGAGATGCTGACGCATGTGCCGCTGCTCGCGCACGGCAATGCGAAGAACGTGCTGATCATCGGCGCGGGCGATGGCGGCGTGCTGAAGCATGTGCTGATGCACAAGGGCGTTGAGCGCGCTGTGATGGCAGAGATTGACGGCGAGGTGATCCGCCTCTCCAAGGAGTTTTTGCCCGGTATTGGCGGGGATGCCTGGAACGATCCGCGCGCCGAGGTGATTGTGGGCGACGGCATCGACTATGTGAAGCGCGCGCCGGCTGGCTCGTTCGATGTGATCATTGTCGACTCCACCGACCCGATCGGCGTGGGCGAGGTGCTGTTCACCGATGAGTTCTACCAGAACGCGGCGCGGATTTTGACCGCGAGCGGGTTGATCGTGAACCAGTGCGGCGTGCCGTTCATGCAGGCGGACGAGCTGCGCGAGACCTCCGCCCGCCGGGCGCAGTTTTTCTCGCATGTGACCGCGTATGTTGCCGCGGTGCCGACCTATGTGGGCGGCTATATGACGCTGGGCTGGGCGGGCAAGGATGCGTCGCTGACGCAGCTTGCGCCCGAGGTGATCGCCCAGCGGGCCGAGGCCGCCGGCATTGCGGGCAAGAGCGAATACTGGACGCCGCATGTGCATGTGGCGGCGTTCTGGCTGCCGCCGTATATCGCGCGCCATCTGCCGGCCTGAGTTAAGAATCCAGCAAGGCGGCCCGGCATGTCAGGATGATGTGCCGGGCCGTTTGTTGTTCGGGGGGTTAGAAAATTCCCATCGCGAGCCCCGCGCCCAGCGAGGCGCCAAGCTCCCGGCAGCGCGCCAGCTCCGCGGCGGCGATGGTTTTGGGCGCCAGGATGGCCTCGGGCGTTTGCGCATGGGTGCAGATGATCAACGGGGCCGCTATCGCTTTCAGCCGCCAGCCGGTGGCGATGCGCTCAATCTGGCGCGCGGCGTTCTGGCCGTCGCTGCCCGCGCAGATCAGCGTGGCGTAAGGGCGGGCGTTGATGCGCTCCAGCGCCGGGTAATAGCAGCGGTCGAAGAAATCTTTCATGATGCCGGACATGGCGGCGAGGTTCTCGGGCGTGGCGAAGATGTAGCCGTCCGCCGCCAGGACGTCTTCCGGCATGGTTTGCGCCGCTGTTTGCAGCCGCACGCGCAAATGGGCCTCCGTCTGCGCCCCGGCGGCCGCGGCCTGCGCCATCTGCCGGGTGCCGCCGGTGAGGGAGTGGAAGACGATCAGCAGGGTTTTCATCGGTTATTGCTGGTCGATTGCCACGGTGCAGGTTAGCCCGGCCACCAGCGGGGTGCCTGCCGGCACATGGTCAAGCGCGATGCGTACCGGCACGCGCTGCGCCAGGCGCACCCAGGTGAAGGTGGGGTTCACACTGGCCAGCAGGGTGGGGCTGGGGCTGCGTTCGGCATCGCTGATGCCAGCCGCCAGCCCGGTGACATGGCCTGAGATGGCCGGGCCGCCGCCCAGCAGGGTGACGGTGGCTTTGTCGCCCACCGCGATGTGGCGCAGCTTGGTCTCCTCGAAATAGCCGTCCACATAGAGGGAGTCGGTATCGACGATCGCCACGTCGGGCTTGCCGGCGATCACGAAATCGCCAGGCTGCATCGAGAAATTAGTAACCACGCCGTTGACGGTGGCGAGCACGGTGCTGCGTTGCAGGTTGAGCTGGGCCACCGCCTCGTTGGCCTGGGCCTGCTGGTAGTCGGCGGCGGCTTCCATCGCGGCGGTGCCGGCGGTGTCGCGCGTGAGGCTGGAGACGGCGTTGTTGGAG
>NZ_JABEVC010000032.1 GCF_013044125.1 Acidocella sp. | reverse complement strand
GCCCCCATTACCGCCCGCGCCGCCGCCTGACCCCCAAACAAAGAAAAACCGCCCCGTTTTCCCCCGAGGCGGCTTAGAAAGGCTTATCGAACATGCCCAAATTACCCCAAACCCCCGCCGATAACAAGCGCAATCTTCGCCCCCTAGACCTAAAACGCGCCGCCGCGCATCTGCTTTCCCGCGCCGAGTGGCTGCGCCGCCGCCGTGAGCCTGACCCCCGATGCCGCGCCGTTCAACTGGCCGATGCCGCCGAGTGTTGCCGCCTGGCCGCTGCTCTCACGGGAGGCAAAAAATGAGCGATACCGTAGACTTCTCCGCCGTCAACCGCGCCGCATTGGCGAACTTCCCCGCCATCGTCTCGCGCTGGTTGCCGGGTGGCCGCTTTGCCGGTCAAGAATACACCGCCCGCAACCCGCGCCGGAATGACCGGACAGAGGGTAGTTTCAGAATCAACACCCGCACCGGGGCTTGGTCTGACTTTGCGACCGGCGACAAGGGGGGCGACCCCGTGAGCCTCGCGGCGTATTTGTTCAGCATGAACCAGCCGGACGCGGCGCGAAAAATGGCCGTAATGCTTGGTTTGGAGGCCGTAAAATGAACGAGCTTTCCGCCGACGGCATCCAGCCGGACCCCTTCGCACCGTTTACAGAGGCCGAGAAAACCAGCGGCTTTCCCGACTCAACCGCCGCCGTTGCAGCGTTTGCTGAGCGCCGCGCCATGCCGGAAATTTGGGAGCCGCAATGCCCGGCACCGGCTGAACCGCCCGAGAGCGTGAAACATTGGCAGCACGGGGATTCCGTGGCGCGCTGGGACTATCGCACCGCCGACGGCGCGCCGATCTTCTCGGTGTATCGGTTCAATACCGCCGATGGAGGCAAGCAAACCCTCCCCCACACCTACGGGCGGCGCGCCTGGACCGACAAAAACGGGTTGCGGCGAGACGCCACCGGCTGGCACTGGAAACGCCCATTGCCCCCGCTGCCACTCTACGGCCTGGACCGGCTGGCTGCGCGCCCCGAAGACCCGGTGTTGATTGCGGAAGGTGAAAAATCAGCCGATGCAGCGGCAAAGCTGTTTCCTAGTTATGTGGCGATCACTTCATGCGGGGGAAGTAATTCGGCCGGCAAAGCTGACTGGACGCCATTAGCTGACCGCATGGTGACGATCTGGCCGGACCATGACGACGCCGGAACCGATTATGCACGCGCCGTTACGCGCCTTGCCGGAGAAGCTGGCGCGGCTGAAATCCGCATTGTGAGCGTGCCGGAACTGTTTCCGCCCGGCTGGGATGTGGCGGATGATCTGCCCGAAGGCGAAGGCCCGGACGTGCTGGCCGAGTTGCTGGCCGGTGCGGCGCTGGCTGAACCGCCGTTCAAAATGCCGGACGGGTATTCCTGGGAAAAAGGGCAGCTATGGTTTCAGCCGGGCCAAAAGGATGGCTCATGGCCGCCGAAGGTTTTTGTCTGCGGTCAGTTTGACGTTTTGGGCGAGGCGCGAACATCAACCGGCACCGGCTGGAGCGTGTTTCTGCGCTGGTGCGACCGCGATGGACGGCGGCATGAATGGCCCATGCCTAAATCGCTCTTACACCGCGAAGGCAATTTAATTGCGGAAACGCTGACCGATGCCGGGCTTGTGTGCGGTATCGGCCAAGCGCACGGGCTGCTTAAAGACTTCCTGGCGCGGGTTTATTCGGCGCGGCGGTTTGAATGTGTGGACCGCACCGGCTGGCACCAAGCCGAGGGAAAGCCGGTTTTTGTCGCGCCTTGGGGCAAAGTTTACGGCGAAGGCGCGGCGAACATCGTTTTACAGTCTGAGCGGATAGTTAGCGCCGAGAGCTTCAAAACCGCTGGCACGCTGAAACAGTGGCAGGATGAAGTTGCACAATTCGCAATCGGCAATGATCGAGTGGCGCTATTCATGGCGGCGGGGTTTGCAGGCCCGCTTCTGGAAGTCTTGAGCCAGGACTCGGGCGGCTTGCACCTGGTCGGCAGTTCACAATCCGGCAAAACAACATGCGCCTCCGGCGCTGGTTCACTTTGGGGGCAGGGCACCCGGCGCAATGGACAGGTGCGGTCCTGGAAAACCACCGCGAACGGGCTGGAAGGAACGGCGGCGGAAACATCCGATTGCCTGCTGATTTTAGACGAACTCGGGCAGGCGGATTCTAAAGAGGTTGCTGATATTGTTTATCAACTTGCAAACGAGACCGGCAAAGGCCGCGCCGCGCGGGGCGGTGAAGCCCGCCGTCGTCAAACCTGGCGCAGCCTGTTTTTAAGCACGGGTGAACTCACTCTCGCGGCGAAAATTGGCGAGGCAGGCAAGCGCACAATGGCCGGGCTTGAGGTGAGGCTTATTAGTCTGCCCGCCGATGCCGGGGCCGGGTATGGCGTGTTTCAAGAGCTTCACGGCTTCGACAACGCCCGCGATCTGGCGACACAAATCAGCGGCGCGGCGGCAAAGTATTACGGCACGGCGGCGCGGGCTTTCCTGGCGAAGTTGACGGATAATCGGGCGAAAAATGAAGGCGGTCTGATTGCCGATCTTAAGGGGCTACGCGACAAATTCATGAAGGACTATTGCCCCGCCGACGCAGACGGCCAGGTTAAATCCGTTTGCAGCCGGTTTGCACTGATAGGCGTGGCGGGTGAACTGGCGCGGGTTTATGGTGTGCTGCCCTGGCCCAAAAACGAGGCGTTGCGGGCGGCTGGCGCGTGTTTCAAGGCATGGCTGGCCGAGCGCGGCGGTAGTGGCGCGGGTGAAGATTCGGCGGCGCTGGCGCAGGTTCGCGCGTTCCTGGAAGCGCACGGGGCAAGCCGGTTTGAGCGGTTGCATGAGACCAATTCCAAAACCGGCGAAAATTACTATCCGCCCGGTGAAATTCGTATTCTGAACCGCGCGGGATTCTCGCGGCTTGTGGGTGACGAACTGCAATTCCTTAT
This sequence comes from Acidocella sp., assembly GCF_013044125.1. GTDB lineage: Bacteria > Pseudomonadota > Alphaproteobacteria > Acetobacterales > Acetobacteraceae > Acidocella. Next base: position 7,985 of record NZ_JABEVC010000032.1, on the reverse strand, counting down.
CATGCCCGAGGCGTGGCGCAATGAGGTTTGCAAAGGCATGAACTACAAGCAAGTAGCGGCGGTGTTGCGCGACAAGGGGTATTTGAAAGAATCCGCCGACGGCAAAAACTCGCAATCAATCCGCATTGCCGGGCATGGTCAAATGAGGTTTTACGTCGTCACCGCTGATATTATGGCCGGTGACGCATGACCCACGCGCGCAACGTTGCAAACTCCATGTTAGTTTTGCTTGTGTATTTGGGGCAATTCGGTTAGAGTATCGCAATGACCGGCACCTGCATTTATCTCCCTAGTGAGACCCTCGCCGCGCTGGATAACCTGGCGCGGCGAACGGGCAGAACCCGGTCCGGCGCAGTACGGCGAATTATCGAAAAGACGCTGATTGAAGCTGGGCTTTATGCGCCGCCGCCCCACCCTGTTGTCGTCAACCGCGACCCCGCCCGCGATATTAAGGAACCAAAATGACCTCTCAAAATCTCGAACTCGTCGCCGAATCCGTCAAAATTCTTGAAGCCGCCGAGGCGCGCTTAAAAGCCGGGCAGGCCGCCCACTCGAAGGCGCAAGCAGACTTAAACTCTTCGTTTGAAGCGTCGCGCGGCGCTGTACTATCCGCCGCCGCCGGGGCCGACATTGACCCCGCCGCCGGGGCCGCTGATTACGCCACCGCAAAGACAAAATGCGAGTTTACCGCGAAGGTTTTGGACGCGCTGGAAACCGCCCGCGCCGAAGCGATGGAGGCGCATCGTCTCGCTGAGGCGGAATCCTGGCGACCCGTTCACGAGGAGGGCCGCCGCGTGCGATTGCAGGCAACCCGCGCGGCTGCGAAGGCGCAAGCGGACCTGGTCGCCGCTGAAAAAATGTTTAGCGAAGGGACCGCGCTGATCGAGCGCGCACACGCGAAACGCTTTCCCCGGCAATTTGACGGCGCGATGCTGGGACTGCACCGCGACCCCGGCCCCCGTCAATGGATGGTCCCGCGCGAGGAACACGAGCGCGCGTTGTGGGGCGAAAAATGACCGAGGAGCAAACCACCGAGCTTGAAAAGGCCGTTGCGGACGCGGTGAAGGCGCAGCGCGAGAGCGCGGATCCACACTTTGTTTACATCACCCGAGAAAGCCGGAATCTCCCCGGTTTGCAGGCCGCGCTTGCCGATGAGGCGCGCGCATCCGGGCGGTTGCTGGTCCATCAAACCGCCGCTATGCCGAGCAGTCAGCAAACCCTTGAACGGGCGGCAAACCGGCAATTCCTCAAAAACCTTGATGCAATCGCAAGGGGCGACGTGTGACCGGCGAGCCTGAAAATTCAGCGCCCAAGCAGGATGGCCGGTTTAAGCCCGGCCAGTCTGGCAACCCGGCTGGGAAGCCGCGTGGTAGCCGTCACCGCGTCACCATGCTGGCCGAGAAGCTGATGAGCGATGATGCCGAGGCGATTGTGAAAGCGGTTTTAGATGCCGCGCAGAAGGGCGATATGAGCGCCGCCCGGCTGGTTCTGGACCGCATTGCACCGGCCAGGAAGGGCAGCGTCGTTATGCTGGACCTGCCCCCCGTGAGCGATGCCGCTGGCGTCACACAAGCCCTTGCCGCCGTGGTGCAGGCGATGGCGGCGGGTGAGATTGCCCCGGATGAGGCGCAGGCGGTGAGCGCCGTTCTGGAAGGCCAGCGCCGGGCGATTGAAACCGTAGAGCTTGAACGCCGCATCGCCGAACTGGAAAACCGCAAATGAAGCCGATTGAAACCCGCCTTGCCAAGCTGGAAGCCGCTCTCGCCCCCGCCAGCGCGCCGCTTGTCATCCGCCGAACGATTGTGGACCGGATGCCCGATGGCACCCTGAAAGAGACGTTGTGGAGCGAAATAACCGTTGGCAATGTCCGGGTGACGCTGCCCGATAATGGCCGCGATGAACCGGCGGTTAGCGATGGTCAATAATCTTTCAGGCCGCATTGCCCGGTTGGAAGCGGCAAACCCGGCGCAGGCGGTTGATACCGGCGCGCTTGACCGCATCATGGCCCGGCTGGATGCCCTGGCGGCGCACGGGGGCATGAGCCACCAGCCGATGACGTTACCCGAGGCGCGGGGCATGATGGCCGAGATAGGCTATCTGCACCGAATCGGCTGATTGCCGCCACCATATCCGCAACCAGCCCGGCCATTGTGCCGGGTTTTTTGTGTTTTGGGGGCGCGGTGAAAAGTTTTTCAACCGGGAGTAACAATCCGCGACCATTGGCGAAAACGCATTGATCTTGACGACATGCGCGCTAATCGCATGGCTTGTCTAAGTAACGAGATTGCAGCGCCATTTACATCGCTTCATGAGAATAATCGGCGACAGAACACCCTCCCTGAAACACTTGAAACACCTGCCTGAAAACGTGTTTCAAAAAAAGCGTTTCACTTTCTTGCAGCAAATATCTGCATCTTTCAATTTGAAACACTTGAAACACTTGAAACACCGTTTTTGTACCCGGTCCGGCTGAGGTTTGGGAAACACCCCCCTTGAGACCGGCATGACCGGCGGCAAGTTGCCCGCGATGGTTGCAACCGGCAATCATGTTGTGGAGGTGCAGCCGGTGAAGGGCTGGCCGGTCACGGGAGCGTGAAAACAGGGGCTTGTCCCGGTCTATTCTAGGCTGTCCCGTTACGTCTATCCCGTATATATCCCGTATCGCCCTAAACGAGCTTGTGGATAACCTTGCTAAGCTGTTGAAATTGCTTGGCGTCCCGTAGGGGATTCGAACCCCTGTCGCCGCCGTGAAAGGGCAGTGTCCTAGGCCTCTAGACGAACGGGACGAGGCACGAGCGCATTAAGCCAGGGGGATAATTTTTACAAGCCATGCGGCGGAATTTTTCCTCGCCGCGCAAAAATCACGCCCCTCGCCGCCTTTTCAGCGGGTTGTGCTCAGCGCCACACTCACCTGCCCGCTGGCCGGGTCCACCAGCAGCAGCCGGTCTCCGCCCGGGCCGTTCACCCAAACCGCGACATCGCTCCCCGCCCCGGCGATCCCCGCGATATGTTCCCCCGGCGCCAGCGCGCCCACAGCCGTGGCGGCACTTGCACCCGGCACCATCGGCGCCACCACCATCGACGCCGCGGGCTTCCTGGCATAAATGCGGTGGATGACTGTCCCGACAACCACGGCCGTGCCCAGCACGATCAGCACCCCCATGCCGCCCACCAACACCTTCAAACCCCGCAAATCCGCCTGTGGTTGATCGCGCATACCCACTCCCTGAAATAACCGTCCATGCCACGCCGGAAGATGCCGGCATCCGGCTGGACACCTTCCTGGCGAAGGCCATCGGCACCATCTCGCGCTCCCGCGTCAAGGGCATGGTCCTGCAAGGCCGGCTCACGCGTGACGGCACCACCACCATCGATGCTTCCGAACCCGTGCGCCCCGGCGCGCTCTACCGTCTCACCCCGCCCGCCCCGGCTCCCGCGACGCCACAGGGCGAAGCCATCGCGCTCTCCATCCTCTTCGAGGACGAACACCTCCTGGTGCTCAATAAACCCGCCGGCATGGTGGTCCACCCCGCCCCCGGCAACCCGGACGGCACCCTGGTCAACGCCCTCATCGCCCATTGCGGCGAGAGCCTCACCGGCATCGGCGGCGAGCGCCGCCCTGGCATCGTCCACCGGCTGGACAAAGACACCTCCGGCGTCATGGTCGCAGCCAAAACCGAGCTGGCCCACACCCGCCTCTCCGCCGCCTTCGCCGCGCGGGATCTGGAGCGCGAGTACCAAGCCATTTGCTGGGGCGTGCCCAACCCTTCCAGCGGCGCCATCCACGGCGACATTGGCCGCGACCCGCGTGAGCGCAAGCGCATGGCCGTGGTCACCCGCAACGGCAAGCACGCCCTCACCAACTACCGCACCCTGCGCAGCTTCGGCACCGCCGCCGCCTTGCTTGCCTGCCGGCTCGCAACAGGGCGCACCCACCAGATCCGCGTCCACCTCGCTCATATCGGCCACCCCCTGGTCGGCGACCCGGTCTATCTCCGCCGCCGCCCGGCCGTCGCCAAAACGCTCGGCCAACCCGCGCTGGACCTTGCCCTAGACTTCCCCCGTCAAGCTCTGCACGCGCAAACCCTTGGCTTTGCCCATCCCATCACCGGCGCTCCGTTGCGCTTTAGCGTCCCGCCCCCGGCTGACTTTCAGGCCCTTACGGATGCATTGCTCGCATGCACATGAAACAGGACTATCTCGGTCCTTTTTAATTGACGAACCTCTCCGCCGCCCCATAGACTGGCTTATCAAATCGCCCGAACGGTCAGGTATCTGGCTGGATGATTACTGCCTTTTAAGGGGTATCTCCGGTGAATACTGGTAAGGATAAGTGATCCAGACGGTAACGATACGACGTATATAGAGTGTTCCGTTGCGTGCCGCGCCGAATCCTTTGGGTGGCACAGACTGAAAAAATTTAGGAGAATCCGCTGTATGGCCTCCATATCAGCTATTGGACCCGACACCAGCCTGACCCGGTATATGCAGGAAATCCGCAAATACCCGATGCTGGCGCATGAAGAGGAAGAGCGTCTGGCCCGCGCCTGGCGCAACACCGGCGATCAAAGCGCCGCCCACCGGCTCGTGAACTCACATCTGCGCCTCGTCGCCAAAATCGCCATGGGCTATCGCGGCTACGGCCTTCCCGTCGGCGAGCTCATCTCCGAGGGCAACGTCGGCATGATGCAGGCCGTCAAACGCTTCGACCCAGACCGCGGCTTCCGCCTCTCCACCTATGCCATGTGGTGGATCCGCGCGGCCATTCAAGAATACATCCTGCATTCCTGGTCGCTGGTTAAAATGGGTACCACGGCCGCGCAGAAAAAACTGTTCTTTAACCTGCGCCGCCTCAAGGGCCAGATGCAGGCGATTGATGATGGCGATCTGCAACCCGATCAGGTAGCCAAAATCGCGCATCTGCTCGATGTTCCCGAGCAGGACGTGGTAAATATGAACCGCCGCCTCTCCTCGGCTGACAGCAGCCTGAACGCGCCGATTAAAATGGATGGCGAAGGCGAATGGCAGGACTGGCTGGTTGACGACAGCGAAGGCCAGGAATCCGAACTCGCCGAACGCGAGGAACTGACCGGCCGCAAGGCCCTGCTCACCAACGCGCTCAAAACCCTCTCCGAGCGCGAACGCCACATCCTCTCCGAACGCCGCCTGAAGGACAACCCGACCACGCTGGAGGACCTCTCCCAGCACTACAACGTCTCGCGCGAACGGGTGCGCCAGATCGAGGTCCGCGCCTTCGAGAAGCTGCAGAAATCGATGAAGGCCCAGGTCGCCGAACAACGCCAGGCCGTCCGCGCCGTGCACGCGCGCATGGCCTGATACCGGCGGCCGGAACAAACACGGGGCCACGAGCGCAAGGCCAGGCGGCTAAAGCTTGGCCTTGCCGGCGTCCGCGGCCTTGGCAAGCGCCCATCCTGCCTTATAACCCCCGGCATGAGCACTCTAGACCCCGCCGGCTGGTCCAACCTGCGCGCCCTGGGCCACCGGATGATGGACGACATGATCGACCATCTCTCCGGCATCGCCACGCAGCCCGTCTGGCGCCCCCTGCCGGATGAAATCCGCGCCGGTTTCACAGCCACCCTGCCCGCCCACGGCACGGCGCCGGAGCGCCTCTACGAATCCTTCACCACCAACATCAAACCCTATGTCACCGGCAACACCCACCCGCGTTTCATGGGCTGGGTGCACGGCGGCGGCAATCCGGTCTCCATGCTGGCGGAGCTGCTCGCCGGGGCGATGAACGCCAATTGCGGCGGACGCGACCATGCGGGCATCGCGGTGGAGCGCCAGGTCATCGCCTGGGCGGCGCAAATGCTGGGCCTGCCCGCGCAAACCAGCGGCGTGCTGCTCACCGGCTCCTCCATGGCCAATTTCATCGCGGTGCTCTGCGCCCGCTTCAAGGCCCTAGGCGCCGATGCCCGCGCCAACGGGCTGCAAGGCGCGCGCCTCACCGCCTATGCCAGCGCCGGGGTCCACCGCTGCGTGCCGAGCGCGCTGGACATGGCGGGTCTCGGCCTGCAGGCGCTGCGCAAAATCCCGGTGGATGCCGATTTCCGCATGGACCTTAACGCCCTGCGCGCCGCCATCGCGGCTGACAAGGCCGCCGGCTGCACCCCTTTCCTCATCGTCGGCACCGCCGGCACTGTGGACGTTGGCGCGTTTGACGACCTGACCGCCCTGGCCGGAATCGCGCGTGAACATAACGCCTGGTTCCACGCCGACGCCGCCTTCGGCGCGCTCGCCGCCCTCTCGCCCAACCGCAAACACTTCCTCACCGGCATCGAACAAGCCGACTCCGTGGCGTTTGACTTCCACAAATGGGCGCAGGTGACTTATGACGCCGGCTGCGTCCTCATCCGTGACCCCGCACTCCACAACGCCACCTTCGCCCAGGCCACCAGCTACCTCGCCGCCGCCCCGCGCGGCCTGGCCGGCGGCCATCCCTGGCCGTGCGACCTCGGGCCGGACCTCTCGCGCGGCTTCCGCGCCTTAAAAGTCTGGATGACGCTCAGCGCCTACGGCAGCGAGGCCCTCGGCGCCGTGGTGGACACCACATGCACCCTGGCCCAGCACCTCGCCGCGCGCATCACCGCCAGCAACCGGCTAGAGCTGCTCGCCCCGGTCAAGCTCAACATCGTCTGCTTCGCCATCACCGGCTACACAGACGCGCAAACCGCCGATCTGGTGGCCGATCTCCAGGAATCCGGCCTCTTCGCCCCTTCCACCACCATCATCGGCGGCCGCATGGCCATCCGCGCCGCCATCGTCAACCATCGCACGCAACAAAGCGACATCGACGCCCTGGTAACCGAAATCCTGCGCCGCATCGCGCTTTAACCCAGCACTCACACGTTCAGCAGCAGATGCTCCCGCTCCCAGGAGCTGATCACGCGCAGATACGTCTCATATTCCAGCCGCTTCACCGCCACCAGCACATCCACCAGCTTGTCGCCCAGCACCCCGCGCATCGCCTCGGATTTATCCATCATATCCAGCGCGTGGCTGAGTTCGCGCGGCAGCGTGTACGCGCCCGAATAGGCCGAACCGATCTGCGCCGGCGTCGGCTGCAACCCCTCCACCATGCCCAGATACCCGCAGGCCAGCGTCGCCGCGAACGCCAGATACGGATTGGCGTCCGCCCCCGGCACCCGGTTCTCCACCCGCATGGATGACGGCTCCCCAAACGGCACCCGCAATCCGCAGGTCCGGTTGTCATACCCCCATTGCAAATTGATCGGCGCATTGGAAAACCGCGTCAGCCGGCGATACGAATTCACATTCGGCGCATAAATCGGCATCACCGCCGGAATATATTTCTGCAACCCCGCGATGTAGGAGAGAAACAACGGGCTCGCCTTGCCATCCGGCCCCGCGAACATGTTCGCGCCCGTCCTCGGGTCCACCACGCTCTGGTGCACATGCATGGCGCTGCCCGGCTCCGTGCCCATCGGCTTGGACATGAAGGTGGCATAAATATTGTGCCGCAGCGCCACCTCGCGCACCGTGCGCTTGAACAAAAACACCTGGTCGGCCAGATGCAGCGGATCACCGTGCAAAAAATTGATCTCCACCTGCGCCGCGCCCTCTTCGTGGATCAGCGTATCGAGATCGAGCTCCTGCAAATCGCAGAAATCATACATCTCCTCGAACAGCGGGTCGAACTCGTTCACCGCGTCGATGGAATAAGACTGCCGCCCCGTCTCCTGCCGGCCTGAACGCCCCACCGGCGGCACCAGCGGATAATCCGGGTCCGTGTTGCGCCCCACCAGATAAAACTCCAACTCCGGCGCCAGCACCGGCTTCCAACCCTTGGCCTCATACAGCCGCAGCACACTTTGCAGCACTTGCCGAGGCGCCATCGGCACCGGCGTGCCGTTCGCGTATTGGCAATCATGAATAATCTGCGCGGTCGGCTCATGCGCCCAGGGCACCAGGCGCACGGTGCTGGCATCGGGGATCAGCTT
>NZ_JABEVC010000205.1 GCF_013044125.1 Acidocella sp. | reverse complement strand
GCGCACCACCGCCCAGGCGCGCCTGCTGCTGGACCGCGCCGGCGCCAAACTGCCGGACCTGCCCAGCATCCTCGGCGCCGCCCGCCAGCGGCTGGATGACCGTGGCGAGCGCCTCGCCCTGGCGCTGCCCAATTTCTTCACCCTCCGCCGCGCCGGGCTGGAGCGCCTGGCCGCCCGGCTGGTTCACCCGCGTGAGCTGCTGGCGCGCGGGCGCAACGCGGTGGCCCTGCTGGCGCAACGCCTCGCCGCCGCCCTGCCCAACCAGTTGCGCACCCGCCAAAACGCCGCCGCCCTGCTGGCGCAACGCCTCGGCGCCCCGCTGCCCGGGCGTCTGCGCGAATCCCGCCTGCGGCTGGAAAACCTCGCCGCCCGGCTGGAGAGCGTCTCCTACGCCGCCGTATTGGCGCGCGGCTTCGCCCTGGTCACCAACGCCAAGGGCACGCCCATCTCCAGCGCCGCCCAGGTATCTCCCGGCGCGGCGCTCACCATCAAATTCGCCGACGGCGACATCGCGGCAAAGGCCGCCGCCAAAACCGCCCAGCTTGATCTGGGGATCTGATCGCCCCGCGGCGGCTCGTCACCCTCAGGCACCGCGGCAGCGCCTCCACCTTCGCCCGCACACCGTTTCGCCCCAACAACGGACACCCCGCCTGAGCCCTGGCCGGGCCTGCACACAACCCGGCAACTAACACCACACAAAGCACCACAACCTGAGACTTCACACCCTGCGCGCGAATGCCGCCGGCAGCTCCCGCAAAGATTGCACAATCCGAACCATCTCGTTTCGATCACCAAATTGTGATAGTTTAATTCGCTGCCGCTATCAGCACAGTTTTTCAAAATTCAGAGAAAAACGCGCCCAACAATCACCGCGCGAAATTCAGCCCGTCATACGCGCAAAGATTGCGAAAAAAATTCACGCACAATTATGCACTAATTTAATTATTTATCGGTTATACATATAGATTTTTTATTTCGGTTTCAGCAAAAGATCACGCGGCAAGCGTCCTGCGCGACCGTCCATCCTTAAAACTCCCTCTAAAGTTGCACAAAGACAACGATCACATTATCGCGAGAACCCGCGAAGCGGCACAATTTATCATTATTTATCAACGTAATAACAATTCGTCCTGGCAATAAATTCGTTGACTCACAACATCGGAACCTGGAATAGATGCCCCGACCGGCGCGGATTGTTCCGCTCCCCGCCTTTGAATTTTTAATTTTTCCAGTGGCCGCCCATGCCACGTGACGGAGGTTCGCTCATGACAACTCATGTGAATACGATTACCTGGGCCGAAACCGGCGGCACACTGGTTGGCACCGTTGAGGAATTATCCGCCGGCGATACGGTATCCCTTGCTCTGAAACTGAACGCCACCAGCGGCGGCCAGTCATATACGCCAACCATTGGCGACTATTTTTTGCTGAGCAACGGCGGCCACGCGATCTATAATGGAACCACCTGGGTCTATACCGTCGCGGCGGGCGATGCGACCGGCAACCTAAGCGTGGCGGGCACCTCTACCGGCTCCAATTCAAACCTCGCGATCCTCATCTACAATTCGTCAGGCAGCAACATCTACACACTCGGCGCCGCGCAGCCCGGCATTCTCCCGTCTTATCCCAGCACCACCTCCCCCGGCTACACCTACGACGTAATCTGCTTCTACCCCGGCACGCTAATCGCCACGCCGGACGGCGAAAAAGCCGTCGAGACTCTGCGTGCCGGTGATCTGGTGCTGACCGCCGCTGGCAAATCCGCGCCGGTGCGCTGGATGGGCCGCCAAACGGTTTCCACCCGCTTTGCCGATCCGCTGCGCGTGCTGCCGATCCACATCAAGGCCGGCGCGCTGGCCGAGGGCGTTCCCGCGCGTGACCTGCTGGTATCCCCGGACCACGCCCTGCTCATCGATGGCGTGCTGATCCAGGCCGCCGCCCTGGTTAACGGTGTATCGATCTTCCGTGAGGCCAATGTCCCCGTCACCTTCACCTATCATCATGTGGAGCTGGCCGACCATTCGCTGATCCTGGCCGAGAACACCCCGGCGGAAACCTTTGTCGACAACGTCGACCGCATGGCGTTTGACAATTGGGCCGAGCACGAGGCCCTGGCCGATGCCAGCGCCATCACCGAGATGGACCTGCCGCGCGCCAAAGCCACACGCCAGGTTCCCGTGGCGATCCGCGCTCACCTCGCCCGGCGTGCAACCGCCCTGTCCGGCGCGCCCATCGCCACCGCCGCCTGAAACCACCCGGCGGCCATGCCCTCAAAAACCCCGCCGGTCTCCGGCGGGGTTTTTTCTTGCGCCTGTCTTTTGCCGCGCCACGCCCCCGCAAACTGCTGCACCAGCGCGATACTCAGCTCCGCGGCTATGACCGCGCGAACGGCCTAGCACTACTTTGGCATCGAAGCCCATATGACCGGCACCAAAACCTACAGCTGGAGCAACCAGGCCCACTGAAAATCGGCAAGAGCTTCCTCCGGGCGGCAATGCTCCGCATCGGCGGCGTCGCCGGGTGCACGCATCTGCGCGAGCTGCTCCAACCTCTCGCCACTGTGTCATTTCAGACCATGCACGGCATCCGCGCGCACACCCCCCCCCGGCGGATGAAACAAAATTCCCCCGCATCGCCGCGGGCATCCCCGTGGCCCTGCTCAACACCTGTTTCGCCTATAATGAGGCCGGCCCGCTCGCCAGCCGCCCGCCAGCCGCATCCAGCGCCGATAACTGAGCGCGCACATGCACTCTTTGCCAATTCGGCGGCATTGCGGCCTTGCTGGCCGCGCAACCCTATGTTACTGCCCCGCCGGACCCTGTAACATGGGGCCGCATGCCACAAAAAACACAAGGCGAGCACTGTAATTTGGTCGACATTCCCGGCACTGGCGAGACAGGACTATCCGCGCGCTACTCGGCTGCGCTCTATGCCCTGGCTTTTGAGCAGAACATCCTAGGCGAGGTGATCGGCCAGATGGCCGCCCTCGGCAGCCTGATCGCGCAAAACCCGGAGCTGAAGCGCCTGGTTGACAACCCGCTGACGGACGCATCACGCATCGCCCCGGCGCTGACCGCAGCACTCTCCGAGCAGGGTTTCCTGCCCATGATCCGCAATTTCGTGAATGTGGTCATCACCAACCGCCGTCTGGCCGAGCTTCCGGCGCTGATCAACGGATTCGCCGCCTACGTCGCCGCCAAGCGCGGCGAGGTGGTGGTAAACGTCACTTCCGCGCAGGCCCTGAGCGACCTGCAGCGCACCCAGCTGACCGCCCGCCTCACCGAGGCCGGCTACGGCAGCGTCAAACTGATTGAGCACACCGACGCCAGCCTGCTCGGCGGCATGGTGCTCCAAATTGGCGCAAAACTTTACGACACCAGCCTTAAATCACGCCTTAACCGGCTCAATTATTCTCTAAAGGGAGCTGCCTGACATGGAGATCCGCCCAGCCGAAATCTCCGAGATTCTGAAACGCCAGATCGCGGATTTCGACACCGAATCGAACGTGGCCGAGACCGGCCAGGTCCTCTCCGTGGGTGACGGCATTGCCCGTATCTTCGGCCTGACCAATGTGATGGCCGGCGAGCTGGTGGAATTCCCCGCCGCCGGAATCAAGGGCATGGCGTTGAACCTGGAGCAGGACAACGTCGGCGCCGTTATCTTCGGCGATGACCGCCAGATCCGCGAGGGCGACACCGTCACCCGTACCGGCCAGATCGTCGACGTTCCCGTCGGCAAGGCCCTCCTGGGCCGCGTGGTCGACGCGCTGGGCAACCCGATTGACGGCAAAGGCCCGATCGCGGCCACCGAGCGCCGCCTGGTCGAGACCAAGGCCCCAGGCATCATTCCGCGCAAATCGGTGCACGAGCCGATGCAGACCGGCATCAAGTCGATCGACGTGCTGATCCCCATCGGCCGCGGCCAGCGCGAGCTGATCATCGGCGACCGCCAGACCGGCAAGACCGCCGTCATCATCGACACCATCATCAACCAGAAAACCATCAACGCCGGCACTGATGAGAGCAAGAAGCTCTACTGCATCTATGTCGCCATCGGGCAGAAGCGCTCGACCGTGGCGCAGCTGGTGCGCACGCTGGAAGAGCAGGGCGTGATGGAATACTCCATCGTCGTCGCCGCCACCGCGTCCGACCCGGCGCCAATGCAGTATCTCGCCCCCTACACCGGCTGCACCATGGGCGAATACTTCCGCGACAACGCGATGCACGCGCTGATCGCCTATGACGACCTCTCCAAGCAGGCCGTCGCCTACCGCCAGATGTCGCTGCTGCTGCGCCGTCCGCCGGGCCGCGAAGCCTATCCGGGCGACGTGTTCTACCTGCATTCGCGCCTGCTGGAACGCGCCGCCAAAATGTCGGACGACAAGGGCGCCGGTTCCCTCACCGCCCTGCCGGTCATCGAGACCCAGGCCGGCGACGTCTCCGCCTACATCCCGACCAACGTGATCTCCATCACTGACGGCCAGATCTTCCTGGAGACCGAGCTATTCTTCAAGGGCATCCGCCCGGCTGTTAACGTCGGTTTGTCGGTGTCTCGCGTTGGCTCCGCCGCGCAGATCAAGGCGATGAAGCAGGTCGCCGGCAAAATTAAGCTGGACCTCGCGCAGTACCGTGAAATGGCGGCCTTCGCGCAGTTCTCGTCCGATCTCGACCCCTCGACCCAGAAGCTGCTCGCCCGTGGCGCGCGCCTCACCGAGCTGTTGAAGCAGCCGCAATACCACCCCCTCCCGGTGGAAGATCAGGTGGTGTCGGTGTTCGCCGGCACCCGCGGCTACCTGGACGCTCTGCCCGTGGCCTCGGTTGGCAAGTTCGAGTCGCACCTGCTCTCCGAGCTGAAGGCGCGCGAGCCCGCCATCATCGCGGCGATCCGCAACGACCAGCAGATCAAGCCCGATACCGAGACCAAGCTGATCGCCTTCATCGAGAACTTACTCCGTACATTTGGATAATTTCCGATGCCCAGTTTGAAAACCCTGCGCAATCGCATCAACAGTGTGAAATCGACGCAAAAAATCACCAGCGCCATGAAGATGGTCGCCGCGGCGAAACTG
>NZ_JABEVC010000204.1 GCF_013044125.1 Acidocella sp. | reverse complement strand
GGCGGGGCTGGAGTTTCTCTCCGGCATTCCAGGGACCATCGGCGGCGCGGTGGCGATGAACGCGGGCGCCTACGGCGGGGATATGGCGCAGGTGCTCGACTGGGTGGAGATTGTGACGCGCGCGGGTGAGTTGGTGCGCGTGGAGGCGCATGAGCTGGGCCTGAGCTATCGCCATGCGAATTTGCCGGCCGATGCGGTGGTGGTGCGGGCCAGGCTGCGCGCGCGCAAGGGTGATGCGCAGGCAATTGCGGCGAAGATGGCGCAGATAAAGACCAGCCGCGAGGCGAGCCAGCCGGTGCGCGCACGCACGGGAGGCTCGACCTTCGCCAATCCGCCTGACCAGAAGGCCTGGGAGCTGATTGATGCCGCCGGGTGCCGGGGGTTGCGCCGCGGCGGTGCGCAGGTTTCGGAACTTCATTGTAATTTCCTGATTAATACCGGAGAGGCCACGGCGGCGGATCTGGAGGGGCTGGGCGAGGATGTGCGCGCGCGCGTGCAGAGCAACGCAGGGGTTTCGCTGCGCTGGGAAATTAAACGGATTGGAGTGCCCGCATGATGCGTGTTGCGGTTTTGCTGGGGGGCATGTCCGCCGAGCGTGAGGTTTCGTTGCGCTCGGGCGCGCAGGTAATCGCGGCGCTGCGCAGCGCAGGGTTCGAGGTGTTGCCGGTGGAAGTGGGCGAGGATCTGCGCGCGGTGATTGCGGCGCTCACCCCCGCGCCGGATGTGGTGTTCAACGCCCTGCACGGGCGTTTTGGCGAGGATGGCACGATTCAGGGCGTGCTGGATTACCTGGGGATTCCCTACACGCATTCGGGCGTGCGGGCCTCCGCGCTGGCGATGGATAAGGCCGCGGCCAAGGCGGTGTTCGCGCATGCCGGGCTGCCGGTGGCGCCGCACCGGGTGATCGACATCGCGGAGCTGGCCGAGCATGACCCGCTGCCGCCGCCCTATGTGGTGAAACCGGTGAATGAAGGCTCCTCGGTGGGGGTTTATATCGTGCAGCCGGGCGGCAACAACCGGGCGCAAATTGTGAAGGAATGGCATTACGGCCCGGCGATGGTCGAGCAGTTCGTGCCGGGGCGGGAGTTGACCGTGGGTGTGCTGGAGGACCGCGCGCTGGTGGTGACGGAAATACTCTCCGAAGAGAGTTTTTATGATTACCACGCCAAATATGCCGCCGGCGGCTCGCGCCATGTGGTGCCGGCGGATATCCCCGCCGAGGTGGCGCAGCGGGCGCGCGATGTGGCGCTGGCGGCGCACCGGGCGCTGGGGTGCCGCGGCGCGAGCCGGGCGGATTTGCGCTACGACGATGCGAGCGGGCGGCTGGTGCTGCTGGAGGTGAACACGCAGCCGGGGATGACGCCCACCTCGCTGCTGCCCGAACAGGCGGCCTATGTGGGCATGGATTTCCGCGCGCTTTGCGTCTGGATGGTGGAGCGGGCGGCATGCCGCGTGTAGGCGCCACCGCGCGGGCGGCGATTCCCGCCGCGCCGCCGCGTGCGCGGGCGAAAAAGACGGCCGCGCCGCAGGACCGGCTGAGCACGCGCAAGCTCTATTTCCGGCGGGTGAAGCGCAGCCTGAAGCCAGGGCTATGGGTGCTGGGCGCGGTTTCGGTGCTGATCGTGGGGGGGGAGCTGGTGCGCTCGCTGCCCTCCATCGCTTCCGCGCCGGCGCCCGCGCAGGTGAGCGCGCATCATGGCGGCTTTGGCCTGGCGGCGCTGGGGGCCGATGTGGGGCTGAGGATTTCAAAAATCGAGGTGCGGGGCGCGCAGACGGTAGACCCGGCGGCGTTGCGGGCGGCCATCGGCGTGCAGCCGGGCGAGCCGGCGCTGGGGTTTTCGCTGGGCGCGGTGCAGGCCCGCGTAGAACAGCTGGGCCCGGTACAGAGCGCCACGGTGGAGCGCGTGCTGCCAGGAACGTTGATTGTGAACATCACCGAGCGGAATGCCTTTGCCATCTGGCAGACCGGCGGCGCCAATGGCGCGCCGGCGCAGTTTGTGTTGATCGACAAAAACGGCAAGGTGATCGCCGGACAGGATGCGGCGGCGGCGAAACGGCGGGAGCCCTCGCTGCTGCTGCTCACGGGGGCGGATGCGCCGCAATATGCGGCGGCGCTGATGAGCGAGTTGAAGAGCGTGCCCGCGCTGGCTTCGCGGGTGACTGCGGCGGAGCGGGTGGATGGGCTGCGCTGGAATCTGATCCTGAAGGACCAGACGCTGGTGAAGCTGCCGGTTGAGGGCGAGAAGGAGGCGATCAACCAGCTTGGCGCCTTGCAGACCAGCATGCAGCTGCTCGACAGGCCGGTTGAGGTGATCGACCTGCGCCAGGCGGGTAAATTGGTGGTGCGCCCCTATCCGGCGGCGGCGCCTGCTTCGGCCAAGGACAGCCACACATGAAAAAGGGCAGGCGCGCATGAATGATCTCTCTCGCCGGGGCGCGCTGGAGCGCGCGATGAAGCCGCTGCCGGAGGAGACGCTGCGTGGCAAGGTGCTGCGATCGGGGCCGTTTGGCGTGCTGGATATCGGCTCGTCGAAAATTGCTTGCCTGATCGGGCGGGCGGAATCCGACGGGCGGCTGCGCGCTCTGGGCTTTGGCTGGCAGAAGAGCCGGGGGATTAAATCTGGCGGCATTGTGGACCTGGAAGAGGCGGAGAAGGCGATTCGCGCGGCGGTGGGCGCTGCCGAGGAGGCCGCCGATATGCGGCTGAAGTCGGTTTATGTGAACCTCTCCTGCGGGCAGCCGGAATCGCGGTTGTTCAATGTGCAATGGCCGGTGGATGGCCGCGCGGTGACCGCAGATGACATCAAGCGCGTGGTGCGCGAGGCGCGCGCGCGCGCGGCGGCTGAGGGGCGGGCGACGATCCATGCGCTGCCGTTGAGTTTTTCCACCGATGGAACTGATGGCGTGCTCGATCCGCGCGGGTTGTTTTGCGATACGCTCTCGGCGCAGCTGCATGTGGTGGATGCAGGCAACACGGCGTTGCGCACGCTCTCGGCCTGTTTGTCGCGCTGCGAGCTGGATATCGCGGCGCTGGTGTCGGCGCCGCTGGCGGCGGGGCTGGCATCGCTGGTGGGCGATGAGCGCGAGTTGGGGGCGACGGTGATCGACATGGGCGGGGGCACCACCTCGATGGCCGTGTTCTCCGAGGGGCAGGTGGTGCATACGGCGCAGATTCCGCTGGGGGGGATTCATGTCACCAATGACATCGCGCGGGGATTCTCCACGTCAGTCGTGCATGCGGAGCGGTTGAAGGCGCTGTTCGGCAACTGCCAGGGCAGCCCCGATGATGAGCGCGAGCTGCTGCCGGTGCCGCAGGTGGGCGAGGATGAGCACCAGATCGCGAAAATGCCGCGCTCCATGCTGATCAGCGTAATCCGGCCGCGAATCGAGGAGATTTTCGAGCTGGTGAAGGACCGGCTGGAAACCGGCGGCTACGGCGATGCGGGCGGCACGCGCGTGGTGCTGACCGGCGGCGCCTCGCAACTGGGCGGCGTGCGCGAACTTAGCGCGCAGATACTGGAGCGTAACGTAAGGCTGGGCCGGCCGGGCGGGGTGATCGGGCTGCCCGATTCGGCGAGCGCGCCCAACTTCGCGACGCTGGTGGGATTGCTGGCTTTTGCCACCGGCGAAGGCCAGACCATGCAGGATATAAATTTCGAGAATGAGCGGGGCGGCGGATGGTTCCGCGGCCTCGTCGATTTTTTAAAAAATCGTGTTTGACATGAAAACGAAGCGTTCTTTACCGATACTGCCTTGAGGAGATAACCGATGACCCTGAACCTGACGATCCAGAAGACGTCGACGACCGACTTCACGCCGCGGATTACCGTGTTCGGCGTTGGTGGCGGTGGATGTAATGCCGTTAATAACATGATCTCGCTGCAATTGCCGGGCGTGGATTTTGTGGTGGCGAATACGGACGCGCAGCAGCTGCAACGCTCGCTGGCGGAAAAGCGCATTCAACTCGGACCGCACCTCACCCAGGGCAACGGTGCTGGCGGGCGGCCGGAAGTTGGCAAAGCATCAGCCGATGAGGCGGCGGATGATCTGGCGCGGCATCTGGAAGATACGCATATGGTGTTCATCACCGCCGGTATGGGCGGCGGCACCGGCACCGGCGCCGCGCCGGTGATCGCGCGGATGGCACGTGAGCGTAACATTCTGACGGTTGGTGTCGTCACCAAGCCGTTTGCCTTCGAGGGCAAGAAGCGCATGCGCGCCGCCGAGGAAGGCATTGCCGAGCTGCAGGCCTATGTCGATACGCTGATCGTGATCCCCAATCAGAACCTCTTCAAGGTCGCCAATGAGCGGACCGGCTGGAAGGAGGCTTTCGAGATGGCCGATAACGTCCTCTATATGGGCGTGCGCGGCGTGACCGATTTGATGGTGCTGCCCGGTATCGTGAACCTCGACTATGCCGATATCCGCTCGGTGATGTCAGTCATGGGCAAGGCGATGATGGGCACCGGCGAGGCCGAGGGTGAGGACCGCGCGATTCGCGCCGCCGAAGCCGCGATCAGCAATCCGTTGCTGGAAGATACCAATATGCGCGGGGCGCATGGTCTGCTCATCAACATCACCGGCGGTTCGGATGTGACGCTCTTCGAGGTTGACCAGGCGGCGCACCGGATTGGCGAGGAAGTCGACAAGGATGCGAACATCATGTTCGGCATGTCGCTCGATGAGAGCATGGCGGGGCGGATCCGGGTGTCGGTTGTTGCGACCGGAATTGACAGCGAGCCGCAGCAGATGCCGAAGCTGCAGGTGGTGAATGGCGGGGCCGAGCCGGCCGCGTTTCCGGCGCAGGCCGTGAGCCAGAACGCCGGGCAGCCGCATCCGGGCGTACCGCAGATGATGCAGATGCCCCAGGGCGGCAGCGTTTCCCGCCCGGCCGGCTATGTGCCCGAGCCACCGAACGCGCCGCTGGTTTCCAAGGCCTACGGCGGCCAGGAGCTGGAGCTTGGTGAGCCGGTCGCGCCCATGCCCGTGCGCCCGGCGCCGGTGATGCGCGCGGCTGTGATGCCTGAACCCCAGCGCCCGGCCGAACCGCCGCGCAGCACGAGCATTTTCAAATCCGTGTTCGGGTTTGGCAGCTCCAAAGCGGCGGCGCCCGTGCAGCCGCACCGCCAGGAACCGGCCGTGCATACCGAAGCGCCGCGCCCGGCCGTGCGCCCAGCACAGCTTGATGAGATCGGGTTGGACATTCCGGCGTTTTTGCGCCGGAACAACTAACCCCCCGGCGGGTTCGCCGCGCCGTTGTGAAACACCGGGCCGGAGACGGCTCGGTGTTTTTTTGTTGTTTAGATTCAGGTTGTTATGACGACATAATCGGAAATAATGATTGACTGGCGGTGGCGCGGGACGGCGGCTAGATAGTAAGTTGTTATTAATGATGGACCCGAAAATGTCGTCTTTGCGTGACAGATACAGCTTTACCGGCAGCGAACGCGCCCTGGCCCCGCGCCGGACGTTGAAGACGGCGATTTTCGCCATCGGGCATGGGCTGCATAGCGGCGCGGATGTGACGCTGCGGCTGGTGCCGGCCGAGCCGGGGGCTGGGATTGTGTTTCATCGCACCGATCTGGGCGTGCGGATTCCCGCGCGGTTTGACCATGTGAACGATACGCGGCTGTGCACGGTGGTGAGCCTGGGCGCGGCGCGGGTGGGGACCATTGAGCATCTGATGGCCGCGCTGGCGGCGAGCGGTGTGGATGATCTGGTGATTGAGGTTGACGCCGCGGAGGTGCCGATTTTTGATGGCTCGGCCGCGCCGTTTCTGCGCCTGATTGAGAGTGCCGGCGTGGTTGCGCATGGAGGCTTGCGCGAAAGCCTGGAGATTTTGCGCACGGTGCGCGTGGAGCAGGATGGCGCGTTCGCCGAGTTGCGCCCGCATGGCGCCGGTGGGGCGGGGTTTGAGCTTTCGCTGGCCATTGAGTTCGCGGCTTCTGCGATCGGCGCGCAGGCGTATAGTTTTCAGCTGACGGCGGAGAGTTTCGCCGCTGAAATCGCCGCGGCGCGGACCTTCGCGCAGGCGGCCGAGATTGAGGCGCTGCGCAAGGTTGGGCTGGCGCGCGGGGGCAGTTTGGAAAACGCGATCGTCGTGGATGGCGCGAATATTTTGAACCCGGAAGGGTTGCGGTTTGCCGATGAGTTCGTGCGGCATAAACTGCTCGACGTGGTGGGCGATCTGGCGCTGGCCGGGGCGCCGATCTGCGGCCGGTTTGTGGGCAGCCGCACCGGGCATGCGCTGAATAACCAGCTGTTGCGCGCGGTGTTCGCGGATCAGGCGAATTACCGGCTGACGCGCGGCTCGGTGGTGGTGGCGCGCCAGCTTTCGGCGGCCTGAGCCGCAAACAAGGTTCGGGTATCCGGCGAGCGGCCCAGGTGTTTCCCGGGCCGTTTTTTGTTGCGCGGTTTTCAGGCGGCTTGCGCGGCGGTTTCCTCGGCGTGTTGAGGTTCCTTGCCGAAGAGGAAGTCGATGTCATCAGCGTTGAAGGCGAGGCCGCCGGCTTCGGAGAAGGCGATGCTGGCGAGTTCGGCCTTGCGCTGTTGCAGTTCCAGAATGCGCTCTTCCACTGTATCGACCGCGATCATCTTGTAGACGAACACGGATTTGGTCTGGCCGATACGGTGCGCGCGATCTGACGCTTGGTTTTCCACCGCCGGGTTCCACCAGGGGTCGTAATGGATCACGGTGTCAGCGGAGGTGAGGTTGAGGCCGCGGCCGCCGGCTTTCAGCGAGATGAGGAACAGCGGGACTTCGCCGGCCTCGAAGGCCCGGACCGGCTCGGCGCGGTCGCGCGTGTCGCCGCGCAGCTCCACATAGGGAACGCCGGCTTCAACGAGGCGGGGCTTGATGAGGTCCAGCATGGAGGTGAACTGCGAGAACACCAGGATGCGCCGGCCTTCGGGGATCAGCTCGTTGATCATCTCCATCAGGTCGTCAAGCTTGGCGGAGCTTTCCGTGCCGCGGTTGCCGCCGCCGAGCTTGACCAGGCGCGGATCGCAACAGGCTTGGCGGAGTTTGAGCAGGGCATCAAGCACGATGACGCGGCTCTGCGCCAGGGTGCGCTCGGCCATCTGGTCGCGCACGGTCTCATACAGGGTGCCGCGGATGGTCTCGTAGAGCTCGCGCTGGTCCGGCGCGAGGGAGATGCGGCGCAGGATGGTGTGTTTGGGCGGCAGCTCGGTTGCGACCTCGGATTTGGTGCGGCGCATGATGAAGGGGGCGATGCGCGCGACGAGCTGGGCGCGGCAGACCGGATCGCCGTTTTTCTCGATGGGGGTGCGGAAGCGTTTGGTGAAGCCACGGCGGTCGCCCAGCAGGCCGGGCATGAGGAAGGCGAACTGCGACCATAATTCGTCGAGATTGTTTTCGATCGGCGTGCCCGAGAGGCAGAGCCGGTGCGTGGTGTTGAGCTGGCAGACCGAGCGGGTGGCGCGGGCATCGGGGCTCTTGATGGCCTGCGCCTCGTCGAGGGCGACGATGTGCCAGGGGATCTGCTTCATTTCCTCGATGTCGCGCGTCAGGACCGTATAGGTGGTGATGACGACGTTGATGTCATCGAGCTGCTCGCGGCGCTCATGGCGCTCCATGCCGTGCAGAACGGCAACTTTGAGATGCGGGGCGAATTTGGCCAGCTCGGCGGTCCAGTTGGCGACGAGGCTGGTGGGCACGACGATGAGCGCCGGGGCGGTGAGCCGGCCTTCGGCGTGGTCAACGCAGATATGGGCGATGGTCTGCGCGGTTTTGCCAAGGCCCATGTCGTCGGCCAGGAAGCCGCCGAGGCCGTGGCCGGCGAGGTGCTGCAGCCAGTCCACGCCGTGTTGCTGGTAAGGGCGAAGGTGGCCCTGGAATTCTTCGGGCACCACGACCGGGATGATCTCGGGTTCGCCGCGGAAACGCTCGACATAGGCTTCAATGGTGGCGGCGTTCTGCCAGCTGGTGGTGAGGACATCCTCCAGCTCCAGCACCGTGGCCGCGGCGCCGACGGGCAGGACCAGGGCTTTTTCAGCAGTGCGGCCTGCGGCTTCGATCAGGTCGCCCATGACGGAGAGCAGGCGGCGGATGCGCTCGGCCGGAAGTTTGATGACGCGGCCGTCATCCATGCTGGTGATGATCTCATCCCCCACGATCTGCGCGGCCTCGTAGCCGCCGCGCGCCAGCAGGTGTTCGAGAATGGGCAGCAGGGGGTGGCGTACGCCATCAATCTCGATGCCGAATTCGAGGCTGAAGCTGCCTTTGGTGGCGTCTTCTACGGTGACGTCGATATTGCCGACGTTCTCGGCTAGCTGCGGGCCGAAATTGGCCTCGATGCTGCTCTGCCAGCCGAGCGCCGTGAGCTCGGGGACACGCACGGCGACGAAATGGTGCCACTGGGTGGCGGCGGTTTCGCCGCGAAAGACGAGGACGCGCTGGCCACGGGCGGATTTGCCATCGGCCACGCGCATCTGCACGAAATTATCGGGGCGCAGAGCGTCAAGCGCGGCGGCTTCGGCGGCGGTGTCGCGCCGGATGAAGACGATATGGCCGCCGGATTTGACGCGGATGAACTGGGCGTCGTCGGCGCCGTCAACGCGCACGCCGGCATAATCGAAGTCGAGCGTCAGCACGTCGATGATGCGCGGGCGGCCGAATTCATCAGGCGCCTGCAGGCGGCGCAGGCGCAGCACCGGGGTGCAGGGGCGTTCCAGCACGGTTGCGCCTGGCTCGGGCGCTTCGGGCAAGACGGGGGCAATGTTGGCGGCGCGCGGGCGGCGGCCGGTGGGGCGGATGCGGGTTGGCGGCGGTGCGAAGGGGCGCTCATGCGCGGGGATGATGGTGTCGATCAGCGATTTGGGCGCGGCCTTGCGCAGCACGGGGAAGCACTCCAGCGCCTTGAGCGCGGTGGCGGCGAGGTGCTTGCACTTGCTTTCGCCGCAGCTGCATTCGCGCTCGGCGAAGGAGATGCGCTGGCCCATGGCGATGGGGGTGATTTTGGTGGTCCACTTGGCGCCCATCTGGTTGGTGCCGGTGATGGTCTCGCCATCCAGGGTCACATCGGTCATCTCGGCCATGAACCGGCTGCTGGTGAGAATCTTGGAATCGAATACTTTTTCAAGATCTTCAGCGGAGTACGCAACCGGCATCAAGCTAACCCTTCAATCTGTTTCGCGCGGCCAGGCTTGGCGCGCGTCCAGCCCGCCGCGCGGCGGGCCAAAGGGTCTCATAGCCGATATTGTGGAAAAGGGCAGGGGGAAAAGAAAGAAATTTGCGGGGGCATGGCTGAATTGTGCGGCATCTATTTTAATAAATTCGTAAACCCGTTGGTCATCGGGTAGCGGCGGTCACGCCCGAAAGCGCGCAGCGAGATTTTAACGCCGGGGGGAGATTGGCGGCGTTTGTATTCGGCGCGGTCAAGCAGTTTCCAGATCCGCAGGACGGTGGCGCGCTCAAACCCCTCGGCGGCGACATCCTCGATGCTGGCTTCACCCTCGATGAGGCGGTGCAGGATGCCGTCGAGAATGTCATAAGGGGGCAGGGAGTCCTGGTCGGTCTGATTTTCCCGCAACTCGGCGCTGGGCGCCTTGGTGATGATGCGCTCGGGCATGGCCGGGGCGCGCGGGCAGAGCGTGCCGGCGGGGCTGTGCGCGTTGCGCCAGCGCGAAAGCTCGAAAACCGTGGTTTTGTAGATGTCCTTGAGGACGGAGTAGCCGCCGCACATATCGCCGTAGAGGGTTGCGTAGCCGACCGACATTTCCGACTTGTTGCCGGTGGTGAGCAGCATGGGGCCGAATTTGTTGGACAGCGCCATGAGGATGATGCCGCGCGTGCGCGATTGCAGGTTTTCCTCGGTGATGTCGGGTTCACGGCCGGTGAAGGCGGGGGCCAGGGCCTGGGCGAAGGCATTCATGGCGCCGGAGATGGGGATGGTCTCATAGGGGACGCCCAGCATTTGGGCGCAGGTGGCGGCGTCTTCCAGGGAGTGCGCGGAGGTGTAGGGGCTGGGCAGCATGACGGCGCGCACGCGCTCCGGCCCCAGCGCATCAGCCGCGACGGCGGCGGAGATGGCGGAATCAATGCCGCCCGAGAGGCCCAGGACCACGCCGGGGAAGCCGTTTTTGTTCACATAGTCGCGCAGGCCCATCATCATCGCCTGGTAGATCAGCTCCAGCCGGTGCGGCGGGGGGGGGAAGCTGGTCTGCGCGCAGGCCAGCCCGGTGGCCGTGCGGGTCCAGGTGGTGAGGGTAAGGGATTCGGCGAAATGCGGGAGCTGTGCGGCGAGGCCGCAGTCGGCGTTGAGGACAAAAGAGGCGCCGTCAAAGACGATTTCATCCTGCCCGCCGGTGAGCGCGGCGAAGATATAGGGCAGGCCGGTTTCGGCGACGCGCTGGGCGGCGAGCGCGATGCGGGTGTGCTGCTTGCCGTCCTCAAAGGGAGAGCCGTTGATGGAGAGCAGAAGCTCGGCCCCGGAATCGGCCAGGGTTTTGGGGACGGTTGGGAACCACCAGTCCTCGCAGATCATCAGGCCGAGGGAGACGCCACGAAAGCTGACCGGCATGGGTACGGGGCCGGGAGCGAAGACGCGCTTTTCGTCGAACACGCCGTAGTTGGGAAGTTCGTGTTTTTTGCGCCGCGCGATGATCTTGCCGCCATCGAGCACGAAGGCGGCGTTGTGCAGGCCGGTGCCGTTGCGCCAAGGGGTGCCGATGATGAGGCCGGGGCCGCCATCGGTTGTGTCCAGTGCCAGTTCCTCGGCGGCGGCCTCGCAAGCGGCGACGAAGGCGGGTTTGAGCACCAGATCCTCCGGCGGGTAGCCGGAGATGGAGAGTTCGGGCGTGATGAGCAAATCCGCCCCCATGGCGGCGGCCTGGCGGCGGGCGGCGCGGATGGCGGCGATGTTTTTATCGATGGCGCCGAGGTGCAGGTTGAGCTGGGCGATGGCGATTTTAAGTGTGGTGGTCATGGTGATGCCCGTCTGGTTAATGCGGGGAGGTGCCGGCTTGCGCCGGTCAGGCGGCGTGAAGGTCAGCCGGGGTCGCGTTTGGCTGGGCGGAGCAGGAATTCGCGGCCTATTTTAACCATCGGCTCGCCATCATAGGCGATAATATCAGCCGTGGCATAGGTCTCTGACCAGATTTCGGGGATGAAGCTGCCGGTGCCGACCACGTCGATCGGCGTGCTGGCATCGGCCATGACGCTGCATTTTTCCACGCCGAAGCCCGAGCTGGCGACGATGCGCACGCGCTCGAAACCGGCCTGGTTGAGAGATTCACGCATCTTCCAAATGGCGGCGGCCGAGACGCCGGTGCCGATGAGGTAGCGCAGTTCGTTCTGGCTGCGGTAGCGGCGCAGCGCGCCGGGAGCGTGGCGCTCCAGCACGGCGTAGCTCTCCTGCGGGTCCAGCCCTTCGAGAAACCGGCCGCCGTGGGTGTCCAGCCGGACGGCCATGCGCCCGGCATGGGCCATTTCGGAGAAATGGCGGCAGACGGCCAGCGCGTCGGTGATCTCGCGGCCAAAATAGTCAACTAATACGGTAAGGTCTTCATCGGGGAAGGTCTCGGCGAACATTTCCGCGGCCCGCAGGGTGGAGCCGGCGTAGCCGATGAGGGCGTGCGGCATAGTGCCGTAGCCGGTGGGGGCGCCGAAATAATGCGCTGTCCAATCGTTGGCGTTGCCGATGAAGCCTTTGGCGCCCTCGGCCTTGGCGGCGCGCGAGCCGACAGCGGCGGCGTAGGCCATGATCTCCTGCATCTCGGCCCCGGCGCAGTGCCGTGCATCCATCGCCAGGAAGGTGGTTTTGGGCAAGGCGACGCACATCTGGAAGGCATTGTGGGCGGCAACGCAGGCGGCACCGATTTTTTGCAGGATCAGGGTTTCGAGGTCAGTGAGGGCCTGCATGCTGCCGGTGATGTAGACCAGCGGCTCGCCCGCGCCGACCCATTCGCCCTCTTGGTGCATCAGCTCGATTTCAAAGGTTTCGCCGCGCGAGGCGGCCACGGCGTTCAGCCAGTCCACCATCAGCGCCGGGGCGCACACCACCGGGCGGCGGAGAAACACCGCATAGGTGACGCGCTTGTCCCCGAAGCGGGCGACGACCGCGCGCGTGCGGTTGAAATAGGCATCCGTGCGCGCGGTGATTTCCGCCTCGTTGAGCGGGGAAAGGCTCATGCGCTTAGGCGCTTGGCCCGGCGGGTTTTCAGCTCCTCGGCGAGGAAGAAGGCGAGTTCCAGCGCCTGTTCGGCGTTCAGCCGCGGGTCGCAGGAGGTCTCGTAGCGGTTGGCGAGATCGGCTTCAGAGAGGCCGCGCGCGCCGCCGGTGCATTCGGTGACATCCTGCCCGGTCATTTCCATATGCGCGCCGCCTGCGATGGTGCCTTCGGCGGCATGGGCGGCGAAGAAGCTCTTCAGCTCGGAGACGATGGCCTCATAGCGCCGGGTTTTGAGCTTTTGCGCGGTGTTGATGGTGTTGCCGTGCATGGGGTCGCACATCCAGACCGGGGTACGCCCGGCGGCTTTGACCGCGCGCAGCAGGGCGGGGAGCTTTTCCTCCACCTTATCGGCGCCCATGCGGGCAATGAGGGAGAGGCGGCCTGGCTCGTTGCTGGGGTCCAGCCGGTCCATCAGGCGCAGCAGGTCGTCCGCCTCCATGCTGGGGCCGACCTTCATGCCGATCGGGTTGCGGATGCCGCGCATGAACTCGACATGCGCGCCGTCCAGTTGGCGGGTGCGGTCGCCGATCCACAGGTAATGCGCCGAGCAGGCGTAATAGTCGCCGGAGGTGGAATCCAGCCGGGTGAGGGCCTGCTCGTAGGGCAGCAGGAGGGATTCGTGGCTGGTATAGAAATCAGTCTCGCGGATTTGCGGTGCGGAGATGCTGGTGAGGCCGCAGGCACCCATGAAGGCAAGGGTCTCATCGATGCGCGCCGAGAGGTCGCGGTAGCGCGCGGCCAGGGGCGATTTCTCGACGAAATCAAGGTTCCAGCGGTGGACTTCATGCAGGTCGGCATAGCCGCCGGAGGCGAAGGCGCGCAGCAGGTTGAGCGTGCCGGCGGACTGGAAATAGCCGAACTCCATGCGCGTGGGGTCCGGGATGCGGGCCTGGGCGGAGAATTCCGGGCCGTTGACGATGTCGCCGCGGTAGGAGGGTAGGGAGACGCCGTCGATCGTCTCGGTGTCCGAGGACCGTGGCTTGGCGAACTGGCCGGCCATGCGGCCGAGTTTAACCACGGGCATGGAGCCGCCGAAGGTGAGCACCACGGCCATTTGCAGCAGGACGCGGAAGGTGTCGCGGATGATGTTGGCGGTGAAGTCGCCAAAACTTTCCGCGCAGTCACCCCCCTGGAGCACGAAGGCCTGGCCGGAGGCGGCGTGGCCGAGCTGCGCCTTCAGGCGGCGGGCCTCGCCTGCGAACACCAGGGGCGGAAAACGGGTGAGCCTCGCTTCCATCGCCGCCAGCTTGGCTTCGTCGGGGTAGCTTGGCACCTGGCGGATGGGGC
Organism: Acidocella sp.; assembly: GCF_013044125.1. GTDB lineage: Bacteria > Pseudomonadota > Alphaproteobacteria > Acetobacterales > Acetobacteraceae > Acidocella. The sequence continues at coordinate 15,557 of NZ_JABEVC010000204.1, read as the reverse complement.
AGTTGCGCCAGCTCGCGGGGGTCCAGCCAGGGGTGAGATGGGCTGGGGTGATCGTGTCCATTGGCTCTCCAGAGTCCTCGTTTGGGGTATTATCGCGCGATTTGACCGCGCTGGCTACTTGGGGGAAGTCTTTGGCCCCACAACCCTGGTCTGACTACGCAGGGTGACGAATTCTTCCGCCGCGGTGGGGTGGATGCCGATGGTGCGGTCGAAGTCGGCCTTGGTTGCCCCGGCGGTAATGGCGATGGCGATGCCCTGCATGATTTCCGGCGCGTCCTCGCCCAGCATATGCGCGCCGATGATTCGATCAGTGGCGGTGTCTGCCAGCAGTTTCATGATGGTTTTGCGCGGACGGCGCGTGAGGGCGTGGCGCATGGGGGTGAAGCGGGTGAGGAATACCTTGGTGTCGCCGCGCGCGGCGGCTTGTTCTTCGGTGAGGCCGACCGTGGCGACCGGCGGGATGGAGAAGACGGCCGTGGGGACGTTCTCCAGGCTGACGCTGCGCGGGTTGTTGCCAAAAAGCGTGTCGGCCAGGGCGTGGCCCTCGGCGGTGGCGACGGGGGTGAGGTTCAGGCGGTCGGTCACATCGCCGATGGCGTAGATGTTGGGGGTGGAGGTGGCGAGGTTTTCGTCAATGTGGATGGCGCCGGAGGGGGCGGTTTTCACGTCTGCGGCGGCGAGGTTGAGACCCGAGACGTTGGGCGCGCGGCCGGTGGCGAAAAAGACAAGATCCACCTCCAGCACGCTGCCATCGGAGAGCGTGACATGTTTGGCGCCGTCTGCCTCGTGGATGGATTGCGGCGTGGTGCCGGGGTGCAGGGTGACGCCGTTTTGCGCCAGCTCCAGGGCGAGGCCGGAGCGGATGTCGGCATCGAACCCGCGCAGCGGCAGGGGCTGGCGGTAGATAAGGTGGGTTTGCGCGCCCAGCCCGGCGAACACGCCTGCGAATTCCACCGCGATGTAGCCGCTGCCGAGGATGGCGACGCGCTTTGGCATGGCGGGGAGGTAGAAGGCGTCATCGGAGACGATGGCCAGCTCCGCGCCGGGGATGGGCAGGCTGGTGGGGTGGCCGCCGGTGGCGATGACGATTTTTCCGGCCGTGATGCGCTGGCCGCCGACATCGAGGGTGTGGGCGTCGATGAAGCTGGCACGGGCCTCGAAGATGGTGGCGCCGGCCTGGTCCAGAAGGCGCTTGTAGATGCCGTTGAGGCGGGTGATCTCAGTGTCCTTGGCGGCCAGCAGGGCGGACCAGTCATGCTGGCCTTTGGGCGTGTCCCAGCCGAAGCCGCGCGCGTCTTGCGCCAGGGCGCCGTATTCCGCCGCCATGACCAGGAATTTTTTCGGCACGCAGCCGATGTTGACGCAGGTGCCTCCCCAGAAGCGGGATTCGGCGACGCCGACACGCGCGCCATGCCCCGCCGCGATGCGCGCGCAGCGCACGCCAGCCGAGCCGCCGCCGATCACGAATAGGTCAAAATCCAATTTGTGCTCCTGAACCGAGATTAGCCGCACCGCGCGGCGGCGGCTTTTATGAACGAGGCAACCCAGCCGTTGACATAACTGCCCTCCATGCCGTCCACATGTCCGCGAATTACCATCGTCCGGTCTGATCTCCAAGGCTTCGGCCAGGGTTTGGGTGCCCGGGCGGGTCTGCGCCCGTTGTCCATCATCCCCTGAGTTGGCTCAAGGCCCTAAAGGCGGATTTTCCGGCAAAACATTCCTTACCGCACAGCTTCCAAAACCAAACGCAGCGCCTGCGCCGCGGCGGCATTGGTTTGCAGCGTCTGGCCGTCCAGCATGGTCAGCATCCGCACCGAGAGGGCGTTGCCAAGGCAGACGCAGGGGGCGGCTAACAGTTGCCGGGGGAGCAGCGGCGCCTCATGCGCGAGGCCGCGGGCCAGGAGGCGTGCGCGCAATGTGCCCGCCAGCGCGCCATCACGCACCGGGGGGGTGGCCCAGATGCCCTCTTGCAGCACGAAGAGATTGGCGGCGCTGGCGGCAACGGCGTCACCCTTGGTGTTCAGCATGATCGCATCCCCCGCGCCGCGCGCCTCCGCTTCCCGCCGGGCGATGATGCTGTCCAGATAGTTCATGGATTTGATGCGCGAGAGCGGGGAGAATTCGTTACGGCGGGTGCTCTGGCAAATAATGGCGGAAATTTCAGGCGCGGCGGCGATGAAGGGGGCGCAGGTGATGAGGAGCGTGGGCGTGGGGTTGGGCGGTGGCAACAGGCCGCGCGGCCCGGCGCCGCGTGTGAGCGTGATGCGCAGCGTGGCGTTTTGCAGGGCGTTGGCGGCGAGCAATGCGCTGATGGCGGCATGAAACTGCGCGCCGCTGAGCGGCACGGCGAGGCCGAGTTCCTCCGCGCCCCAGCCCAGCCGCGCCAGATGCAGAGGCAGATGCCGGGGTGCGCCATTGGCCACGCGGATCGTCTCGAATATGCCGTCACCCAGGGTGAAGCCGCGGTCGGCAGGGTTGATGAGCGCGCGATCAACCGGGCACAGCGCGCCGTTCAGCCAGGCAAACTGGTCAGCCATCGCAAACCCCAAGCATTGGAGCGGCCTTTACGCGCATTTCCTCATACTCCGCATCCGGTTGGCTGTCGGCCACGATGCCGCCGCCCGCCTGCATCAGAACATGGGTGGGGGTCACGATCAACGTGCGGATGATGATGGAACTGTCCATCGCCCCGTCAAAACCGATCCAGGCGATGATGCCGCAATAGGGCCCGCGGCGGCAGGGTTCCAACTCGTCGATGATCTGCATGGCGCGGATTTTCGGCGCACCCGTGATCGAGCCGCCAGGCAGGGTGGCGCGCAGCAGGTCGATGGCGCCAAGCCCCGGGCGCAACCGGGCGGTAACGCTGGAGACCAGATGATGCACCGAGGCGAAGCTCTCGACCTTGCAAAGCTCCGGCACGCGCACGCTGCCGATTTGTGCCGCGCGGCCGATATCATGGCGGAGCAGATCGGCGATCATCAGGTTTTCGGCGCGGTCCTTTGGGCTTTGCGCAAGCGCGGCGGCAAGGGCTGCATCGCGCCGCGCATCCGCATGGCGTGGCCGTGTGCCTTTAATCGGCCGGGTCTCAATCTCGCCGCCGGGCGCGAGGCTGATGAAACGTTCCGGTGAGGCGCTGAGCAGCGCGAGGCCCTCGCCGCAGTCCAGATAGGCGGCGAAAGGCGCCGGGCTGGCTTGGCGCAAGGCGAGGTAGAGAGAGGCGGGGTCAAGCTGCGCGGGCCGCGGGGCGGTGTGCCGCAGGGTGAAGTTTGCCTGATAGATGTCCCCCGCGCGGATGTAGGCGAGAATTCGCTCCACCTGGGCGATGTAGTCATCGCGTCTCATGTCCGCCTGCCAGTGGAGCTTGGGCAATGGCGCGGGTGAGGGGGTTTGCGCCAGGCGGGCGAGGATGGTGCCGGCGCGCTTGCCGCTGTCCTGCCCTGCGCGCGCGCCCGCGATCAGCCAGCAGCGCCGCGCGGCATGGTCAAAGCCGATCAGCGTATCGTAAAAACCGATGGCCATATCAGGAAGGTTCATCGGGTTGCCATGGCGCGAGGCGACCGGCTCCAGCCCCAGTCCCAGATCGTAGCTGAAAAACCCGGCCGCACCGCCGGTGAAGGGCAGGGGGCCGGGGATTGGCGTGTGGCGGGCCAATTCTTCCGCCACCTGGGCGAGTTGCGCGCCGCGCAGGACTTTGAAGGGATCGACGCAGATATAGCTGAAGCGGCTGCGGGCATCGCCTGCGGCGGCGCTGTCCAGAAAGGCGATATGCGGCGCCGGCATCAAGGCGGCAAAGCAATCCTGCGGCGCGCGCCAGGGGATTTCGTGAATCACTGGCGGGCGGATCAGCTCACGCGGACAAAATCAAGCCCGATGTCCAGAACCTTCGCGCTATGGGTGAGCCAGCCCGCCGAGATCAGGTCCACCCCGGTTTCCGCGATGGCGCCAGCGCTTGCGGGGGTGATTCTGCCGGAGGCTTCGGCGATGGCGCGGCCATTTATCATCGCCACCGCCTGGCGAAGCTGCGCTGTGTCCATATTGTCGAGCAGCACGGCGTCCACGCCTTCGTGCAGCACCTCCTGCAACTGCGCCAGCGTGTCCACTTCAATTTCGATTTTCACGAGATGCCCGGCGGCACGTTTGGCCGCGCGCAGGGCCGGGGCGATGCCGCCGGCCAGGGCGATGTGATTGTCCTTGATGAGGATCGCATCATCAAGGCCGAAGCGGTGGTTGGCGCCGCCGCCGCACCGCACCGCGTATTTTTGCGCAAAGCGCAGCCCCGGCGTGGTTTTGCGCGTGCAGGTGATGCGCGCCTTGGTGTGGGTGATGGCATCGGCAATGCCGCGCGTGGCGGTGGCAATGCCCGAGAGCGGGCCAAGGAAATTCAGCGCGACGCGCTCGGCGGTTAAAATGCCGCGAGCTGAGCCGGTGATTTCCGCAATCACCTCGCCAGGCGTGACGCGCGAGGCGTCAGGCAGTTTTGCGTTGAAGACAATGCTGCGGTCAATCAGGGCAAAGGCGGCGCGGGCGAAATCCAGCCCGGCCACCACGCCGGGGTCGCGCGCGACGAGTGTGCAAACGGCCTGGCGCTCGGGCGGCACCACGGCCTCGGTGGTGATATCCCCGGCGCGGCCGAGGTCTTCCAGCAATCCCTCCCGCACCGCTTGTTCAACGAGAAGATAAGGGATCATGCGTTCAGTCCTGTATCGGCAAGGCCGGAAAGATTGATAGTGGATGAGGTTGCCTGCGCTGGGTCGGTGTGCGGAAAATCCGCGCGGGTATGCGCGCCGCGGCTCTCGCGCCGGCGCAGGGCCGATTGCGCCATGAGCAGCGCCACCAGCGCGCCATCAGACTGCGCGGCGAGTGGGCGCAACCGCGCCACGGCGGCTTCAAGCTCCGGCGCATTACGATAAATACCAAGGCTCTGGCTGCAAACTTCACGAACAACCGGTGCGTGCCGGGACGCCTGCCGCGTAGGCGGTGGGGCACCCGTGGCCTCTGCCGTGCGTCCGCTCACGGCCTGCGCCACGATGCGCCCGGTCACCATCGCTTCCAGTAGTGAGTTGCTGGCAAGGCGGTTGGCGCCATGCAGCCCGGTCGCGGCGGCCTCGCCGCAGGCGAACAAACCCGCCACGCTGCTTTCGCAATCGGCGTTCACCGCAATGCCGCCCATATGGTAATGGGCAGCGGGACGCACCGGGACCGGCTGGGTCGCAGGGTCTATCCCTTGCGCGCGGCAGGTGGCGAAAATGCCCGGGAATTTCTCCGGCAGCACCCGGCGCGCATCAAGAAAAACGCTGTCATTCGCTGCATATTTTGCCGCCACCGCGCGCGCGACGATGTCTCGCGCCGCGAGGTCCCCGCCATTCATGAACTGCGTGCCCGCGTTGTCGATAAACACAGCGCCCTCGCCGCGCACGGCTTCGCTCACCAGCGGCATCGGGTCCAGCCCGCAGGAAAGAGCCGTCGGGTGGAACTGCACGAATTCCATATCGCGCAGATCGGCCCCCGCCCTGGCGGCGAGCGCCAGCCCGGTGCCGGTGGCGCCCAGCGGATTGGTGGTGTGCGCGAACAGCCCGCCGATGCCGCCGGTGGCGATTACCGCGCAGCTGGTGGCGATGCTGAGCGCGCCGGCGGGCGTTGCGGCATGCACGGCGCAAACCCTGTTGTCGCGCACGGCAAGTTCGGTGGCCTGGGTGTGTTCGCGTATCGTGATGTGTTCCGCCGCGTGCACGGCGTTGATCAGCACGCGCATCACCTCGGCGCCGGTGGCATCCTTGGCGTGGACGATGCGGCGGCGTGAGTGCGCGGCCTCCAGCCCGAGCGCCAGCGTGCCGTTCGCATGGCGGCCGAAATCCGCGCCGAGCCGGGTAAGGAAATCAATCGCCCAAGGCCCGGCCTCGATGATCCGGCGCACCACCGCAGCGTCGCACAGCCCGGCGCCGGCGCTTAGAGTGTCCTGCGTGTGCAGGGCGAAATCGTCATCCGGACCAACTGCCGCGGCAACGCCGCCCTGCGCCCAGCCGCTGGCGGTCTCAAACCCCAGCGTGCCGCCGCAGAGCAGCACCACCGGGCGCGGCGCCAGGCAGAGCGCCGCCATCAACCCCGCGGCGCCGCCGCCGATGATTACCGGGCAGCCATGCGCGCTCATTGCACCGCGAGCATGCGTTCGACAGACAATCGCGCGCGCGCCATCAATGCGGGTTCAATTTCCACCTGCGTTTGCATTGTCTCCAGGCATTCGCGGATGTTTGGCAACGTGATCCGCTTCATGTGCGGGCAGAGGTTGCAGGGGCGGATGAACTCGGTGCCCGGATGGCCGGCGGCAACATTATCGCTCATCGAACATTCGGTGATCAGCACCACGCGGGCGGGCTTTTCGCGCGCCACGTAATCGCTCATCGCCGCGGTGGAACCCGCGAAGTCCGACACCGCGACAACATCCGGCGGGCATTCGGGATGCGCCAGCACGGTAAGGCCGGGGTGGGCGGCGCGCAGGTTCGCAATCTCCTGCGGGGTGAAGCGCTCATGCACCTCGCAATGCCCGGCCCAGGTGATGATTTTCACATTGGTCTGCGCCGCGATGTTCTGCGCCAGGTATTCATCGGGCAGCATGATCACTTCCGGCACGCCCAGGCTCTCGACGATTTTCTTCGCATTGCCCGAGGTGCAGCAGATGTCGGACTCCGCCTTCACCGCCGCCGAGGTGTTCACATACGCCACCACCGGCACGCCGGGATGGCGCTGGCGCAGCTGGCGAATATCCGCGGCGGTGATGCTCTCAGCCAGCGAGCAGCCGGCCCGCGTATCGGGGATCAGCACGGTCTTTGCGGGGTTCAGCAGTTTCGCGGTTTCGGCCATGAAATGCACGCCCGCCAGCACGATCACGTCAGCATCGACGTTCATCGCCTCGCGCGCCAGCAGCAGGCTGTCGCCAACGATATCGGCAACACCGTGGAAAATTTCCGGCGTCTGGTAGTTATGCGCCAGGATCACCGCGTTGCGCTCGCGCTTGAGGCGGTTGATCGCCTCGATATCAGGCGAGAACAGCGCCCATTCGATAGGGGGAATCACGCGGCTGACGCGCTGGTAGAGCTGGGTAAGATCCAACGGCATGGTACATCCAGTAATGCTCAAATTGAGCATAAATAGGTCAGAAAAAAACGGGCGCGCGCCCGGTCGTGCAGCCGCTTATACTGGCCTTGAGCATAACCCGTCAAGCGCGCGGGAGCGGCGGCTTGGTTCCGGCGTAGGCGCGCTCCTGGAGGATATCGGCGCGAAACCTGAACAGCTTGGCCGGGCGCCCGCCGGTGGCTCCGGCCATCTGGCCGGTTTCCTCGACCAGCGCCTGCTGTTCAACCAGGCGGCGGAAATTTTGCTTATGGAGGAGTTGCCCGGCCAGTGCCTCCACGCTGCGCTGCAGGTCCAGCAGGGTGAAGCTGGGGGGCATCAGCTCGAACACCACCGGGCGGTAGGTGATTTTGGCGCGCAGCCGGGCGATGCCGGTGGCCAGTATCCGCCGGTGGTCCTGGCGCATGGCGTGGCCAAGCCGGGGGGCCGGGGTGGTGTGGCAGGCAATGCCGTCGCGCGCCGCCTCGGACACCAGCCCGGCCTCGTAGAGCAGCTCATAGCGTTGCAGCACCAGCTCCTCGTTCCAGCGCCGGCCTTCCAGGCCAAAGGCGATGGCGGCGCGTTGCTTGCGCGCGCGGCGCTCCGCCGGGCTGGCGCCGGCCTGCGCCCAGGCCCGCAGCGCGGCAGGCAGGGGGGCTGGCAAATCCGCGCCCTGGCGGTGGTCCTCCCAGGGGAAATAATCATACCAATTGCGCCAGCTGGCGCCGCCGTCCAGCGTTTTTGGCTGCTCGCGGGTCAGCGCCAGATAGGAGATCGAAATCGCGCGGCCAAAGCCCCCCAGCGCGGCGTTGCGGTCGTTATCGGCGAATGTGTAAAGCTGTTCGACGTAGCCCAGCGGATGATGCGTCTGGCGTTCCACCCAGGAGCGCGTGCCCGCCTGCAGCGAGCGATGCTCGGGCGAAAGCGGGCCGGAGGGCAGGGAGGTGCCCTCCGCAATGGTCAGCACGCGCGGCGTCCCGGCCGTGACCGCGACCAGAACGGCAATCAGCTCAGCGCTTACGGAACCAGGCCGGTTTTCGATCATGGGCTCATTTCGCAGATGGCGCCGGGCGCTGGCAAGGCCGGGTGCGGCCATTGCGCGCATTGAAAATCCGCGCCGGGGCAATATGTATCGCGGGCGGCGGCGCTCACCAGCCGCGCGCAACATAACATCACAAAGGGGAACAGCATGGCGGACGCGATTTATGACATTCCGTTGAAGAGCATCGAGGGTAAGGCGGCGAACCTTGGCGATTACAAGGGCAAGGTGCTGCTGGTGGTGAATGTCGCCTCTAAATGCGGGTTAACCCCGCAGTATGAGGGGTTGCAGAAGCTTTACGCCGAGAAGCATGACGCCGGGCTGGAAGTGCTGGGGTTTCCCGCGAATAATTTCAGAGAACAGGAGCCGGGGAGCGAGGCGGAGATCGCCAGTTTCTGCAGCACCACCTACGATGTGCAATTTCCGTTGTTCAGCAAAATCTCGGTGGCGGGGGCGGATAAGCATCCGTTGTATCAGGCGCTGACAGCAGCCAGGCCGCAGGCTGAGGGCGGCGATGCCTTCCGCACCCGGCTGGAGGGTTTTGGCATCGCCACCAACCCGGCGCCCGAGGTGCTGTGGAATTTTGAGAAATTCGTCGTCGGCCGCGATGGTGAGGTTGTCGCCCGTTTCACGCCGGATGTGGCGGCTGATGATCCGCGCTTGCGCGCCGCGCTGGATGCCGCGCTGGCGGCCTAAACTTAAGAGTTAGTGATACGCATATAGGCAGTCGCTGGCCTCGGTGAGGTCGGCGGTTGTTTTGCTGGGCGCCGGCGCGGGGGCAACTTCAATCGGGCGCGCGGCAACGAGCAGGGTTTTTACCGATGGCGCAGGAACGCTATGGCTTTGCACCGCTTGAACAGGCCGGTGGAAGCGCGGCACTGCCCAGAGGATGAAACCGTGGGATGGTTTGCTGGTCATCTCGGATGCCTCAAGGTTGTGCCGCCGGTTTAGGCGCTCATACTCAGGGTGTATAGTGAATTTATGTGATAAAATCATTAAGAATCAGATAATTGAAGAAATGCATCCAAGCCCTTCGTGCCCTCGCAGGCGGGTGCGGCTCAGCTCTGCGCGGGTTTTCCCGGCACGCGGGCGAACAGGGATTTGGGCGCCAGATTGGCCACCCAGGCCAGGGCGGCGAACCACCGGGGAAAGGTGATGACGCCGCGCCCCGCCGCGATGCCCTGGATGATCCGCCGCGCAGCTTCATCGGCGCCGAGCATGCCCGGCATCGGGTAGGGGTTGTGCGCGGTCATCGGGGTACGGATGAAGCCCGGGCGCACCAGGGTTAAGGCGATGCCCTCGCGCGCGGCGCCTGGGGTGGCGGCGCGCACCCAGAAATCCAGCGCGGCCTTGGCGGCGCTATAGGCGGGGGAGGTGGGCAGCGCGATCAGCCCGGCGATGGAGCCGATGATGACGATGCGCGGCGTTTTGCGCGCCATCGCGGGCAAAACGGTGTTGAACACACCATCCAGATTGGTGGCGAACACGCGGCGGATCTGCTCGTCCTGCTCACGGTTGGCCCGGCCCGGCCCGGCGGAGACCCCGGCATTGGCGATCATCAGGTCAAGCTGTTCCAGCCCCGCCACCCAACCGGCCATTTCCTCCCGGTTGGTGACGTCAGCGATGCTTTGCGTGACCCGCGCGCCCTTCGCCTGCGCGGCCGCGGCGGTCTGGGCGAGGCGCACAGCATCGCGCCCAGCCAGATGCAGTGTGATCCCTGGGGCCGCGTACCCCAGGGCAAGGGCCTGCCCCAGCCCGCTGGAGGCGCCGGTCATCGCGATGGTTCGGTACTGCATATGGGCAGCGTAGCAGCCTCCTGCTAAGAGGCCAGCCCATGAACGCAAAAACCTCAATCGCCTCGATGACCGGCTTCTCGCGCACCCACGGGCAGGCCGGCCCTGTCTCCTGGATATGGGAGCTGCGCAGCGTCAACGGCAAGGGGCTGGATATCAAGCTCCGCCTGCCCGGCGGGCTGGATGCGCTGGAGTTCCCCCTGCGCGACCTGGCCGCCAAGCGGCTGAAGCGCGGGAATGTTTCGGGCACGCTCACCCTAAAGCGCGATGCGGTCTCGGGCATGATGCCCGATCTCGCGGTGCTGGAGCGGATCAAGGAGCTGGCGATCGATCTGGCGGATAATATCCCCGGCGCGCTGCCCCCGCGTGCCGAGCTGCTGCTGGGGTTGCCGGGCGTGATGCGCAGTGTCTCCGCGCAGGATGATACCGAGGAGGAGCAGGCCGCCCTGGCCGCCGCCGTGCAGGCCGGGTTTGCCGAAGGGCTGGCGCAGCTGGTTGAAGCGCGGGCAGGCGAGGGGGCGCGGCTGGCAAATATCGCCGCGGCGCTGCTGGGCGAGATCGAGGCGCTGCACGCCGCCGCCGCGGTGGATGCGGCAACTCAGCCAGCCCTGCACAAGGCCCGGCTCACTGCGCAGCTGGCGGAAATCCTGGGCGCCACCCCGGCGCTGCCGGAGGAGCGGATCGCGCAGGAAATTGCTTTGCTGACCACCAAATCGGACGTGCGCGAGGAGCTGGACCGGCTGCATGCGCATATCGGCGCCGCCCGCGCGCTGCTGGCCGAGGGTGCTGGCATCGGCCGGAAACTGGATTTTCTGATGCAGGAGTTCAACCGCGAGGCGAACACGCTGTGCAGCAAATCCGCCTCGCTGGCGCTCACCTCCATCGGGCTTTCGCTAAAGGCCGCGATCGAGCAGTTGCGCGAGCAGGTGCAGAACATTGAGTAGCCGCCGCGGGCTTTGCCTGGTGCTGGCCGCGCCCTCGGGGGCGGGTAAAACCACGCTCTCGCGCGCGTTGCTGGAGCAAGATGATGCGCTCTCGCTCTCTGTGAGCGTGACCACGCGCGCGCGCCGCCCCGGCGAGAAAGAGGGCAAGCATTATTATTTCATCAGCCAGGAGCGGTTTGATGAAATGGCGGCGGCGGGCGAACTACTGGAATACGCACGGGTGTTCGGCCGCTCCTACGGCACGCCGCGCGGCCCGGTGGAGGCGGCGCTGAGCGCCGGGCAGGATGTGATGTTCGATATCGACTGGCAGGGGTTTCGCCAGCTGCGCGCGGCCATGCCGGGCGATGTGGTGGGCGTGTTCATCAAGCCGCCCTCGCTGGAGGTGTTGCACCACCGGTTGACCAAGCGTGGCGATGCGCCGGAGCAGGTGGCGGAGCGGATGCGCCATGCCGAGGCGGAAATCTCCCATGCCGGGGAGTTCGACTATATCGTCGAGAATCACGACCTGGATGTGGCCCTGGCGGACCTGCGCGCGATTTTGCGCGCCTGCCGGCTGGAGACGAAGCGGCAGGCGGCCCGGCCCGGTTTGTAAATATGCCAGGTTTATGCTATGAACCGGCCTGAACTCAGGATAAAATTCTTAATGATCTCAGTCTGTTACCACTGGTCCGGCGAGTCCGCCGCCACCGCCATCCGCAACCTGATCTGACATGAGCGATATGACCGGCGAATCCGGCGCGGAACCATTGCCGCTGCGCGGTACGGAGCCTGTGGCCATCGAGCAGGAGATGCGCAAATCGTATCTCGATTATGCGATGTCCGTCATCGTCTCGCGCGCCCTGCCTGATGCGCGCGACGGGCTGAAACCCGTGCACCGGCGCATCCTTTACGCCATGAACGAAGCGGGCAACACGCCCGACAAGCCCTACCGCAAATCCGCGCGTATGACCGGTGACGTGATGGGTACCTACCATCCACACGGCGACAGCGCGATTTATCTGGCCGCCGTGCGCATGGCGCAGGATTTTTCGATGCGCCTGCCGCTGATCGACGGCCAGGGCAATTTTGGCTCCATCGACGGCGACATGCCCGCCGCCATGCGTTACACCGAGATGCGGCTGGACCCGGCGGCGATGCTGCTGCTGGCCGATATCGACAAGGACACGGTTGATTTCCAGCCGAACTACGACGAGAGCGAGACCGAGCCGCGCGTGCTGCCGGCGGCTTTCCCCAACCTGCTCATCAACGGCTCCAACGGCATCGCCGTCGGCATGGCGACCAATATTCCGCCGCATAACCCGGCCGAGATCATGGACGCCACGCTGGCGCTGATCGCCAACCCCGAGATCACGCTCGAAGAATTGATGCAGATCGTCCCCGGCCCGGATTTCCCGACCGCGGGCATCATCCTGGGGCGCTCGGGCATCCGCGCCGCCTTTGAGACCGGGCGCGGCTCCATCACCATCCGCGCGCGCGCGGCCATCGAGCAGATCCGCAAGGACCGCGACGCCATCGTGGTCACCGAGATTCCGTATCAGGTGAACAAATCCGCGCTGCTGGAGCGCATCGCCGAGCTGGTGCGCGCCAAGGACATCGAAGGTATCGCCGATCTGCGTGACGAGAGCGACCGCGACGGCATGCGCATTGTCATCGAGCTGAAGCGCGACGCCACCGCCGAGGTGGTGCTGAACCATCTCTACCGCTACACCAATCTGCAAACCAGCTTCGGCATCAACATGCTGGCGCTGGACCGCGGCAAGCCCCGGCAGATGGGACTCAAGGAGTTGCTTGGCCTGTTCGTCGAATTCCGCGAGGAGGTGATCCTGCGGCGCGCCCGTTTTGAGCTGAACAAGGCGCGCGACCGCGCTCATCTGCTCATCGGCCTCGCCACCGCCGTTGCGAACATCGATGAAGTCATCAGGATCATCCGCGGCAGCCCGGATTCCAATACCGCCCGCGCGGCGCTGATGGAGCGGCACTGGCCGGCGGAGGATGTGGCGCCGTTGCTGGCGTTGATCGACGATGTGGGCAACACCATCACGCCCGAGAAAACCATGCGCCTGACCGATGCGCAGGCGCGCGGCATTCTGGAGCTGCGCCTGGCCCGCCTCACCGGGCTGGAGCGCGACAAAATCCAGGCCGAGCTGACCGAGGTTGCGGCGCGTATCACTGAATTGCTGGACATTATCGGCTCGCGCATCCGCCGCATGGAGGTGATGCGCGAGGAACTTGTGGCCGCGCGTGTGAAAATCGCCAATCCGCGCCGCTCCAGCATCGAGAATTTCGAGACCGACCAGGACGACGAAGCCCTGATCGAGCCCGGGCAGATGGTTGTCACCATCACGCGCGATGGTTTCATCAAGCGCACGCCGCTGGATGTGTTCCGCGCACAAAATCGCGGCGGGCGCGGGCGTTCGGCCACCTCCACCCGTGGTGATGATGTGGTGACCCGCAGCTTCAACGCGCACACGCACCAATACGTGCTGTTCTTCTCCTCCGGCGGCAAGGCCTTCCGCGAGAAAGTCTGGCGCCTGCCGGAAGCCACCACCACCGCCAAGGGCCGCGCGCTGGTCAATCTGCTGCCCGAGCTTGGTTCGGACGAGATCACCACCGTGCTGCCGCTGCCGCAGGATGAGGGGCTGTGGGAGAACCTGCACCTGGTTTTTGCCACCGCGAGCGGCGGCGTGCGGCGCAACAAGCTGTCTGACTTCAAGAACATGCGTGCCTCCGGGCTGATCGCGATGAAGCTGGACGAGGGCGACCGGCTCATCGGCGTCGCCACCTGCCGCGATGGCGACGATGCCTTTCTCGCCACCAAGCTCGGCCGCTGTATCCGCTTCCAGATCACCGACGAGACCCTGCGCGTGTTCTCCGGGCGTGATTCAGCGGGTGTGCGCGGCATCAAGCTCGGCGCGGATGATGAGGTGATGAGTCTCTCCGTGCTGCGCCATGTCGAGGCCACGCCGGACGAGCGCGCCGCTTATCTCAAATATGCCTCCGCGCAGCGGCGCATGGGCGATGAGGAAACCGAGGCGGGCGAGAGCGATGAGGCGGTGGCTGATATCGCCCTCTCTGAGACGCGAATTGCCGAGCTGGCAGCGGCGGAGGAAATTCTCCTCACCGTCACCGATTCCGGCTTCGGCAAGCGCTCTTCGGCCTATGAATACCGCGTCACCGGGCGCGGCGGCCAGGGCATTGCCAACATCACGCTCAGCGCCAGGCGCAACGGCAAGGCCGTGGCGGCCAGCTTCCAGGTGCGCGAGGGCGACGATGTGATGCTGGTGACCGATGGCGGGCGGTTGATCCGCGTGCCGGTGGACCAGGTGCGCATCACCGGCCGTTCGGTGATGGGCGTCACCCTTTTCCGCCTGGATGACGATGAGCGTGTCACCAGCGTGTTCCCCGTATTGGAGCAGGAGACCGAGGATGCCTGAAGCCCGCGTTGCCCTCTACCCTGGTACGTTCGACCCCGTGACCAACGGGCATCTGGACATTATCAGCCGCGCCGCCAGGCTGGTGGACCGGCTGGTGATCGGGCTTGGCATTAACGCCGGCAAGGACCCGATTTTCAATCTGGAGGAGCGGATTGCGCTGATCCAGGATGAAGTCGCGCCGATCGCCGAGAAAACCGGCGCGGTGATCGAGGTGCGCTCCTTCAACGCGCTGCTGATCTCCTTCGCCGAGCAGGTCGGCGCGAAGATGATCGTGCGGGGCTTGCGCGCGGTCTCCGATTTTGACTACGAATTCCAGATGGCGGGGATGAACTACCGGCTGGACCCGGGGATCGAGACAGTGTTTCTCATGGCCAGTGAACGCCATCAGTTCATCTCATCGCGCTTCGTGAAGGATATTGCTTTGCTGGGGGGGGATATTTCCTCCTTCGTGCCCAAGCTCACGCTGGAACGTACCCTTGCCAAACTGAGGAAGTAATTATGTTGAAACGCCGGACCCTCATCAGCACTGCCGCTGCAACCCCTTTTTTAACGGAACTCGCCATGACTGAACCTGCCGCCGCCGCCACCTCCAACACCCTGCTGATGGAGCTGAAATACGGCACCGTGACCATTGAGCTGCGCCCGGACCTGGCGCCGAAGGCCGCCGAGCGCCTGCGTACGCTCACCGCCCAGGGCTATTATAACGGCTGCAAGTTCTTCCGCGTCATCGCGGGCTTCATGGCGCAGACCGGCGATGCCACCAACACCGGCATGGGCGGCTCCGACCTGCCAAACCTGCCGGCGGAATTCACCCAGGACGCCAGCTTCCTCACCGGCACGGTGGGCATGGCCCGCACCTCGGACCCTAATTCCGCCAACAGCCAGTTTTTCATCTGCTTCGCCCCGGCGACCTTCCTGGACGGTAATTACACCATCGTGGGCCAGGTTACCGCCGGCATGGATTTCGTGCAGCAGATCAAGAAGGGCGATCCGCAGAGCGGCAAGGTGATCGACCCCGATTCGATCATCAAGATGACCCTGGCCGCTTAAGGCCAATCGGGGCGCATGATCAGGTTTTACCGGCATTTCCGGTAAAACCGGTCAGCAATCCGTTTGTGTCTATTGACGAGCAGGGGGCAAATCTGGTTCACCCCCTGCACGGAGAGCCTGTAGCTCAGTGGTAGAGCATTCGACTTTTAATCGAATGGCCGTGGGTTCGACCCCCACCGGGCTCACCAAT
>NZ_JABEVC010000031.1 GCF_013044125.1 Acidocella sp. | reverse complement strand
TGCGGCGCTGGACCCGGTGGTGAAGCAGACCTACAATCTGCCCCTGGTCACGCAAAATTCCGTCGGCTTCTCCTGGGCCACCCTGCCGGCCGCGCAGCAAAAGCAGCTCATGGCGCTTTTTGAGCAGTTCACGGTGGCCAGCTATGTCAGCCAGTTCAAGGGCGAGGGCGCCAAATTCGTGCTGCTGCCGGCCGAAAAATCCCTGGGCGCGAACAAGATCGTGGAAACCCAGATCGTCCCGGCTGACGGGAGCGCGCCGACCGAGATTGACTACGTCGTCGCCAACGGCCCCGCTGGCTGGCAGATCACCGATGTGCTGTTGAACGGCACCATCAGCCAGGTCGCCGTCCATGCGTCGGACTTCAGCGCGCTGGTCAGCGGCGGCGATGCCGTGCGGCTGATCGCGGCGCTGCGGGCCAAGATCACCACGCTTTCCGGTGGCGCGCTCACCCCCAGCGGCCAGTAAGTTGCACATTCTCGCCGGGATTGCCGGGTTCTGCGCGCTCATCGGCGTGGCGCAGCTGCTCATCGGCACGGCGTTGATCCGCCGCTTCCGCGCCGCACCCGCGCCGGTGCCGTCCGCCTATCCGCCGGTTTCCATCCTCAAGCCGCTCTGCGGGGTGGAGCCGCTCACCGAGCTGGCGCTGGAGTCGTTTTTTCTTATTGAATACCCGCAATTCCAGCTGGTATTTGGCGTGCAGAGCCCGGTTGACCCGGTGCTGGAAGTTGTTGAGAAGCTGCGCGCCCGCTACCCGGACCGCGATGTCGCCGTGGTGGTGGATGACACCTTGCACGGCGCCAACCGCAAGGTTTCCAACCTCATCAACATGTACCCCGCCGCCCGGTACGAGACACTGGTGATGTCGGACGCCGATATCCACGTCCCGCCCTATTTCCTTGACCGTGTGGTGGCGGCGATGGCCGAGCCCGGCGTGGGGCTGGTGACCACGCTTTACACTGGCCTGCCGGGTACACCGCACCTGGCGACGCTGATGGGCGCCAACCAGATCAACTACACCTTCCTGCCCGGCGCCCTGCTGGCGCGCAAGCTCGGCCGCCAGGATTGCCTGGGCGTGACCATGGCGCTCACCAAAACCGTACTGGCGCAGGTGGGCGGGCTGGCCGCGGTGGCCGATAATCTGGCCGATGACCAGGTGCTGGGCCGGTTGGTGGTTGCCCGCGGCTATAAACTCACCCTGGCGCAGGTCATCCCGGCGACAACCGTGCCCGAGCACGATTTTGCCGTGCTGTTCCGCCACGAGCTGCGCTGGGCGCGCACCATCCGCGCCCTGGTGCCGGTGCCCTACGCCGCCTCGGTGCTGCAGATCTCGCTGTTCTGGTGCCTGCTCGCCCTGGTGTTTTCCGCCGGGGCGGCCTGGGCCTGGATATTGCTCATGGCCGTGCTCGGCATCCGCTATGCGGCCGCGCGCGCCATCGATTCCGCCCTCGGACTTGCCAAAGCCGGCGATGCGTGGCTTTTCCTGGTGCGGGATTTTTGTTCTTTCGTTATTTATGTTGCCAGTTTCACAGGTGACAAAGTCCACTGGCGTGGCCAAATCATGCAAGCCGACGCCGGCAAAATATCGCCGCATTGAAAAGAGAAGAGTTAACCATGTTGAAGACCTTGTTTTTGCAGCCGCCCTCCTTTGATGGTTTCGACGGAGGTGCTGGTTCGCGTTATCAGGCGCGGCGCGAGATCAAATCTTTCTGGTTTCCCACCTGGCTGGCCCAGCCGGCCGCGCTGCTGCCAGATTCCACGCTGATCGACGCACCTCCCGCGCGCCTGACCATGGCCGATGTGCTCCCCCACGCCAAAACCCATGGCCTGCTGATCATTCATACCTCCACCCCCTCCTTCGGCAACGACGTGAAGGTGGCCGAAGCCTTCAAGGCGGAAAACCCGGATATCATGATCGGCTTCGTCGGCGCCAAGGTTGCGGTGCAGCCCGAGGAATCGCTGAGCCGCGCGAAGGTGGTCGATTTTGTCGCCGGCAACGAGTTTGATTTCACCATCAAGGAAATCGCTGAAGGACGGCCGCTGGCCGAGGTTGACGGCATCATGTACCGCGATGCCGCCGGCGCGCTGATCAAAAACAAGGATCGCGCGATCCTGCACGACATGGACCAGCTGCCCTTCGTCACCGAGGTTTATGCCAAGCATCTGCGTATCGAGGATTATTTCATCGGTTACCTCAAGCACCCCTATGTCTCCATCTACACCGGGCGCGGCTGCAAATCGCATTGCACCTTCTGCCTCTGGCCGCAGACGGTCGGCGGGCATAAATACCGCACCCGCTCGGTGGCGAACGTCATCGCCGAAATCAAGCGCGCGAAGGAGCTTTTTCCGCAGGTCGAGGAGTTCATGTTCGATGATGACACCTTCACCGATGACCTGCCCCGCGCCGAAGCCATCGCAATCGAGCTGGGCAAGCTCGGCGTCACCTGGTCGTGCAACGCGAAGGCGAATGTGCCGTACAAGACCCTGAAAATACTGAAGGAAAACGGCCTGCGCCTGCTCCTCGTCGGCTACGAGAGCGGCAACCAGCAGATCCTCTACAACATCAAAAAAGGCATGCGCATTGACGTTGCCAAGCGCTTCACCGCGGACTGCCACAAGCTCGGCATCAAAATTCACGGCACCTTCATCGTCGGCCTGCCCGGCGAGACGCAGGAAACCCTGAAGGAGACGGTGGAGTTTGCCAAGGAGATCAACCCGCACACCATCCAGGTGTCGCTGGCGGCGCCTTACCCCGGCACCTTCCTCTACAACCAGGCTGTGAAGGAAGGCTGGCTCGACATCGAGCACGCGGAGCTGATCGACGAGCACGGCGTGCAGATCGCCCCGTTGCACTACCCGCATCTGAGCCATCAGGAAATCTTCAACTCGGTGGAAATCATCTACCGCAAGTTCTATTTCCGGCCGTCTAAAATCCTCTCCATCCTGAACGAGATGCTGCGCAGCCCGCAGATGATGAAACGCCGCCTGCGCGAGGGTGTGGAGTTCTTCGCGTTCCTGAAAGAGCGCAAAGCGGCATAAATGATGGCGCCAGGCCGCAAGGTCAAAATCTGCGGCGTCAACAGCCCCGCCGCGTTCGATGCGGTAGTGGAGGCCGGCGCGGATTACCTGGGCTTCGTCTTCTTCCCGCGCTCGCCGCGCTACGTCACGCCTGGCGAGGCAGCGGCGCTCTCGGCCCGTCATGCGGGCGGGCCGCAGCGCGTGGGCCTGTTCGTGAACCCGGGGCTCGATGAAATCGACGAAATCCTGCAACAGGTCTCGCTCGATGTTTTGCAGGTTTATGCCCCGGCTGAGGCCATAGCCGCGTTGCGTAACCGTTTTGGCCGCCCGGTGTGGCGCGCGCTCGGGATCGCAACACCGGCGGATTTTCCGGCGCCAGAGGAGGTGGCCGACGGCTATGTGGTGGAAGCCAAGCCCCCGCCGGGCGCCACCCGCCCTGGTGGCAACGCCGTACTGGCGGACTGGCATCTTCTCTCCACTTGGCGGGCCCGGAAATTCTGGCTTCTGGCCGGCGGGCTGACACCTGACAACGTTGCCGCCGCGCTGGCGCAGACCAACGCCCCCGGGGCGGATGTGTCCTCCGGCGTGGAGAGCGCGCCTGGCGAGAAATCCCCGGCGTTGATCCGCCGGTTCGTCGCCGCCGTGCGCGGGTAGGGGCGGTCACGTCATATTCCAGCCGTAGTCGGGGCTGATTCACGCCGCATTGCCCGCCGATAGTGCAATTCTCGATTTTGTTTTCACGGGAGTTTACAGCATGGCCCTGAAGCCGCTCTTATTCGCAACAGCCGTGATTGGGTTTGGCGCCGGTCTGTACCATCCGGCAAAGGCCGACGGGGATGGGCTTGGCGGGCTTGGGCTCTTTTTCAGCATAGCCCCGCCGCCTGTGTATTATGCGCCACCCCCGCCGCCTGTGTATTATGC
>NZ_JABEVC010000203.1 GCF_013044125.1 Acidocella sp. | reverse complement strand
GGTGTGGCGGGCGGTGATGCTGTTGATGAGCGCGACTGTGGTTAATCCTTCCCGCGATGGTTTTCGCCACTGACTGCCATGACATCAAACCCGGCCACACGGGCTGCATAGTTGAACAAGCGCTCGACAGCATGTTCAACCCCACCGTCGTCATAACTGGAATGGGCAGGGGTGAAGTCTAGGCTTAGGTGCAATGCGCGCAGTGGTGCCAGTGCTTGCGGCCTAGCCCAGAACATTGTGCCCTCAAAAAAATCAAAGGCATCTTTCTGGATTGGGCGGCCCATACGCGTGGCAATGGTATCGACTATCTGGCGGTTTTTCCCCAGCAGGTCGCGTGGGGCCGTGGGGGTGGATGTTGCCAGAAAACGTCGTGGCCCGATAATGCCGATTTGCGTGTTATCCTGAAATAAGTTGACGATCGTTAGCACCTGCTGATTGGTGGCGATCAGGTCCAGAAACGTCGCGCGGCGCCAGATATCGCCGAATATAGGCACGCGCCCATGGCTGATTGACTTCTTGCCATGGATTTTACAGACAAAATCAAACTCATCGAAGGAACCGTCTTCCAGTAGCATCAGGAATGGGCGCACGTCGCGGCCGAAATTTTCGACGATGCGGATTACGCTGCCTGGAAATACCGCAGCCACGCGCGCAGTCAGTTCTTGGTTTTCTTTTGTCAGGGTTAGAAATAATTTGAAAGGCGAGGTCCATCTCCCGAGCAGGATTTCGATCTCTGGCCATAGATCTGTGTAGTAGAGATGTAGCGCCACGGCGATGCGCGGGGTGGTGGCGTGCGTGCGTACGCTTTTTTTGGGCTCTGGGGGCCAGCCCGTTATCACTTCGGGATGGTCGCGCATGATCTGGCCATTATGCTGGCTGCCTGAGAAGCGCAGGAAACGCATGCGTTTGCAGTAGTTTTTATATTCTTTTTCTGGTCCGGCAGGGATAATTCTGATTCCATCAAAGTTGAGCGTGCCGAGGCGGAGGTTTTTTTTTACGATCCGACGGCAACGTATGTAGGCCGCCAAGGGGCGGCTTATTGACTCGACGATCATATCGGCGGGGTTGAATGAGAGGGTTGCTCCAGTATTTGGTGCCTCAAGGAAAAAAAAGAGTTCATTGATTAGCGGCAGTATCCAGCTATTTGGCTCATGCGCGGTAGTTCGCAGATCTAAGCGCACATATCCGCGTTCCTGAGCTTGGGTGCTGGGGCGCAAGAGAACAACTGCATGGCGTGGGATGTGGAGTTGACCGCGTTCGAATAGCATAGTGCGAAATTCCTGGTTTGGTTCTTGGTTTACGCCAGGGCCTGCGCCTGGACCAGCCGGGAGAACGCGCCGCCCGCTGCCAGGAGTTCGGCATGGGTGCCTTGCTCGATGGCCTGGCCGTCGGCCATGACCACGATAAGGTCGGCGTCGCGCACGGTGGAGAGCCGGTGGGCGACGACGATGGTGGTGCGCCCGGCGCGCAGATGCGCCAGCGCGGCCTGGACGGCGGCTTCGCTTGCGGTGTCCAGCGCGCTGGTGGCTTCATCGAGCAGGAGGATGCGCGGGTTGCGCAAAATGGCCCGCGCGATGGCGACGCGCTGGCGCTGGCCGCCGGAGAGCCTCTGGCCGTTGACGCCGACGCGGGTTTTGAAGCCTTCGGGCATTTCCTGCACGAAGGTGCAGGCGGCGGCGGCGGCGGCGGCGTGGACCTCATCGGGCGTGGCATTGGGGCGGCCGAGCAGGATGTTGGTGTAGATTGTATCGTCAAACAGCAGCGAATCCTGGCCGACATAGGCGATGGCATCGCGCAGGGAGTGCAGGGTGACGCTGGTGATTTCAGCGCCGTCGATACGGATCTGCCCGCTGGTTGGGGTGTAGAGCCGGGGGATGAGCGCCAGTGCCGTGGATTTGCCCGCCCCCGAGGAGCCGACCAGCGCCAGCATTTTTCCGGGCGCGGCGTTGAAGGAGAGGTCTTTCAGGCCGGGGCGGCCGTCCGGATAGGTGAAGGCGACATGCTCAAACGCCAGCGCGCCGGCGCCGGGGTGCAGCGGTACGGCACCGGGGG
The DNA here is from genome assembly GCF_013044125.1 of Acidocella sp. Classification (GTDB taxonomy): domain Bacteria; phylum Pseudomonadota; class Alphaproteobacteria; order Acetobacterales; family Acetobacteraceae; genus Acidocella. The sequence goes on along the minus strand of NZ_JABEVC010000203.1, from coordinate 8,942 downwards.
CATCGGCGATGGCGGCTGGTTCATCGATGATGGTGAACACGCGCGCCATGCCCGCGAGGCCCTCCTGGACGGCGGCGTTCATGGTTCCCAGCGCGCGCAAGGGGCGGCTGGCGATGAGCAGGGCGGAGATGAAGCCCATGAAATTGCCCACGCCGCTGCCGCCGGTGGCGTTGCGCCAGCCCTCGAAGCCGATGACCATGGCCACGGCGAGCCCGCCCAGGACTTCGAGCATCGGGTCCAGCCGGGAGCGGATCTGGGTCATGCGCAGGAGGGAACGGTAGAGCTGGTCGAAGGTTTTATTGGCGCGTTTCTGCTCGTGCTCCTCCAGGCCGTAGGCGCGCACGGTGCGGGCCTGGGCGAAGCTCTCGTTGAGCACGGCGGCGGTGTGGCCCATCTGGTCTTGCATGCCATCGGAGGCGTGGCGCATGCGCTTGCCGATTTTTTGCACGGGGATGCCGGCCAGCGGGTAGAGCGCGGCGGCGATGAGGCTGAGCTTCCAGTCGATCACGATCATGGTGACGACCAGGCCGGCCACGGTGGCGGCATCGGCGATGGCGTTGACGGCGCGGGTCATCGCGTCGCGGATGACGGTGGCATCGGTGGTGAAGCGGGCGGCGAGCTGGGCCGGGGCCTCGCGCTCCACGCTCGCGAGGGCGGCGTTGGAGAGGTGGCGGAACATGCCGGTTTGCAGCCGGCGGATGACCAGGAGGACGACATCCTGGGTCAGCACCGCCTGGAAATACATGGACAGGCCCTTGATGGTGGTGACGATGAGCACCAGCACCGGCACCTGGTAGAGGATGCGCGGGTCTTTGTGGGAGAACATGTCGAAGGCCCATTTGATCAGCGCCGGGTAGGCCGCCGTGGTTCCCGACATCACCAGCGTGGCCACGACGATGAGGACAATGCGGCCGCGGTAGTGGCGTACATGCTCGCGCCAGAGGCGATAGACGAGGGAGGCGGTGGATTTTTGCTGGGTCATGGTGCTGGGGTTAAGCATATTTTGGCTCTGCCACAAATGAGGTGTCTCGCACGCGGGGCTGGCGGGGCGGCCGCGCGGCAAATACGGGATGCGCGCGGGGCTGGCGGGGCGGCCGCGCGCCAAATATAAGCCTTACGCATGGACACTATTTTTAAAGGCGATCTCTCCACCAAGGCCGGCCGGCGCAATGCGTGGGTTGACGCGCTGTTCATTGATCATGCGGTGCTGCGCATCCTGTGGACCAATTTCGCGGTGGTGAAGCCGGGGCGGCTGTATCGCTCCAACCACCCGACGCCGGGCAATCTGGCGGCGTTCACGCGCAAGACGGGGCTGCGAAGCCTCATTAACCTGCGCGGGCGGGCGGAAAACGGCTCGGATGCGCTCTCACGCGAGGCGGCGGCGCGGCTGGGGCTGGATTTTTACGATATGGCCATGGAGTCACGCGGGGCGCCGCATAAGGACAGGATTTTGCGGCTGGCGGAGATTTACCAGACCATGCGCGGCCCGGCGCTGGTGCATTGCAAATCCGGCGCGGACCGCGCGGGGCTGGCGGCGGGGCTGTTCGTGGTCATCGAGGGCGGCACGGCGGCGCAGGCGCTCAAGCAGCTTTCGCTGCGGTTCGGGCATATCAAGCAGTCCAACACGGGGATACTGGACGCGTTCTTTCTCACCTATCAGCGCGACGGCGAGGCGAAGGGCAAGAGTTTTCTGGACTGGGTGCGCGAGGATTATTCCGAGGATGAGTTGCGCGCGCATTTCAGGGCCAACTCGCTGGCTGGATTTGTCAACGACAAGATGCTGGGGCGCGAATAATCTCCGCGCCGCGCCCAAAAGGTAGCGCCGGGTAGTTTCAGTCGACATCCACGAGGACGATCTCGGTGTCTGTCAAAGCGGTGACGCGCAGGGTCCCGGTATCGCTGATCGCGGCGCCGTCGCGTGCATTCACGGTCACGCCCTCGATTTCCACAGCGCCAGTGGCCGGCACCAGATATGCGTGACGTTCGCGGCCAAGGGCGTAGTCGGCGGTTTCGCCGGCCCGCAGCGTGGCGCCGAGAAGACGCGCGTTGGCGTGAATTTTCAGGGCGTCGGTATCCTGGGAAAAGCCAGAGGCCAGCGCGACAAACCGCCCGGCGCGCTCACCCTTGGGAAAAGGCTGTGCGCCCCAGCTGGGCTGGTGCCCCCGGCTGCTGGGCAGGATCCAGATCTGGAAAATCTGGGTTGCTTCTTTCTCCAGATTGTACTCGCTATGCGTGATGCCGGTTCCCGCGGACATAACCTGGACGTCTCCGGCTTCTGTGCGGCCGGCATTGCCCAGATGGTCCTGATGCGTGATGGCGCCTTTGCGGACGTAGGTGATGATTTCCATGTTTTTATGCGGATGTGGCGGGAAGCCCGTGCCAGGCGCGATGGTGTCGTCGTTCCAGACCCGCAAGGCACCCCAGCCCATGCGCTGGGGGTCATGATATTCGGCAAAGGAGAAATGATGCTTGGCGTCGAGCCAGCCATGGTCAGCGCCGCCGAGGCTTTTGAAAGGACGAAGTTCAATCATCGCGAATCTCCATGGGGGCATCCGGCCCGTGTCTGGAGTTGAAATAGGGTAAAGCCGCTGGCGATTAAATAGAAATGATGGAAACAGATCGGTTCCAGAAACTTGCTTGTGCGGCGCGGGCCAGCAACACGGCACGCTCCCAAAAACGTATATTGAGTTGAGATAAAGCGCCGCTTTTGGTATTAAATTAGAAATAATATGAATGAATCGGTTCGATAATTTTATGATGAAGCTGCCTGACCTCGAAGCATGGGCGATTTTTGCGAAGGTTGCCCAGACGGGTTCCTTTGCCCGCGCGGCCGAGGAGCTGGGGCTCTCCAAGCCGACCGTCTCCAAGGCGATTGCCCGGCTGGAGCAGCGTTTGGGGGCGGTGCTGCTGCACCGGACGTTCACTTACCGAAATGGGCCGCGGCACTCTGGTGCATGCCAACAGGATTGTGGCGGAGGGCGAGGCGGCCGAGCTTGAAGCCTCCGCACAGTCGCTAACGCCGCGCGGGCTGGTGCGTCTGGCGGCGCCGATGTCGTTTGGCGTGCGCCATCTGGCGCCGGTGCTCCCGGCTTTTCTGGAGCGCTACCGGGAAGTTGATGTTGACGTGCAGCTGAGCGACAGTTTGGTGGATCTGGTGGCCGAGGGGTTTGACGCCGCCTTACGCATTGCGGCCCTGGCCGACTCCTCGTTGCGCGGGCGCCGTTTGTGCGCGGTTCGCCGGCCGCTGGTCGCGGCCCCGGCCTATCTGGCCAGATACGGACACCCTGAGCATCCGGCCGATCTCGTCAAGCATTTGACGCTGATTTATACAAATGCCCCCGCGCCGGGGGTGTGGCGATTTCAGCATCCCAGAGACGGCGAGTTCAGCGTGCCTGTGAAAGGGCGCTTGCGGGCCAATAACGCGGATGCCCTTACCGCCGCCCTGCGCGCGGGGCTGGGGATGGCGTTGCAGCCGGAGTTCATGGTGTGGGAAGAACTCGCGCAAGGGGTGCTTGTGGAAGTTCTGCCAGATTGGGCGATTGCGCCGGTTTCCATCAATCTTGTTACGCCCCCGGGGGTTTTGCGGCCTGCGAGGGTTAAGGTGCTGCTTGATTATCTTGCGGGATGTTTCGTGGCGGCGCCTTGGTCGCGCCCCGCTCCGGAAGTTTGAAAACTGGGCGCGAGAACTTGCGATGCGGCTCTTGTTAAAATGGGGAGGGCGTCAGCGGCACGCATGCCGCCCTCCCGCCGGGGTCAGTTCAGGTCGAAACGGTCAAGGTTCATGACCTTGTTCCAGGCTGCCGCAAAGTCATGCACAAATGCTGCCTGGGCGTCATGGCTGGCATAGACCTCCGCGATGGCGCGGAGCTGGGCGTTTGAGCCAAAGACCAGATCAACCACCGTGCCGGTCCATTTCAGGGCGCCGGTTGAGCGCTCGTACCCCTCGTACACGCCCGCGGCCGTGGCGGATTTGCGCCATTCCGTGCGCATGTCGAGCAGATTCACGAAGACATCGTTGCTCAGCGTTCCCGGCCGGGCGGTGAGGACGCCGTGGTCCGAAGCCCCGAAATTTGCCTTGAGCGCGCGCAGGCCGCCGATGAGGACCGTCATTTCCGGGGCGGTGAGTGTCAGCAGCTGGGCTTTGTCCACCAGCAGCTCCGCCGCAACGTCTTCGGCACCCTTGCGGGTATAATTGCGGAACCCGTCGGCGGTGGGTTCCAGCACGGCGAAGGATTCGATATCGGTCTGCGCTTGGCTCGCGTCCGTGCGCCCCGGTGCGAAAGGCACAGTGAGATCGTGGCCTGCCGCCTTTGCGGCCGCCTCGACCGCGGCGCAACCGCCCAGTACGATCAGATCAGCCAGGGATATTTTTTTGCCGCCGGGAGCGGTGCTCTCGAACGCCGTCCGGATCGTCTCCAGCACCTTCAGCACCTTGGCCAGCTCCGCCGGCTGGTTGACCTCCCAGTCCTTCTGCGGCGCCAGCCGGATACGCGCCCCATTGGCGCCGCCGCGCTTGTCGCTGCCGCGGAATGTGGCGGCGGAGGCCCAGGCCGTGGTGACGAGCTGGGGGATGGACAGGCCCGAGGCGAGGATATTGGCTTTGAGCGTGGCGATACCGGCCGCGCCGATCAGCGCGTGATCAACCGCGGGCAGCGGGTCCTGCCAGATCAGCGTCTCGGCGGGCACCAGCCTGCCCAGGTAACGCGAGAGCGGCCCCATGTCGCGGTGGGTGAGCTTGAACCAGGCGCGGGCAAAGGCATCGGCGAACTCATCGGGATGCTCATGGAAGCGCCGCGAGATCTTCTCGTAGGCGGGGTCGAAGCGTAGCGCGAGGTCGGTGGTCAGCATGGCGGGGGCACGGCGCTTTGCCGGGTCGTGCGCCTCGGGCACCGTGCCGGCGCCGGCGCCGTTTTTCGGTGTCCATTGGTGCGCCCCGGCCGGGCTCTTGGTCAGCTCCCATTCGTAGCCAAAGAGATTCCAGAAGAAATTGCTGCTCCACCTGGTTGGCGTGGTGGTCCAGGTGACTTCCAGCCCGCTGCCGATGGCATCAGCGCCCTTGCCGGTGCCAAAGCGGCTCTTCCAGCCCAGCCCCTGCTCTTCAAGCGGCGCGGCTTCCGGCTCCGGCCCCACCAGCGCGGCATCACCGGCGCCATGGGTTTTGCCAAAACTGTGGCCACCGGCAATGAGCGCCACCGTTTCCTCGTCATTCATCGCCATACGGGCGAAGGTTTCGCGGATGTCGCGCGCCGCGGCCAGAGGGTCCGGGTTGCCGTTCGGGCCCTCGGGGTTCACATAAATAAGGCCCATCTGCACGGCGCCCAGTGGATTTTCCAGCTCATGGTCCCCGGTGTAGCGCTTGTCTTCGAGCCATTTGCCCTCTGGCCCCCAGTAAATGTCTTCCTCAGGCTCCCAGATATCCTCCCGCCCGCCGCCGAACCCGAAAGTCTTGAAGCCCATGGATTCAAGCGCGGCATTTCCGGTGAGGATCAGCAGATCGGCCCAGGAGAGCTTGCGGCCGTATTTCTGCTTGATCGGCCAGAGCAGCCGGCGCGCCTTGTCGAGATTGACGTTGTCTGGCCAGCTGTTGAGCGGCGCGAAACGCTGGGCGCCGGAGCCTGCGCCGCCGCGCCCGTCGCTGATGCGGTAGGTGCCGGCGCTGTGCCAGGCCATGCGGACGAACAGAGGGCCGTAATGCCCGAAATCCGCCGGCCACCAGTCCTGTGAGTCTGTCATCAGGGCGAGCAGATCGGCCATGACGGCGTTCAGGTCGAGGGTTTTGAACTCTTCGGCATAGTTGAACGTGGCGCCCAGAGGGTTGGATTTGGACGAGTGCTGATGCAGGATGCTCAGCTTGAGCTGATTGGGCCACCAATCCTGGTTCGACTTGGAGCCGATTGCCGCATGCTTATGAGCGCTGCCCGCGACCGGGCATTTGCTTTCACTGTTCATGTGTCCTCCAATAATGTTGCGGATTTGATCTTGTCCGTGAGGATAACGCTTCAGGGGGGCGCGCGTCCAATTGATTGTTTGAAAAATGTTCATCGATGAAAGCGATTTGCATGCAATGGATGGGAAAGAGATGGCGGGGGCGGGCTGTATTCCAAGAGATGATCGCGTACATATTTCGCAGCGGATTGTTAACGCCGGCTGATATTCAAAAGCATATCAAATTCATCAAATTAACTATTTGACCGCTATTGAAACTGGCCGGTAATCTTTAATTCAGGCGTCGCGGTTCGTTCAGGAAAAGTTCGAAATTGTGCTGTCCTGTCATACTAAAATAAAAATCAACAGCGTATCCAGGTGAATTATCAAAATGAAAAATTCTGTTTAGCGGAGGGGTTTCCTTAAGGTCGCTGTGACCTGGCGGGGAATGTAACCCTGCTTGTGGGGAGATTTCTGGTGCTTCGCTCATGAAACACGAGTTTCATGAATGCGGAGTCGCGTCTTTAAATCCAAAAAGGGAGGAATAAACATAATGAATGATGTAATCGATGGTGCTTGCCTGACGCATGGCGGCCTGCCCGCGCGCTGGCGCTTGCGAAGTGTTTTTTTGGCGACGGCGGTTGCGGTTTCAGTGTTTGCGCCCGGCGCCTCCAAGGCGGATGTAACGCTTTATGCTGGCAGCGGGCCGGTGCCGAGCGTCAAGGCTTATGTGCGCGTTGACGCCGGTGTGCGGCTTGATGCGAATGTCGATCTTTCGCAGTATAACGGCCATACAGGCTCCACGACATTGCTGCAGGCAGGGGGGAATGACTGGGGCACCAGCATGTTCGGTGTCTATGGGTCGTCCCAGCTCACGCCGGACCTGACGGGTGTTTACAAAATCGAGTCAGGGTTTAATGCAACGAACGGAAAATTTAACAGTTCCACCAACTCCATTTTTAATCGCCGGGCCTATGTCGGGTTAAGCAATCCGACATTCGGGACCGTCACTTTTGGTAAAGATCTTTTCATAGACAATGACGTTTATAATTTTGATCCGATGATCCAGGAGAATATGTCAACCTCGACGCTGGTTTATGGCCGTAATTGGCAGGGTGCGTCTGACATGGTGGAGTATCGCAGCCCGGATTGGAGTGGTCTGCAAATCGGCGCGCAGGCGTCTTTTGGGAACGGCGATACCTTCGCCTCGACCAAAGTTTCGAACATGTATGGCGTCTCGGCGGAGTATGATATCTCAAAACTGAGCATCTACGGAATTTATGATGAGATTCAGAATTCAAGCGGTCAGTACACAAACATTTATACCGCATCGCGGGAGGCGATTGCGGGCGCGAAGTTGGATTTGAACCCAGTGACCGCCTATGCGGGCTTTGAGCAGCTCTCCGCACCGCAGGGGAGCAAGGCCAGAGGAGGGACGGCGATTTCCAACCCCGGCGCCAGCTATTCTCCTTATCCCGCGGTTTATGCCACCAGCGCCTACATGGCCTGGGTTGGGGCGGCGGTGCAGGTGACCCCTGCTCTGGTGCTGCGTGGCGCGTGGTTTCATACCTCGATCAATGAACATGGCGGCAGCGCGAACCTTGTTACGGGCGGTGGAGAATACTCCCTTTCACCGAATGTGCTTCTCTACACGACGGTTGGTGAGGTCATGAATAGCGGTGCGGCTGATTTTTCAGCCGATATTTATGCGCCGCCGGCAGCGCCGGGGCATTCGCAGTTTTCCGGGTTTAGCGGTGTAAGCATTAAGTTCTAACGCCTTATATGATATGCCGGGTGCGCTGGCTGGCGCGCCTGGCATGTTCAGCCATTTGTATGATAGGGTTGGTTGTGGGCGGAGCATTTACGGTTGCTGTTGACTGGGGAACGAGTAGCCTTCGCGTATGGCTGCTGGATTCCGCTGGGGCGGTATTGAGCGAGAGCCGTTCCGCCGAAGGGGCTGATGGTCTCGCGGCCGGCGGGTTTGAAGCCTGCCTGACGCGCCATATTGAGCGGTTGGGCCGTGCGGCGCGTGGGGCGCGGATTGTGATGTGCGGCATGGTGGGGGCGCGCAATGGCTGGCGTGAAGCACCGTATATGCCTATTCCCGCCCGGCTGGATGAACTGCCCCGGCATGCGATGCGCGTTGCAGGTGCGGGGGTGGATGCGCTGATTCTCCCCGGGCTGGTTCGCAACCATGCCGATGCGCCCGATGTGATGCGCGGCGAGGAGACGCAGTTGCTCGGCTTTTCGGCGGTGCCGGGCTTCAGCGGCCTCGTCTGCCTGCCAGGCACGCATTGCAAATGGGTGCGGGTGCGCGACGGCGGTGTGGACGATTTTTCTTCAGCCATGACCGGCGAGATTTTCCGCCTGCTGGCGCAGCATTCGGTGCTGCGCCATGTGGTGGACCCGCAGGCGCGCATTGCCGCGGATGACCCGGCGTTTCTGCGGGCGGCGGCGGCCGGGCTGGCCAGGCCCGAGGCGCTTTTGCATACCCTCTTCTCTGTCCGGGCGGCGGCGCTTGTCTCGGGGCTATCTGCCGGGGCGGCGGCGGCGCGGCTTTCAGGGTTGTTGATCGGCACGGATATTGGCGCGGCGCTGCGCGAGGTTGCCCCTGGCACAGCTGTCAGCCTGATTGCCTCGGGCCCTTTTGTAGCGCTCTATGAGCAGGTTTTTGGCCTTGCCGGTGTGCGGCCGCGGGTCTTCGATGCGGATGAAATGGTGCGGGCAGGTTTGTTCAGGGCGGCCCGCCTTTGGGATGAGATGGAGTTGTGCGCATGACTGAGAGTTCGGAGGATGTTTGCCTGTCTGCCTCTTGGCCGGTGCTGCGCCGCCATCTCGTGGCGATTCTGCGCGGGATAACGCCGGCGGATGCCGAGGCTGTGGGCGCGGCGTTGGTTGAAGCCGGGTTCGAGGCCATCGAGGTGCCGTTGAATTCACCGCAGGCGCTGGTGTCTATTGGGCGGCTTGCCCGGGTGATGCCGGGTGGTGTTCTGGTGGGGGCGGGGACGGTGCTGACC
>NZ_JABEVC010000202.1 GCF_013044125.1 Acidocella sp. | reverse complement strand
GGCGGACTCCGCGGAGGAAAGGTTTTGCACGATGATGTCCCGTCATTGACCAGTTTCGGGCTATTTTTCGTGGAACTTTATCCCACAAGCAAGTTACAAAATTGATACATTCGCGTGTGCTTGCCGGGCGCGATGGATTCGCGTTGGTGCAAGAGCGCGGAGCAGACTGCGCTCTAGAGCCTGATTGGTTTAGGTGTGATCAGGCTCTAGCCATTTTTCTGAGGGCGATTCACGCTTTCGGCTCGCTCGGCTGAGGGAGCCGCAAACGGTCAGAGGCTGTGTGACGGTATCGTGATGATTGCGGGGGAGATGCCGGCTTGCGCTCGCATGCCTGAGTGGGGTGGCGGGATGGGCGTGGTTATTGCGCCATGGCCGAGGCGTCGGAACGGGTGGCGCCGACGCGCGCGGCCAGGGAGGCGGCCATGAAGGGGTCCAGGTTGCCATCCAGCACCGCGGCGGGGTTGCCGGTTTCATAATTGGTGCGCAGGTCCTTCACCAGCTGGTAGGGGGCGAGGACGTAGGAGCGGATCTGGTGGCCCCAGCCGATGTCGGTTTTCGCGGCTTCGATGGAGGCGGAGGCGGCTTCGCGCTTTTGCAGCTCCATCTCGTACATGCGGGCTTTGAGCATGTTCATGGCGGTGGCGCGGTTGCGGTGCTGGGAGCGGTCAGTCTGGCAGGCGACGATGATGCCGGTGGGGACGTGGGTGATGCGGATGGCGGATTCGGTTTTGTTGACGTGCTGGCCGCCCGCACCCGAGGCGCGGAAGGTATCCACCTTCAGGTCCGCCGGGTTGATCTCGATCTCGATGGTGTCGTCGACCACCGGGTAGACCCAGACGGAGGAGAAGCTGGTGTGGCGGCGCGCGGCGGAATCATAGGGCGAGATGCGGACTAGGCGGTGGACGCCGGATTCGGTTTTGAGCCAGCCGTAGGCGTTGGGGCCGGAGATTTGCATGGTGACGGATTTGATGCCGGCTTGCTCGCCTTCCGACATGTCGAGGATTTCAACCTTGAAGCCGCGGCGCTCGGCCCAGCGCATGTACATGCGCTGGAGCATCTGCGCCCAGTCCTGCGCCTCGGTGCCGCCGGAGCCGGCGTTGATTTCCATGAAGGCGTCGCGGCCATCGGCCTCGCCGGAGAGCAGGCTCTCGATTTCGCGGGTTTTGGCCTGTTCGGCCAGGGTGGCGAGGTTGGCCAGAGCGTCCTTCACCAGGGCGGCGTCGCCTTCGGCTTCGGCCATTTCGACCAGCTCGATGGTGTCGGCGGTTTCACGTTCCAGCGCGAGGACGCCATCGATGAGCCCGGCGAGGCGGCCGCGCTCGCGCATCACCACTTGCGCGGCTTCGGCGTTGTTCCAGAGGGAGGGGTCTTGTGCGCGCGCGTCTAGTTCGGCGCGTTTGATGAGGGCGGCATCCCAGTCAAAGATGCCTCCTCAGCAAGGCGACCGAACGGCCGATCTGCTCGTTTAACTGATCTGATTCTGCTGACATGGGAGGGGTATATAGAGGAAGTTGCGGGGAATGACAGGGGGGTGAGAGGATGGGTGGCGCTTCGCTTACCCATCCTACGGATGGGGGTGTTGGGGATGGGTGGCGCTGCGCTCACCCATCCTTTCAGGTTACCGGCGGGTTAGCTGCGTGACATCGCGCACGGCGCCGCGCGCCGCGCTGGTGGTGAGGGCGGCGTAGGCTTGCAATGCCTGGGAGACCACGCGGGTGCGGTTTGGCTTCCAGGCGTCCTCGCCGCGGGCTTCCATGGCGAGGCGGCGGGCGGCCAGGGTTTCATCCGGCAGGGCGGCGCGCAGGATGCGGTTGGGGATGTCGATTTCGATGATGTCGCCTTCTTCCAACAGGCCGATGTCGCCGCCTTCGGCGGCTTCGGGGGAGGCGTGGCCGATGGAGAGGCCGGCGGTGCCGCCGGAGAAGCGGCCATCGGTCACCAAGGCGCAGACTTTGCCCAGGCCTTTGGATTTGAGGTAGCTGGTGGGGTAGAGCATCTCCTGCATGCCGGGGCCGCCCTTGGGGCCTTCATAACGGATGACCACCACATCCCCCGCGACGATGCGGTTGCCGAGGATGGCGGAGACCGCGTCGTCCTGGCTCTCAAAAATGCGGGCGGGGCCGGTGAAGACCAGGGCGGAGGGGTCAACCCCCGCGGTTTTGACGATGGCGCCGTCGAGCGCGATGTTGCCGGAGAGGACGGCGAGGCCGCCATCGGGGCTGAAGGCGTGGGCGAGGTCGCGGATGACGCCTTTGGCGCGGTCAAGGTCCAGGGACTCATAGCGGCGGTTCTGGCTGAAGGCTTGGGTGGTGCGCACGCCGCCGGGGGCGGCGAGGTAGAGGCTGCGGGCGGCATCCGAGGCGGGGCCTGAGATGTCCCATTTGGCGATGGCCTCGCCCATGGTGGGGGTGTGGACGGTGGGCAGGGTGGTGTGGATCAGCCCGGCGCGGCTGAGTTCGCCCAGGATGGCGAAGATGCCGCCGGCGCGGTGGACGTCTTCCATGTGGACATCGGATTTTGAGGGCGCGACCTTGCAGAGATTGGGGACGCGGCGGGAAAGATGGTCGATGTCTTCCATGGTGAAGGGGATTTCGCCCTCATGCGCGGCGGCGAGCAGGTGGAGCACCGTGTTGGTGGAGCCGCCCATGGCGATATCGAGCGACATGGCGTTCTGGAAAGCCTCGAAGCTGGCGATGGAGCGGGGGAGGATGCTGGCGTCGTCCTGCTCGTACCAGCGTTTGGCGAGTTTGACGATGGTGCGCCCGGCTTCGAGGAACAATTCGCGGCGGTCAGCGTGGGTGGCGAGCAGGCTGCCGTTGCCGGGCAGGGAGAGACCCAGCGCCTCAGTGAGGCAGTTCATGGAATTGGCGGTGAACATGCCCGAGCAGGAGCCGCAGGTGGGGCAGGCGGAGCGCTCGACGGAATCTGTCTCGGCGTCAGTCACCGAAGGGTCAGCGGCGGCGACCATCGCGGTGATGAGGTCTGCGCGCTCGGTTTTGCCGCCGTGGATGTATTTGCCGGCTTCCATCGGGCCGCCGGAGACGAAGACGGTGGGGATGTTCAGGCGCATCGCGGCCATGAGCATGCCGGGGGTGATTTTGTCGCAGTTGGAGATGCAGACCAGGGCGTCAGCGCAGTGGGCGTTGACCATGTATTCGACGGAATCAGCGATCAGCTCACGCGAGGGCAGGCTGTAGAGCATCCCGGAATGGCCCATGGCGATGCCGTCATCCACCGCGATGGTGTTGAATTCCTTGGCGACGCCGCCGGCGGACTCGATCTCGCGGGCGACCATCTGGCCGAGGTCTTTGAGGTGGACGTGGCCGGGGACGAACTGGGTGAAGGAATTGGCGATGGCGATGATGGGTTTGCCGAAGTCGCCGTCCTGCATGCCGGTGGCGCGCCAGAGGCTGCGCGCGCCGGCCATGTTGCGGCCGTGGGTGGTGGTGCGGGAGCGGTATGCCGGCATTTTAATGTCCTAACTGGTGGAGCGCAGGGGATATAAATTCACCCGTTTGCGGGCAAAGGCAAGTTTGCGCGTGGCGGCGGCGGGGGGTGAGCGGAAATTTACAGTTTGTTAACTTTAAAATTGAAATCGGGAGGGTGAACGGATACACTTTTTGGGTGAGTAGAATTGAACTGACTCGTCTTGTAGTTGTGTATTGGTTTGGGGAGCTTCATGAGCGGTATCATAGAAAATTATACCGGCGTGGTTGAGACTGTCACCCTCAGCGCTGCCGGGAGTTATGTGATTACCGCCGATGGCGGCATGGGTGGTG
>NZ_JABEVC010000201.1 GCF_013044125.1 Acidocella sp. | reverse complement strand
GAATGGGCTGCGGCTTGGGCTGCTTCACCGCCAGGGCGGATTTGTCCACCGTCTGCGTATTGGCCGGCGCCGCCACCTTGCCGGCCTGCATCGCCTCCTGCGGCGCGGACGGGCCAATCAGATCAACACTCACGCTCTCATCAGCCGTGGACTCAAGCTTCATCGGCGGCAGCGAGATAATCGCCACCAGCACAATGGCCAGATGAATCCCAAATGAGACCAGCGCGCTGCGGCGCATATCCCGTTCCAAAATGCTATTCCCTCTCCGTCCGGGCTACTTGCCCGCCCCAGGCTGCTGGGCGAGCAGGGCGACCTTCGTAAATCCGCCTTGCGTGATGGTCGCCATCACCTGCAGCATGTCGCCGTAGCTCACATCCTTATCCCCGCGCACAAACACCCGCTCGTCAGGGTTGTTCTGCGAGATCTGCTGCAACGTCGCCACCAGCCCGGCCAGCTGCACCTGCGCGTTCTGCAGAAAAATCTGCCCCTGCGCATTCACGGTAATGGTGATCGGCTTGGAATCATTGCTGGCCGCCTTGGCGTTGGCCTGCGGCAGATTGACATTGACCGACGAGGTGATCATCGGCGCCGTCACCATGAACACGATCAGCAGCACCAGCATCACGTCCACCAGCGGGGTGACGTTGATCTCCGCCATCGCCCTGTAGCGCCGCCGGCCATTGCCGCCGCCGATCATGCCCCCGGCCATTTACTTGCGCTCCTCGGCCTGGCGCGAGAGAATGGCGGAAAACTCCGAACCAAACCCCTCCATCCGCGAAGCAAAGCGCGAAAGATCATTGCTGATCTTGTTATACGCCAGCACCGCCGGAATGGCGGCCACAAGCCCCATCGCGGTCGCGAACAGCGCCTCGGCGATGCCCGGCGCCACCACGGCCAGATCGGTGTTGTGCATCGCGGCAATCGCCGAGAACGAGTGCATGATGCCCCAGACCGTGCCGAACAGTCCCACAAACGGCGCGGTCGCGCCCACCGAGGCCAGGAAGATCATCCAGCGCTCCAGCCGGTCCATCTCGCGCATAATGGTCACGTTCATCGCGCGGTCAATCCGCTCCTTCACCGCGGTGTTCACCACATCCAGCCCGGCAATGCGCACGCTGCGCTTCCATTCGCTCATCGCGGCGCCGAACACAGCGGCGATCGGGTGCGCCGGATCGGCGCCCTCGCTGGTGTACAGATCATCCAGGCTGCCGCCCGACCAGAACGAATCCTCAAACGCATTCGCCTCGCGGTTGACCCGGCGCATGGTAATGGTTTTCTCGATGATGATCGTCCAGACCCAGACGCTGGCCAGCAGCAAAATCAGCATCACCAACTGCACGACGATATCGGCCTGCGTGAACAACCCCCATAGCGACAGATTCGATGCAGGCGCAGCCAACGCCGCCGTGTTCACCGTTTGATCCAAAATACTATCCCCTTATGCCCTTAATTTTCTCGCCCAATCGGCCGGTATCCGCGCGGCTCTGCCGTCGGACACGCGGATACAACCCAGGCCAAGCTCCAGCACGGCCAGCGCGTCGCTGTCTCGCCAGAAATGTTGAAGTAGTGTTACCGATGCGCCGCCAACCTCGTGAAACACGGTCTCGACCCTGATCACATCCTCCAGCCTCGCCGGGCGCTGATAATGCAAATTGACGCGCCGCACCACAAACATAACGCCATATTCGGCCACCATTTGCGCATGCGGGGTGCCACGCTCGCGCAGAGCCTCGGTCCGCGCCCGCTCCGCGAAGGCCAGATAATTGGCGTGATACACAATGCCGCCCGCATCCGTGTCCTGATAATACACACGCAACTCGTAGGAATGCTTCAAATCTCGTCACCACCCAATAAGTCAGGCTGATCGGGGCGATTCTGTGGCGGCTTCAGGCCCAGATGCCGCCATCCCGCCTCACCCAGCATCCGCCCCCGGCTGGTGCGCAGCAAAAACCCCTCCTGGATGAGATAAGGCTCCACGACATCCTCCAGCGTGTCGCGCGCCTCCGCCAGCGCGGCGGCCAGCGTCTCCACCCCCACCGGCCCGCCGCCATGGTGCTCGGCCAGGCGCCGCAAATAGCGGATATCCATGGCATCCAGCCCCACATGGTCCACATCCAGCCGGCTCAGCGCCGCATCGGCCACCTCACGGTCGATAATTTTCGCCCCCGCCACCAGCGCGAAATCGCGTATCCGCCGCGTCAGCCGCCCTGCCACACGCGGCGTCCCGCGCGCGCGCCTGGCAATCTCGCCCGCCCCCTCGCGCGTCAAATTCATCTCCAATTTCTCCGCCAGCCGGGAGATGATTCGCGTCAGCTCCTCGGCGGTGTAGAATATCAGCCGCAGCGGAATGCCAAAACGGTCCCGCAAGGGGGTCGCCAGCAGGCCCGAGCGCGTGGTTGCGCCCACCAGGGTAAACGGCGGCAGATCAATGCGCACCGTGCGCGCCCCAGGTCCCTCGCCAATGATCAGATCAAGCTGAAAATCCTCCATCGCCGGATAGAGTATTTCCTCGATCGCCGGTTGCAGCCGGTGAATCTCATCGATGAACAACACGTCGCGCGGCTGCAAATTAGTCAAAATCGCAGCCAGATCGCCCGCCTTCTGGATGACCGGGCCGGAGGTCGCGCGAAAGCCCACCCCCAGCTCGCGCGAGACGATCTGGGCCAGCGTGGTTTTGCCCAATCCGGGCGGGCCGTGCAGCAATACATGATCAAGCGCCTCACCGCGGGATTTCGCGGCGGCGATAAATACCTTTAAATTCTCACGGCTGGCTTTCTGCCCAGTGAAATCTTCGAGAGATTGCGGCCGCAGCGCGGTCTCCCCCGCATCATCGGCCAGCCGCTCGCCCGAGGTGATCCGCTCCTCGTCACTCATTTCGCCAGCGCCCTCAGCCCGGCGCGAATCAGCACATCCAGCGCCGCCGCCTCGCCATGTTCATCAGCGGCCCGCGCCAGCGCCGCCTCAGCCTCCGCCCGCCGGTAACCCAGGTTGGTGAGCGCCGAGAGCGCGTCAGCGGCATTGCCTCTCATAACAGGGCCCGCCGCGAGCACCACGCCGCCGCCGCCCGGCATTCCCCCCGCCTTCTCGCGCAATTCCGTGCAAATCCGCACCGCCAGCTTCGGCCCCACGCCCGGTGTGCGCGTCAGCGCCGCCTTGTCCCCGGTGGCGATCGCCGCGATCAGCTGGTCCGGCGAGAGCGCCGAGAGCAGCGCCAGCGCCACCTTCGCCCCCACGCCCTGCACCGTGGTCAGCAGCCGGAACCATTCGCGCTCCGCCGCCGTGGCAAAGCCATACAGCGCAATCGCATCCTCGCGCACCTGCGTCTCTATCAGCAGGCTCGCCACCCCCGCGTCCGGCAGCGCCCCCAGCGTGCGCGACGAACAAAACACCAAATACCCCACGCCCCCCACATCCATGATGCAGCGCCCGTCCTCAATCCCCTCCACAATGCCGCGCAGCCGGGCGATCATGCCGGCACTCTCCAGGCCGCATGGCTGGCGCGGTGGTGCGCATGGCAGATAGCCACCGCCAGCGCATCCGCCGCATCCGCCCGCTTGCTCACCGTGCCCGGCAACAGGCGGCGCACCATCAGCCCCACCTGCACCTTATCGGCATTGCCCGTGCCCACAACCGAGAGTTTTACCGTTTTTGCCCCATACTCAAACACCGCAATCCCCACCCGCGCAGGTGCCAGCAACGCCACCCCGCGCGCATACCCCAGCTTCAACGTGGCGGTGGCATTGCGGTTCACATAAGTCTCTTCCACCGCCGCCTCATCAGGCTGATAAAACGCCAAAATCCGCGCCAGCTCGTCATCCAGAGCTTTCAGCCGCAGCGGCACATCCGCGATATCCGCCGTGGAGATCACCCCATCGGCCACATGGCGCAGCCGGTTCCCCTCGGACTCCACAATCCCCCAGCCCGTAAACCTCAGGCCCGGATCGATGCCGAGGATGCGGGTCAAGCTGAGAGTTTCGCCAGAACCTCTTCGGGCACCTCGAAATTGGCGTAAACATTCTGGATGTCGTCGTCGTCTTCCAGAACATCGAGCAATTTCAGCACCGAGGCGGCTTTGTCCTCGTCCAGCGTCACGGTCATATTCGGTTGCCACTCCACACCCGCCTCGGCGGGATCACCGAATTTCGCCACCAGCGCATCACGCACGGCGAAGAAATTCTCGATCGTGGTCTGCACCTCGTGGCCATCCTCATCCGACACCACTTCATCGGCCCCCGCCTCGATGGCGGCTTCCAGCATCGCATCAGCCGAGGCGGCAGCCGCCGGATAACGAATCGCCGCCAGGCGGTTGAACATGAAGGAAACCGAGTTGGTCTCACCCAGCGCCCCGCCGGACTTGTTGAACGCGGCGCGGATGACGGAGGCGGTGCGGTTGCGGTTATCCGTCAGCGCCTCCACGATAACCGCCACCCCCGCCGGGCCATAACCCTCGTAGCGCACCGATTCGTAATGCTCCTGCGCCCCGGCGCCCGTCGCCTTCTTAATGGCGCGGTCGATGGCGTCGCGCGTCATGTTCTGCTTCAGCGCCGCGCCGATGCCCGCGCGCAATCGCGGGTTAAAGGCCGGGTCGGGCAACCCCTCCTTCGCCGCCACGGTGATCTCACGAATGAGTTTCGCATAAATGCGCGCGCGCTTGGCGTCCTGCGCACCCTTGCGGTGCATGATGTTCTTTGCGTGTGAATGTCCAGCCATTTGTCCCGTTTAGCAGCCTCCGCGCCGCGCCGGAAGAAGGGGGAAGAATACCAGCGCCGCCGCCTTGACAGCCACGGCCGCCCCGTCCTATCCCCTGCCCCACCGGGCGCGTAGCTCAGCGGTAGAGCATTCGCTTCACACGCGAAGGGTCACAGGTTCAATCCCTGTCGCGCCCACCATTTTCCAGCCCAGGAAAGCAGCAGCTTTTTTCAAAAAGCTGCACCAAAAATTTTTGATTTTCTGGGCTTGGGCGTTGGCGGCTTTTTAGCCCCATACCTAATCTCCGCCACGGTCTTTGATTTTTGTCAGCAGACGGTCAGGCCGCGAATAGCAGATTACCGGAAGCTAACGTGATATTTTGGAAGTGGACCTCTCGGAAAGGTCATTCAGCTTTAAAAATGGTTCAAATTTTTCAGCTAAGACCGGTAAAACCTTGGAAAGCGTTCCGAAATTTTGAAATTTTTTTACCTCAAGCCGACGAAAATCATCTGTTGGAATATCTTTTTCCCCTCGACGCCTCCCCTCTTCCATAAACATCGCAAATACATTTGTTTGGAGTTCTTTTAGATATTGCTCCATTTCAGAGTTTAATATGAACGAACTCTGGAGTGACGCTACATATGCTTGATCCCAAGCTCTATAAATCTCATCCGGATTTTCCTTCCCAAGATATGAACTGATCATATTTTCAAAGGCCATGTAAATTGCAAAACGACGGTCATAAAGATCATGTCGCAGTTTCTCTTTTGAGACCCGCGTCTGATCTTTCGCATTACGGATGCCAAACAGCGTTAAAGCCAACGCGAATAGCGGCAAGCCAAGCGCCTGGACATACATAACCCAAAGAGGAAGGGACTGTTGCGACGATTGTAACATTACGGCCTCTTGGGTGAATTCCTAATCAGATCGCCTCAAAGATGCACCGCCCATAAAATTAACGCGAATCCCAACAATATTCCAACGCCCGCAACTACCAAAAAAACGGCGCCCCACCCAGAGCGCCGTTTTTCATAACCGGGGTCAGGGGCCCGCCGGCCCCTGCTGGGTTCCAAGGGGCAGCGCCCCTTGGTGGGGTTCTTAGGGGCGAAGCCCCTAAGCGGCCTTCGCCATTCCGCGCAGCACGTACTGCAAAATACCGCCGTGCTTGTAATATTCCACCTCGTCGGCGGTATCCACGCGGCAGAGCAGTTCCACTTCCTGTTTGGAACCATCGGCGCGGGTGATCACCATGGTGATATCCATACGCGGCGAGAGCTTGTCCAGGCCGACGATATCGATGGTCTCATCGCCCTTCAGCCCGAGCGATTTGCGGGTCACGCCATCCTTGAACAGCAGCGGCAGCAGCCCCATGCCGACCAGGTTGGAGCGGTGAATACGCTCGAAGCTCTCGGCGACAACCGCCTTCACGCCCAGCAGCATCGTGCCCTTGGCCGCCCAGTCACGCGACGAGCCAGTGCCGTATTCCTGCCCGGCGAACACCACCAGCGGCACGCCCTCGGCCTTGTACTTCACCGCGGCGTCGTAGATCGACATATCCTGCCCGCCGGGGAAATGCTTGGTGTTGCCGCCCTCGGCGCCGCCCATCATCTCGTTTTTGATGCGGATGTTGGCGAACGTGCCGCGCACCATCACATCATCATTGCCACGGCGCGCGCCGTAGGAGTTGAAGTCTTTCTGCTGCACCTGATGCTGGCTCAGATACTCGCCAGCGGGGCTGGATTTCTTGATGTTGCCGGCCGGGGAGATATGGTCGGTGGTGATCGAGTCACCCAGCAGAGCCAGCACGCGGGCACCCTTGATGTCGGAAACCGGCTTCGGCTCCATGGTGATGCCCTCGAAATAGGGCGGGTTCTTCACATAGGTGGAGCCGGACGGCCAGGCGTAGGTGTCGGTCCCGCCGGTCACCTCAATCGCCTGCCACTGCTTCGGCCCCTTGAACACATCGCCGTAGCGCTCCAGGAACATCTCGCGCGTCAGCACGGAATGCACGGTATCCGCCACTTCCTGCGTCGAGGGCCAGATATCCTTCAGATACACCGGCTTGCCGTCCTTGGAAGTGCCGATCACGGCGGTGGTGATATCCTCGCGGATATTGCCGAGCAGCGAATAGGCGACCACCAGCGGCGGGCTGGCGAGGTAGTTGGCGCGCACGTTGGCATGCACGCGCCCCTCGAAATTGCGGTTACCCGAAAGCACCGAAACCGCGACCAGCTTGTTGGACTCGATGGCGTCCACAATCGCGTCGTCCAGCGGGCCGGAGTTGCCGATGCAGGTGGTGCAGCCGTAACCCACAGTCTGGAAGCCCATGGCATCCAGATCCGCCGAAAGCTTCGACTTGTCCAGATATTCGGTCACAACCTGCGAGCCGGGCGCCAGCGAGGTCTTCACCCAGGGCTTGGGTGTCAGGCCCAGCGCGCGCGCCTTGCGCGCCACCAGCCCGGCGGCCACCAGCACATAAGGGTTGGAAGTGTTGGTGCAGGAGGTAATCGCGGCGATCACCACATCGCCATGAGTAATGTCATAACCCTTGCCTGCAACAGCGGCCTTGGTGCCCACGGCATCGGCGGCAACGCCCAGGCCCTTGGTCAGCTCCTTGGCGAATTCCGCGGCGGCATCCTTGAGCAACACGCGGTCCTGCGGGCGCTTCGGCCCGGCGAGCGAGGGCTGCACGGTGGAGAGGTCGAGTTCCAGCGTATCGGTGAACACCGGGTCTTCCTCGGTGCGCCACAGGCCCTGCGCCTTGCAATAGGCTTCAACGAGCTTGATCCGGTGCTCATCGCGGCCCGAGAGGTGCAGATAATCCAGCGTAATCTGGTCAACCGGGAAGAAGCCGCAGGTCGCGCCGTATTCCGGCGCCATGTTGGCGATCGTCGCACGGTCGGCCAGGGCGAGGTCAGCCAGACCCGCGCCGTAGAATTCCACGAATTTGCCCACCACCTTCTTCGCGCGCAGCATCTGCGTCACGGTCAGCACCAAATCGGTCGCGGTCACGCCCTCAGGGAGCTTGCCGGTCAGCTTGAAGCCGATGACATCGGGGATCAACATGGCAATCGGCTGGCCGAGCATCGCCGCCTCGGCCTCGATGCCGCCAACACCCCAGCCCAGCACGCCCAGGCCGTTCACCATGGTGGTGTGGCTGTCGGTGCCGTACAGCGTGTCAGGGTATACATAGGTGGAACCACCGTTCTCCGAGGTCCAGGCAACCTGTGCGAGATACTCCAGATTCACCTGATGGCAGATGCCGGTATCAGGCGGCACCACGCGGAAATTGTCGAACGCCTCCTGGCCCCAGCGCAGGAAGCGGTAGCGCTCGCCATTGCGGTCGAATTCCATGGCGATGTTCTTCTCCAGCGCATCGGCCGAACCGGCGTAATCCACCATCACGGAGTGGTCGATCACCAGATCCACCGGCACCAGCGGGTTCACCTTCTCCGGCTTGCCGCCCAGGCGCAGGATGCCGTCGCGCATCGCGGCAAGGTCCACCACGCCGGGGACGCCGGTGAAATCCTGCATCAGGATGCGCGCGGGCTTGAAGGGCACTTCCTTGGCCGAGGAGGCTTTCTCCAGCCAGCCGATGACCGCCTTGGCGTCATCCACCGTGTAGCTGTCGCCGTTCTCGAAGCGCAGCACGTTCTCCAGCAGCACCTTCAAGGTCTTGGGCAGCCTGGAGATGTCACCCAGGGCCGCGGCCGCGGCCGCCAGCGAGAAATACTTATAATCCTTACCCTCGACGGTGAGGCTTTTCAGGGTTTTCAGGCTGTCGTGGCCGATGGCTGTCATGGTAAATTGACCCTTTCTGATATACGGCTTGCGATTTGTGACGGCTTAAACCATAGCCGTGCCACCGCGTCCATTCATGGGTTAAGGATTTTCGCCCCTGCTCACAGCCTCCAATCTGTCAGTCTTTCGTGGTGAACGGCTGGTGCTCACCAATGTCAGCTTTTCGCTCTCCGCGGGCGGAATCCTTGTGTTGCGCGGCGCAAACGGCGCCGGCAAGTCAACCCTGCTGCGCGCTCTGGCGGGGCTCACGCCGCTGGCCGCCGGTGTACTGAAATGGGACGGTGAAGATGCGCTGCACGATCTGCCCAGCCATGCAAAACGCATCGCCTGGCTCGGACACCTGGACGCGGTAAAGCCCGCCCTCACCGCCGCCGAGCATGTGCCGCTGGCAGCACTCGCCCCGGTGGGGCTTACCGCCTATGCCAATTTGCCCGCCCGCCTGCTCTCCGCCGGGCAAAAGCGCCGCCTGGCGATCGCGCGCGTCGCCGCCTCCGGCAAACCCCTCTGGCTGCTCGATGAACCCACCACCGGACTCGACGCCGCCTCCCTCACCCGGTTCTCCGCTCTGTGCGAGTCCCACCGGCAAGGCGGCGGCATGATCATCGCCAGCACGCACACACCACTGGAATTGAACGGCGTATCGGTGCTGAGCCTATGAAAACCCTGATCCTGCGCGAGCTGAAACTCTCCTTGCGCCACGGCGCGGACACCACCGCCTCGCTGCTCTTCTTCATCATCGCCGGCACGCTGTTTCCCTTCGCGCTCGGCCCCGGCCCCACCACGCTGGCCGCCATCGCCGCCGGCATCGTCTGGGTCTGCGCCCTGCTCGCAGCCCTTTTGCCGCTGGACCGCCTCTTCGGCGCCGATTTCGAGGACGGCACGCTCGACCTGCTGCTGCTCTCCGGCCTGCCAGCCTACGGCGTCGCCTTCGCCAAAATGGTCATCCACTGGCTGACCACCGGCCTGCCGCTCCTGCTCATCGCAGCCCCGCTCGCCATCATGCTGCGCATGCCAGCCGCGCGCGTGCCCCTGCTGCTGCTCACCCTGCTGCCAGGCACCATGCTGCTCTCGCTGCTCGGCACGCTGGCCGCCGCCATCACCCTCGGCGCGCGGCGCGCCGCAGTGCTCATGCCGCTCATCACCCTGCCGCTGATGATCCCGGCGTTGATCTTCGGCGCCGCCGCCGTCACCTCACCGCACCCGGCCGCGGCGCTCTATATGCTGGCGGCCATGCTCTGCGCCGCCCTGCCGCTGGCCCCGCTGGGCGCCGGCGCGGCCCTGAAAGCCGCCGCCGAATAGGGCTTAAACGTGGAAACTCTCGCCGCAGCCGCAACGGCCTTTTTCGTTGGGGTTCTCAAAGGTGAACCCGGCGGTCAGCTTGTCCACCTTGTAGTCCATCGTCGTGCCGATCAAAAACAGCGTCGCCTTGCGGTCCACCAGAACCGTCAGCCCATGGGTCACCACCACCTCGTCCTGCGCCACCGGCGCTTCCACCCACGCCATCTCGTAGGACATCCCCGAGCAACCCTTGGTTGAAACCGCGATGCGCAGCAGCTTGCCCGCCTCGCCACCATCATAAAGCGCCTTCAGCCGCGCCGCCGCCGCCTCGGTCAGCTGCATCAGCGGCGGCATCGCCCGGCGGCTTCTTGCCTCGATTGTCGTCGTGCTCATACGCGCCTCCTTCAAAACATGTTCAACGAAAGACGTGCATCCTCGCTCATCCGGCTCTGGTCCCACGGCGGATCCCACACAGTATCCACCACGACATTCCCAACCCCCTCCACCGCGGCGATGGCGTCATGCACCGCCTCGGGCAACTCCTGCGCCGCCGGGCAGCCGGGCGCGGTCAGCGTCATCTCCACGCGCACATCGCCGTTCTGCGTCAGCTCAATTGCGTAGATAAGCCCAAGTTCGTAGATATTCACAGGAATTTCCGGATCGAACACGGTGGAGATCGCCGCGATCACCGCCTCCTCCGAGACCACCGCCTTCGTCTCACCGTCGGGCGTCCAGCTCGTCACCGGGACCATTTTCGCCTCATCCATGAACCTGCCCCTCCTTGAGAGCTTCCGCAAGCGCCGCCCACGGCAGGGTCGCGCAACGTATCCGCGCGCGATACTGCGCCACGCCGGCCAGCGCGTTCAAATCTCCCAGCGCCGGATTTTCCCTGCCACTGGTTACAACTTCCTCAAAAGCCCCGCGCATCGCCGCCACCTGCGCCGGGCTTTTCCCCGCCACCGCCTGCGCCATCAAATCCGCGCTCGCGGTCAATATCGCGCAGCCATGCGCCTCATGGCGCACCACGCCGCCACGCTGCCAGAACACCTGCACCCTATCACCACACATCGCATTCTCGCCCCGGCCTTGCGCGTCGAACACCTCCGGCCGGCCGGAAAAGCGCGGCGCCTTGCTGCGCTCCACGATCAATGCCTGGTAAAGTTCCTGGACTGTGCTGCTCATTTGAATATCTGCTTGATACGCGCCAGCCCTTCGCCCAGCGCGTCGATTTCCTCAACCGTCGTGTACAGCGCAAACGACGCCCGCGCCGCCGCGCTCACACCCATCCGCCCCATCAGCGGCTCCGCGCAATGGCGCCCTGCCCGCACCGCAATCCCCTGCCGGTCCAGCAGCGTCGCGATGTCATGCGCATGCGCATCCTCCATGGTGAATGTCAGCACGCCGCCACGGTCCTGCGCCGAACCTAGCACCCGCAAACCCTCAATCCCCGCCAGCATTTTCAGCCCATGCACGGTCAACTCACGCTCATGCGCCGCAATCGCATCAAGGCCGATCGCCTGCACATAATCAATCGCCGCGCCCAGCCCTATCGTCTCGATAATCGCAGGCGTCCCCGCCTCAAAGCGGTACGGTGGCGGCGCCCAGGTGGCACGCTCATAAGAGACGGAGTCAATCATCTCCCCGCCCGCCAGAAACGGCGGCATCGCCTCCAGAATTTCGCGCTTGGCATACAACACGCCAATGCCCGTGGGGCCGTAAAGCTTGTGCCCGGAAAACACATAGAAATCCACATCAAGCGCCTGCACATCAACCGCGCGATGCACAATCGCCTGGCATCCGTCGAGCAAAACCTTCGCCCCGCGCGCATGCGCGAACGCCACCAGCCGTTCCGCCGGCGTGTAGCTCCCCAGCACGTTGGACATATGCGTAATCGCCAGCAGCTTCACCTTGCCATCAGCAAACTGCGCCTCGAGTGATTCCCAATCAATCTCGCCAGAATCAGTAATCTTCGCAATCCGCAGCTCCACGCCATGGGCATCGCGCAATATCTGCCACGGCACCAGATTCGCATGGTGCTCCATCTCCGAGACCACAACAGCATCGCCCGGCCGCAACGCGGTGCGGCCATAGCTATACGCCACCAGATTGATGGACTCCGTCGCATTGCGCGTGAAAACAATTTCCTCGCGCGCCCGCGCATTCAAAAACGCCGCCACTTTATCGCGCGCCGCCTCATACGCATCAGACGTGCGTTCCGACATCCAATGCAACCCCCGATGCACATTGGCATATTGCATCTCCATCACGCGCACCATCGCATCGATCACCACACGCGGTTTCTGCGCCGAGGCCGCGGAATCCAGAAACACCAGCTTCCTGCCATGCACCTGCTGCGTCAGGATCGGAAAATCCTTGCGGATTTCTGAAACATTGAAAGCACGCGTACTCATTTTCCGGTCCACCACGTCTCAATCGCCGCCTCGAACAACGCGTGCGCCCCCGCATGCGTCACCGGCTCCAGCGCCTCTGTCAAAAACGCGCGAATCAACATCGCGCGCGCCGTATCCTCTGGAATTCCCCGGCTGCGCAGATAAAACACCTGCTCTTCATCCAGCGCGCCGATGGTGGCGCCATGGCTGCATTTCACGTCATCGGCAAAAATCTGCAATTCGGGTTTTATATCCATCTCCGCCGCAGGCGAGAGCAGCAGGGCCTGGCTCATCTGGTAACCATCGGTCTTCTGCGCCACGCGGTCAACTTCAATCCGCCCCTGAAAAACCCCGCGCGCGGCATCGGATAAAACTGATTTCACCGTCTGGCGCGAGCTGCAATCAGGCGCCTTGTGGCGCACCACGGAGGTGAAATCGCCGTGCTGCGAATCTCCCAGCAGTTGCGCCGCGTTCACATGCGTGTGCGCCTTCGCGCCGCTCAGTTCCACATGAAATTCAGCGCGTGAAAGCTTCGCGCCCATCACGGCGGTGAAGCTCTCATAAGCCGCATCCGCGGCGGCGCCAACGCGGATCGTCGCCAGATGAAACGCCTCCCGGCTTTCATTCTGCAACCGGTAATGCGCCAGGCGAGCACCTTGCGCCAGCACGATATCCGTCACCGGATTATGCCAGTAAACGCCTTCACCTTTTATGACCTCAAGCAGCGTCAGCGTGGCACCCGCCCCCAAGGAGACCCGGTGGCGTGGATGCAGCGCCCCGCCGTTGGCATAAGAGATCAGCAGCACAACCCCGGCATCCACCCCGGCGGGTATCTCCAGCGTCAAACCATCCTGTGCATGTTGCGCGTTGATCAACGCCAGCGGCAGGTCAGACTCTTCAGTCACCGTGGCAAAATCATGCGCAAACATCAACGCGGAAGATGCCGCGGCATCAAACCGGCCATTCACAAAAACCAAACGCGGCACGCCGATATCGGGCAGATCGCCGGGAATGGACGCAGCCGGCGCCTCGGCAAAACTCATGGCATCCAGCGGGCGCAAATCCGTATAGCGCCAAGCCTCAAGGCTGCGGGTGGGAAGTGCTGTCATCGCTCAGGCCACTTCCAACCCGGCATAACCACGGGCTTCCAGTTCCAGCGCCAGCTCCGGCCCGCCGGAGCGCACAATTTTCCCCGCCGCCAGAACATGCACCCTATCAGGCACGATATAATCCAGCAGGCGCTGATAATGCGTAATCACCAAAGCCGAAAATACCGGGCTGCGCAGCGCGTTCACCCCCTCGGCGACAATTTTGAGCGCATCGATATCCAGCCCGGAATCCGTCTCATCGAGAATCGCCAGACCTGGCCGCAACAGGGCCATCTGTAAAACCTCGTTGCGCTTCTTCTCACCGCCGGAAAAACCGACGTTCACATTGCGCTTGAGCATATCATCCTGCATCGAAAGATTTTTCAAGGCCGCCCGCGCAAGCTTCAAAAACGCCACGGCATCAAGCTCCGCCTCGCCGCGCGCGCGCCGCACCGCATTCAGCGCCGTGCGCAGAAAATTCGCATTGCCCACACCAGGCAGCTCCACCGGATACTGAAATGCAAGGAACATCCCGGCGGCGGCCCGCGCCTCCGGCGTCAGCGCCAGAATATCCTGGCCGTTATAAATCGCCTCGCCGCCCGTCACCTCATAGCCCTCGCGGCCAGAGAGCACATAGGAGAGCGTTGATTTTCCAGCACCGTTCGGCCCCATGATGGCGTGAATCTCACCATCCGGCACAATCAGGTTCACGCCCCGCAAAATTTCCTTATCGCCAATCCGCGCCGACAAATTTTTAATCTCAAGCATATTAACCAACCGATCCTTCAAGCGACACAGCCAGGAGTTTCTGCGCTTCAACAGCAAATTCCATTGGCAATTCCTTCAACACATCCTTGCAGAAACCATTTACGATCAACCCCACGGCATCCTCTTCCGACAACCCCCGCGAGCGGCAATAAAACAGCTGGTCCTCCGCGATCTTCGATGTCGTGGCCTCATGTTCCACCTTGGCGGAGGCATTCCGGCTCTCGATATAGGGCACCGTATGCGCGCCGCACTGGTCGCCGATCAGCAGTGAATCGCATTGCGTGTAATTGCGCGCGCCGGATGCGTTGGGCATGATCTTCACCAGCCCGCGATAGGTGTTGTTGGAATGCCCAGCCGAAATTCCCTTGGAGATGATCGTGCTCGTCGTGTTCTTGCCGATATGAATCATCTTCGTGCCGGTGTCGGCCTGTTGATGGTTATGCGTCATCGCGACCGAATAAAACTCTCCAACGGAACCATCCCCTTGCAGGATGCAGGAGGGGTATTTCCAGGTGATGGCCGAGCCGGTTTCCACCTGTGTCCAGGATATTTTTGAATTTTTACCGCGGCACGCACCGCGCTTGGTGACAAAATTATAAATACCGCCCTTGCCCTGCGCATCACCCGGATACCAGTTCTGCACCGTGGAATATTTGATCTTCGCGTCATCCATGGCGACAAGCTCCACCACCGCCGCGTGCAGCTGATTCTCATCGCGCATCGGTGCGGTGCAGCCTTCAAGGTAGGATACGCTGGCCCCTTCCTCAGCAATAATCAGCGTGCGTTCAAACTGCCCGGTGTTACGTGCGTTAATGCGGAAATAGGTGGAAAGCTCCATCGGGCAGCGCACCCCCTTGGGGATATAAACAAAGCTGCCATCGGAAAACACCGCCGAGTTCAACGCCGCGAAATAATTATCGCCATACGGCACCACGCTACCCAGATATTTACGCACCAACTCCGGGTGCTCGCGCACCGCCTCGGAAATCGGGCAGAAAATCACACCTGATTTTGCAAGTGTCTCGCGGAACGTGGTCGCCACGGAAACCGAATCGAATACCGCATCCACCGCCACGCCGGCCAGCGCCGCGCGCTCGTTCAGTGGAATGCCGAGCTTCTCATACATGTTCAAAAGCGCGGGGTCGACCTCCTCAAGCGACTTGGGCGCCGGCGCGGCGGGCGCTGCGTAATAATACAGTTCATCATAGGCAATCGGTGGATGCTCAACCCGCGCCCAATGCGGTTCTTCCAGCTTCTGCCACAGTGCAAACGCTTTCAACCGCCAGGCAAGCAACCAGTCCGGTTCGCCTTTTTTGGCCGAAATCAACCGCACGATCTCCTCGTTCAGCCCCTTGGGAAACTCTTCCATCGCGATCTCGGTGGTAAATCCATATTTATACTTTTCAACCGAAAGGGCCTCGACCGTATCGCGGGTTTCAACAGTGGCGGACATCACACAACCTCATTCATGGGCGCTACAACAGGCAAGCGGAACGCGGTGGGAATGCTCGCGGCTTCCATATCCGCAAGGGAAATCCGGCTCAACGCCGAGCGGATCGCATCGTTCACCGGGTCCCAGCGTCCGGCTACGGGGCACAGCGACTGGCTCTCGCAACCCGATGCGCCATCCACGCAAGAGGTCAGCGCAATCGGCCCGTCAATGGCCATGATGACCTCCGAGACGGCAATTTCATTCAACGGCCGCCCCAGGCGATAGCCGCCGCGAGCCCCGCGGGAGGAAATAACCAACCCGTGCCCGGCCAGCGCCTTCAGCACCTTGGCCACGGTCGGCTCAGGCACGCCAATGGCTGCGGCAATACCCGGCGAGGTTTCAACGCAATCGGCGGCACTCAACCGAACCAGCGCCACCACGGCATAATCGGTCAAACGGGACAATTTTAACATATGCGCTCCGATAGTGGACCTAAGCGGTCCTGATTGGCAAATGGGCCATGACAAGCCCCTCGTCAAGCCATATCGCCACAGAATGAAACACGAATTGATGCTCCGGCCTTTGACAGGGAGCACACGCGGACGCTACCGGCTGAAGGAGACTTTTAAGGGTACGAATCATGTGCGGAATCGTGGGTGTTGTGGGGCTGGCGCCGGCGGCGCCTCTGCTTCTGGATGGTCTGCGCCGGCTGGAATATCGCGGATATGACAGCGCCGGCATCGCGACTCTTGTGAACGGACAGATCGAGCGCCGCCGCGCCGAGGGTAAGCTGGCCCAGTTGGCCGCCGCGCTGGAGCGCCAGCCCCTGGCCGGATGCACCGGCATCGGCCACACCCGCTGGGCGACTCATGGCGCGCCGACTGAGACCAACGCCCATCCGCACGGCACCGCGCGCGTCGCGGTGGTGCATAACGGCATCATCGAGAACCATTTGCTGCTGCGCGCCGAACTTGAAGCCAGGGGCCAGGTTTTTTGCTCCGAGACTGATACCGAGACGGTCGCGCAACTGCTGGATCTGCTGCTGGCGGAGGGGATGAGCCCCGTTGAGGCAGCCAAGGCCGCGTTCGCGCGGCTGGAGGGGGCGTATGCGCTGGCGCTGATTTTCGCCGGACATCCTGAGCTGATCATCGGCGCGCAGCGCGGCGCGCCGCTGGCGGTGGGCTACGGGGCGCAGGAGATGTATCTGGGGTCCGACGCGCTGGCCCTGGCGCCGCTGACGCGCCAGATCGCGTATCTCGAAGATGGCGACTGGGTGGTGGTGACGCGCGAAAATGCCGTGTTTTTTGATGCCTACGGCCAGGAGATCACCCGGGAGAAGAAGCTCACCAACCTGACAGGGGCTGCCATCGGCAAGGGAAATTTCCGGCATTTCATGGAAAAAGAGTTGCACGAGCACCCGGTGGTGATCGGCGACGTGCTGCACCGGATGATCGACGCCGCCACCCGCATGCCGGTGCTGCCACCCCTGCCCTTTGATCTGGCCGGCGTGCCGCGCATCACCTTCAGCGCCTGCGGCTCAGCGTATTACGCGGGGCTGACCGGCAAGTTCTGGCTGGAGAGCCTGAGCCGGCTGCCGATGGATGCCGATGTGGCGTCAGAGTTCCGCTACCGTGCGCCGCCGTTGCCTGAAGGCGGGCTGGGATTGCTGGTCAGCCAGTCCGGCGAGACGGCGGATACGCTGGCGGCGTTGCGCTATATGCGCGCCGAGGGGCAGAAAATCCTGACCATTCTCAACGTACCGGAGAGCACCATGGCGCGGGAGTCCGATGCCATGCTGGAGACCATGGCCGGGCCGGAAATCGGGGTTGCCAGCACCAAGGCGTTCACGGCGCAATTGACCGTGATGGCGGTGTTCGCGCTCGCGGTGGCGCGCGCGCGCGGCAGCCTGGCCGATGCCGAGATTGCCCGGCTGTGCGATGCGCTGCTGGAAATTCCCGCGAAGGCGGCGGAGATTCTGGCGAATGAGGCGCAGATCAGGCGTTTGGCGCCCCGGATCGCCGAGGCGGCGGATGTATTGTATCTGGGCCGGGGGGCGTGTTTCCCCATAGCGCTCGAAGGGGCGCTGAAACTGAAAGAGACCAGCTATATTCACGCGGAGGGCTATGCCGCCGGTGAGTTGAAGCATGGGCCGATCGCGCTGATCGACAAATCGGTGCCGGTGATCGCGATTTGTCCCTCCGGGCCGTTGTTCGAGAAAACGGCTTCAAACCTGCAGTAGGTCGCGGCGCGGGGGGGGCAGGTTATTGTATTCTCCGACGCCGCGGGGGCTGCGAAGTTGCAGGGGATTGCCGCGGAGACGCTGATTTTGCCGGAGATCGACCCGTTCGCGGCGCCAATTTTATATGCGATTCCGGTGCAGATGCTGGCGTATCATGTCGCGGTGATGAAGGGCACGGATGTGGACCAGCCGCGCAATCTGGCGAAGTCGGTGACCGTGGAATAGGCGCGCTCCACGTGGAGCGATTGTGAAGATCGCTCTACAACTATTTGATTACAAAACTTAATTTTTTACTTGCACCCCAATTTGTGCGGGTTTGGTGCGATAAAACAACGATTATCGTTTTAGCAATGACCAGTAGACCGGCTGGCGGCCGGCGAGAATGGCTTTGGCCTCGTAGCGGGTCGGTGGCCAGCCTTGCGGCCGGGTGGTGGCGCGGGTGACAACAAAAGCGGTTTGGGCGGCCAGGACTTCATCGGTCCAGGCTTGGTAGGTGGGATCATCCGAGGCGATGCGCCACTCGCCGCCGGGTTTGAGGACGCGGCCGGCCTCAGCCAGAAGTTCGGGATGGACGAAGCGGCGTTTGGCGTGGCGGGCCTTGGGCCAGGGATCAGGGAACATCAGGAAAAGCTTGCCCAGCGAGGAATCAGCCATGCCGCGCAGGAGGGGGCGGGCGTCATCGGTGAAGAGGCGCAGGTTGGCGGGGACTTCGGGCACCGCGGCATCCTCCGGCGCGAGGCGCGAGAGCAGCGAGCAGATGCCGGTCTCGAAGACTTCAGCGGCGATGAGGCCGGTATCGGGGTTGGCCTGGGCCAGGGCGTAGGCGTGCTCGCCGCCACCAAAGCCGACTTCGAGCCAGATTTCACGCACGGTGCTGCCGAAGGGGATTTGCGGCCACGAAAGCCGGGGCAGAAATTCGGCCAGCAGAAATTCCTGGCGCGGGCGGAGTTTTTTGCCCTTGATCCGGCCGTAAAGACGGTCAGGCGGTGGTTTCACGCTCACCTCTGCGAGCGAAGACGGGTTAGCGTGCTTCGCTCGCGGTGGCAGGGTTTCAGCGGCCAAAAGCAGACTTCAGGGCGGGGACCAGATCGGTCTTTTCCCAGGTGAAGGTGCCAAGGTCCGCATCCGGCGTGCGGCCGAAATGGCCGAAGGCGGAGGTGGGGGCGTAAATCGGCCGGTTGAGCTGGAGGTGCTCGCGGATGCCGCGCGGGGTGAGGTTGACCAACTCGCGTAGGGTTTTTTCGAGCTTGACCTCATCGACATCGCGGCCGGTGCCGTGCAGCTCGACATATAGCGAGAGCGGCTGCGAGACGCCGATGGCATAGGAGAGTTGCAGGGTGCAGCGGTCCGCCAGCCCGGCGGCGACCACGTTTTTGGCGAGGTAGCGGCAGACATAGGCGGCGGAGCGGTCAACCTTCGTGGGGTCTTTGCCCGAGAACGCGCCGCCGCCATGGGGGGCGGCACCGCCGTAGGTGTCCACGATGATCTTGCGCCCGGTCAGGCCGCAATCGCCATCCGGCCCGCCGATGACGAAGATACCGGTGGGGTTAACGTAAAATTCGGACTCGGTGGGCATCCAGCCGGGGGGCAGAGCGTCGTTGACGATCGGGGTGAGCATCTCGCGCACGCGGGCCAGCGTGACATCTGGATCGTGCTGGATGGAGACAACGACGGAGGTGGCGGTGACGGGCTTGCCGTCAATGTATTTCAGCGTCACCTGGCTTTTGGCGTCGGGCTGGAGGCCCTTGGCGCGGGCGTCGCCGGCTCGGCGCAGGTCTGAGATACGGCGCAGGATGAGGTGGGAGTAGTAGATGGGCGCGGGCATCAGCGCTTCGGTCTCGGTGCAGGCGTAGCCGAACATGATGCCCTGGTCGCCGGCGCCTTCGTCCTTGCTGCCATCGGCATCGACACCCACGGCGATGTCAGCCGACTGGGCGTGCAAATGAACATCAACCGAGGCGTTCTTCCAGGAGAAGCCTTCCTGGTCATAGCCGATGTCATGCACCGCCATGCGGGCGAGATGCGCCAGATGTTCCTTTGTGATGGTCTCGGGGCCGCGGACCTCGCCGGCCAGGACGATGCGGTTGGTGGTGACCAGGGTTTCGCACGCAACGCGCGCGTAGGGGTCGGCCGCCAGATAGGCGTCAACCACGGTATCGGAAATCCGGTCCGCAACCTTATCCGGGTGACCTTCCGAGACGGACTCGGAAGTGAACAGAAATTCGCCTTTATCGCGCATGCACAAATATCCCTTATTCGAGGCGGCTCGGATGACTTATCTGATTGCCGGGGTCAATACCCGGCCTGGGTTAACAACAACTAGAGAGCGAGGAAATCGCGCATGGTGTAGAGGCCCGGCGTCTGGTTTTGCAGCCAGAGGGCGGCTTGCACCGCGCCGGTGGCGAACACCCGGCGGTCCAGCGCATGGTGGGTGAGCGAAATCTGTTCATCCCCGGCGGTGAAGGAAAGGGTGTGGCTGCCGATGATCTGGCCGCCGCGCAGTGTGGCGAAGCCGATTTCGCCGTCGCGGCGCGGGCCGGTGTGGCCGTGGCGGCCGCTGGCGATCACGTCTTCCAGCTTCACCCCGCGCCCGGCGGCAACCGCGCGCCCCAGGGCCAGGGCCGTGCCGGAGGGGGCATCAACTTTTTGCCGGTGGTGCATTTCCAGCACTTCGGCGTCATAGCGCGCGGGCGGCAGGGTGGCTGCGAGTTTTTCAGCGAGGATAAGCAGGAGGTTGACGCCGGTGCAGAAATTGGGCGCGGCGATGATGGGGATAATCCGCGCCGCGGCCTCGATGGCGGCTTGGCCCTCAGCCCCATAGCCGGTGCTGCCCAGCACCCAGGGGGTTTTGGCCCCGGCCAGGATGGCGGCGTGGGCACTGACGGTGCTGGCGTGGGTGAAGTCGATCACCACATCCGACTCAGCCGCGAGGGCGTTGAGGTCTGGGTATAATGGCGCATCGCCCGGCGCGGCGCCGGAGCGGCTGGTGCCGCCGGTAAGCTGCGCGGCGGCGGCGGCTTCCTCGGCCAGCAGGCGGCCCATACGGCCGGAAATGCCGGCGATTCCGATTCGGTTTGTCATGGCGCGATTATAGCGGACATGGCGGCAAACACCCAGCGGGCAGGCAACGGCTCAGGCGGGGAGCCAGAGGACATCATCCGCCGGGGTAGAGGGCGACCCAGGGACGCGCGCCTTGTATCGCGCGGTCTGTCAGCAGGGTGAGGCGGTGTCCGCTTATCCAGGCGGCGGTGGCACCGTTGCGGTAGACGGAGAGACGGTCAATGACCGGGGTGGAGCCGCAGGCGCCGTGCAGAGGCTCGGGCGAGACGGCAACGAGGGCATTGCCGCAGCCGCCAGGCGGGGGCGAGAGAGCAAACAGCACGGCGCCAAGCCGGCAGGTGTTTTGTGTGCATTGCGCCGGGGTGAACGGTGTGCCGGCCCAAACCGGGGCCCATTGCGCGAGGGTGTAGGACGGGGGTTTGCCGCGGCTGAGCAGGAAAATGCGCGGCGCAACGCGGATGGCGATGAGTCTGGCGCCGGGGGAGACCAGAATGTCCGGCGGGCGGGCGGCGGCGTAAATGGCCAGGCCCGCGAGTATGAGTGCCAGGCCCGCGAAACGCGGCGCGCGGCGCCAGATGCACAGCCAGATGAGTCCGGCGGCGATGAGAAGGATGGCCAGGCTGGGCATGGGCTGGATACGCAGCATGGCGGCGGGCCAGGCGGCGATGCGGACGGTGACCCAGACGATGATGGCGATGCCGCGCGCCATCGGCAGCAATGCGAGGGCTTGCAGGCCAAGCGGCATGAGCGCCAGCGCGAGCAGGCCGAAAGGAAGGATCCACAGCGCGGTGAGCGGCACGGCGAGGAGGTTGGCGGGAATCCAGTAAGGTTGCGCCTGCTGGAACTGGTAGGCGGCAAAGGGCATGGAGGCGCCGCCCGCCAGCAGGCTGGTGTAGGCCAGCGCCGCGCCGTGCAGGGCGAGGCTTGCGGCGCGCGACCTGGCGGCGTGGAAACGCGCCATGGCATGCTGGACTGCGGCAAACCCGGCGATGAGCGCCAGCACGGCGGAGAAGCTCATCTGGAAGCTGACACCCAGCACGGCTTCGGGCGTGGCGAGCATGATGAGCGTGGCGGCGATGGCAAGGCCGCGCAAGGAGATCGCGCGCCGCCCCATGATGACGCCAAATGTGACCAGCGAGGCCATGGCGAGGCTGCGCAGGATTGGCAGATGCGCGCCGGTGAGCACCGCATAAGCCGCCCCGCCGAGCAGCGCGGCGGCTGCGGCGAGGGGTTTGACCGGCAGGCGCAGGGCCAGAGACTCGTGCCGCGTGAGCAGAAAGCGGGTGGTGGTAAAAAACAAACCCATGACGATGCCGGCATGCAGCCCCGCCACCGCGAGGATATGCGCCAGCCCGGCGGCGATGAAATGATTGCGCTCGGCGGCGGGGATGGCTTGTTCATCACCCGTGAGCAGGGTGACGGCGATGGACCCGGTGGAGACCGGCAGCACCCTGAGGATACGCGAGGCGATGCCCGCGCGCAGGTTTTGCAGCCAGGTGGCGGGGGCGTCGGGCGGGGCCGGTGCGGTGATGCTGACATCGCCAAGCGCGAAGCCGGAGGCAGCGAGACCGGCGAAGAAATCCTGGCGCCCCTGGTCCCAGCCGCCGGGGTAGGCCGGGCGGTCCGGCGGGAAGAGCATGGCGTAGGCGCGCACCGCCTCGCCCACGCGCAGCGGCGTGGCATCCGCGCCGCGCAGGCGCAGGCGGATGGCGCGGGGGAGCGGGGCGGCGCCGTCCAGGCTGGGATGCGCCAGGGTGAGGCGGCGCGCGCCGGGGAGAAGGTCTATCCGCGCAATGGTGCCCGAAAGGCCGATGGGGCCGGATGGGATGACCGTGAGCAGGGGTTGGGCGGCGGTGCGCCACTCAGCGCGGGCGAAGCCGAGCGAGGCGGCCAGGGCCAAAGCGGCGGCAAAACGCCAATACGGGTGGCGCCAGCCGGCGGCGAGCACGGCAAGGCTGAGGGCGAGGAATGTTGCACCAAGCCAGAGCGGCGGCTCGGCGGGCAGCGCGAAATAGGCCAGGATTGCCGCGCCCATGGCAACAGGCAGCAGCAATGAAAACCGGCCCCGCTCGGCCTCGGCCCATTTGGCGAATGCGTCGCGCACCGGCAACCTCCAGTTGTTGGGCGACGTTAAGCGGTTGCCCCGTCTGGCACAATGCGGCGCAAGAATGCTAAACGCTGGGCATGAAAATCCGTACCCGTTTTGCTCCCTCCCCCACCGGCCTGCTGCATATCGGCGGCGCCCGGACGGCGTTGTTCAACTACCTGTTCGCCCGGCATCATGGCGGCGAGTTTCTGCTGCGTATCGAGGATACCGATAAGGCGCGCTCCACCCAGGAAGCGGTGCAGGTGATTCTGGACGGGCTGGAATGGCTGGGCCTGAATGCGGATGCGCCGCCGGTGTATCAATCCACCCGCGAGGCGCGGCATGTGGAGGTGGCGCTGGAACTTCTGGCGCAGGGGCGCGCGTATAAATGCTATTGCACCGCCGAGGAGTTACAGGCGATGCGCGAGCAGGCGGCGGCCGGGAAGCGCCCGCCGCGCTATGACGGGCGCTGGCGCGACCGCGACCCGGCGGAGGCGCCCACCGGGGTGAAGCCCGCGATACGGCTGAAGGCCCCGCGCGAGGGCGAGGTGGTATTGCAGGATCTCGTGCAGGGCACGGTGAAAGTGCAAAACGCGGAGATGGATGACATGATCATTCTGCGCTCCGACGGCACGCCGACCTATTTGCACGCGGTGGTGGTGGATGACCATGACATGGATATCACCCATGTCATCCGCGGCGATGATCACCTCACCAACACGTTCCGCCAGATTCAGATTTATGACGCCATGGGCTGGGAAAAACCGCAATTCGCGCATATTCCGTTGATCCATGGCGCGGACGGGGCCAAGCTTTCCAAGCGTCACGGCGCGGTGAGCATTCTGGAATTCCGCGAGGAAGGGTTTCTGCCCGAGGCTTTGTGCAACTATCTGCTGCGGCTGGGCTGGGGGCATGGCGATGCGGAGTTTTTGACGCGCGCCGAACAGGTGGAGCTGTTCACGCTGGAAGGCGTGGGCCGGGCCGCAAGCCGGATGGATTACGCCAAGCTGACCCATTTGAACGGGGTGTGGCTGCGCGGGGCGGATGATGCGCGGTTGCGCGAGGACGTGGTGATGCGGCTGGCCAAGGCCGGGATTGTGGTGGATGCGGCGGCGATGGAGCGGATTCTGCGCCTTATGCCGGGGTTGAAGGAACGCGCGAAAAATTTAGCGGATCTGGCCGTGTCGGCGGCATTTCTGGCGCGCGGCGTGCCCCTGCCCTTCGAGCCGAAGGCTCTGGCGCTGCTGACCGAGGAGGCGAAGGCGATGCTGGGGCGGCTGGTGCCGGTGCTGGCGGCGACGGATTTTTCCGCCGCCGGCGTGGATGCGGCGCTGCGCGGCTTTGCCGAGACGGAGGGGCGCAAGCTCGGCCAAGTGGCGCAGCCATTACGCGCGGCGCTGACCGGCAGCACGATGAGCCCGGGAATAGACGCGACCCTTGAAGCTTTGGGCGCGCAAGAAAGCCTGGCGCGGCTGCGCGCGGTTATTTAACCTTGGTTTGAAAATCCCCCGCTGAGACCAGCGGGGGAGCGAAATTCAAAAATCCGCCGGGGTGCAGCGATGACCGGCGGCCTGAAGCTCGTTGCAGAAATGCGCGGCGGCGACCTTGCTCTGGAAACCGCCGACACGCAGGCGGTAGAAGGTTTTGCTGCCAAGCGTAACGGGGGTTATCTGCGGGGAGCGGCCGTTAAAAAGCGCCGGGGAGGAGTTGGCCAGATGCACCCAGGCGCGGTGCGCGTCATTTCGGGAATTGAGAGCGCCCAGTTGCACCACGGCGGTGGATGCCATGGCGCCGGTTGCGGCCTGTACGGGTGTTGGCGCGGGGGTGGGGGTTGGCGACGAGATGGGGTGAATCTGCGCCACAATGGACGAAGGCGGCGGCGCGGCGGCGGCCAGCGGGGCCGGCAGGGCTACGGGGATGTTGGCGGACTGCGGCAACGGCGTTGCCGAAATCGGGGCCGGCGCGGGTACGCGCTGCACAGTGGGCGGCGGCGGAGCGGGCGGCGGTACGGATTGCGACTGCTGGATCAGGTTGGTGAAGCCCTCAATGGCCCTGTTCACCTGGTCTGGCGGGAGGTCAACCGCCAGCACTTGCCTGGCTTCGGACACCCGCCCCGTGGCGACCAGAGCCGCGGCATAATCCTGCCGGATTTTCGGCGTGGCCTGCTGGCTGGTGGCGAGCGGGCCAAGATACTGCAGGGCCTCCGGGCCGTTGCCAGAAAGAGCCAGCGACAGGCCGAGATTCACCTCGACGGCGGTAAGGCTTGGGTCGGCCAGCAGCGCTTTCTGGTAAGGGTCTACCGCGCCTGCGAAATTACCCTGCAAATCACGCGCGATGCCAAGGTCGTTCAAGGCGTTGGCGTTGCCGGGATCATCCTGGATGGCACGCATGAAGGCCTGTTCGGCTGCGCGCGGGTCCGTTTTGAGCAGGCAACGCCCCTGCCCGGTCTCCGCCGCGCTTGCCGTGGGGTCGCGCTTGAGCGCAAGCTGATAGGCAGCGATGGCGGCGGGACAGCGGTTGAGCGCGTAATAGGCGTCGCCCTCATGCTCAAGCGCCTGGACATTGCCGGGGTCGCTTGAGAGGATGGACTGGCTGACGGAGAGCGCCATGCTCGGATCGCCGCCGGCAATCGCGGCATCGGCGACATTCAGGGTATTCGTACCGATCTGGGCGGCGGCGGCGGCGTTATTGGCGGGGCTTTGCTGCGCACAGGACGCCAGCAGCAGAACCGGCACCAGCAAGAAGGCGCCTGAGCGTTTCAGGGCGTCGCGGTTGAACCTGGCTATCTCGGAAAATGCGGCGCGCTTAAAATTTTTCATGGTTTACTCTACTTTTGTCCATGGAGGGTGGCCAAGACATTGATGATCGCCGGCCCAGCCACGATCAGGAAGACGCAGGGCAGGATGAAAAGAATCATCGGAATGGTCATCAGGGTCGGCAGGCGGCCGGCACGCTCCTCGAACTTGACGAGGGCCTCCTGGCGCAATTCTCCCGAGAGAGTGCGTAGCGCCTGGGTGAGCGGGGTGCCGTAATGCAGGGATTGGATCAACGTGGTGGACAGCCGCTTCAACGGATCCAGCCCGGTGCGCTGACCGAGCGATTCCATCGCCATGCGCATGTCCGAACCGATCTGAAGTTCGCGCGATGTCTGCGTCAGCTCTTTCGAGAGGGCGGAATTAAGCCCCTCCATCTCCTGCGCCACACGCGCCAGCCCGGCTTCCAGGGCGAGACCGGCATCGGCACAGATCACCATCATGTCCAGCGCATCAGCAACGCCGGCTTCAACCTGCACCAGATGCCTTTTGCGGATGTTGGTGGCGATGGTCTCCGGCAGAAGCAGGCCAAAAATGGCGGCGCCGCCGAGTTTGACCACCAGCCACAACATGCCGCTGCCGAAATTGCGAAAGGCGAAAAAGGCGATGACCGGCAGAAGCAGGCCCAGCAGAATTTTGGCGCCGATGAACAGACCCAGCCCGCGGCCGCCGCGGAACCCGGCGCCTTCCAGAGTCGCGGTCATCTCGGCCAGGGTTTTGCCCGAAAGCAGGCCACTACGCGCGATCCGCATCCCGAAGGCGGAGAGCAGCCGCAGGAGCAGGGCGCCGTCTGGCCGGGGTATGGTTGGTTGTTGCACCTGGCCGCCGGATTTGACGAACTCGATACGGCTGGCGAGACGCCCGGAGCGCGCCAGCTCGTTGACGAGGTAGAAGCCTGCCGCCACCACGAGAAGGAACAGGAAAACGACTGCCAGGAAGATATAGGTTTGGGACATGATACCTGGCTACTTCAGAACGTTGCTGATCATGTACTGAATGGTCCCCATGCCGATCATCATCAGCAGGATGGCGATGCCCAGTACGGATTCACCGCTTTTCGTGGTGAACAGCATGGTAATATACTGCCCCTGCATCACGAAAATCGCGGTGCCGGCGATGAACGGCAAAACCGAGAGGATCAGCGCGCTGGTGCGGGCCTCCGCGGTAAGGGCATAGCCGCGCGCCTTCAGCCCGACGCGCTTGCGGATGACATCGGCCAGGGTTTCCAGCGTCTGCGTGATGCCGCCGCCGGAGCGAGCCTGGAGTGTGAGCGCCGTTGCAAAAAACTGGTACTCGGTGAGCTTGATGCGCTGCGACAACTCCCGCAAGGCGACATCCAGCGGGATGCCGATGGAGACTTTGTCCGCCAGAATGTCAAACTCGGTCTTGGTCGGTTCCTGCGCGTCACGTGCGACCGTGCGCAGGGCTTCACCCATGGGAATGCCGACGCGCACGCAACGGACGATGGTGCTGAGCGCATCAGGAAATTGCTCCAGCAGCTTGGCGTTCCGCCGGTTGGTGAACCAGTTGAAGACGAATTTCGTTAGCAGCAGCCAGATGAACGGCGAACAGACATAGATAAGCAGGAAAACGAGAATTTTGTAATCGCCCAGGGGATGCACGGCCATCGCCACGACGACCATGGTAAGGGCCAGGGTGAGCGGTGGAACCAGCCACCATTTGATCGGGTAGGTTTCCGCCTGGCGCAGATCGACGCCGATAAATCCGGCGGCTTTTTCCTTGAATTCCTGGGTTTTCGAGACCTTGTGGGTGAGCGAGATCTCTTCCGCCACGGGTTTGAGCGGGCGGTCCCCCGGCGCGATGACATCCTGCATGCGCAGTTTGAGCTTTTGCTGCCTGTCATAGCTGCGCAGGATGGAGATGAGCAGACCTCCGGCCACAACCAGCAGGACGAGGATGACCGCGAAGAGGAAGATGAGTTCGTTAACGATCATCCGATGTCATCCAACGCGGCCATCCATGAACGGTCGAGACCGAAATATTGCAGCCGTTCATGAAAGGCCGAACGGATGCGGCTTACCTCGTAGCGGCCGGTCAGCTTCCCGGTGGCTGTCTCGCCCGTGACTTCAAACTTGAAGATGTCGTTCAGCAACTGGGTCTCACCTTCAATGCCCGCGATTTCAGTGACCTGGGTGACGCGCCGGCCGCCGTCGCGCTGGCGCTCCACCTGCACGATGATATTCACCGCGGCGACCACCTGCGTGCGGATGGCCTTCGGCGAGAGGCCCATGCTCGACATCTGGACCATGTTCTCGATACGCGCCAGCGCATCGCGCGTGTTGTTGGCGTGAATGGTGGACATCGAGCCATCATGGCCGGTGTTCATGGCCTGCAACATGTCAAACGCCTCGGCGCCGCGGACCTCACCGATGATGATGCGGTCCGGCCGCATACGCAGCGCGTTACGCACGAGATCGCGGGCGTTGACCTCGCCCTTGCCCTCCAGGCTGGCCGGGCGGGTTTCCAGGCGCACCACATGCGGCTGCTGCAGTTGCAGCTCGGCGGCGTCTTCCACCGTGACGACACGCTCGGCAGGGTCGATGAAGCGGCTCATCGCGTTCATCATCGTGGTCTTGCCCGAGCCGGTGCCGCCGGAGACGATGATATTCAGCCTTGTGCGGGCCGCGATTTCCAGAATGCGCGCGATCGGCGGCGTGAGCGAGCCGTATTGGATCAGCTTGTCAAAATCGATCGGTTTCTTAGAGAATTTACGGATGGAGAGCGAGGGGCCGTCAATCGCCAGCGGCGGGAGGATGATGTTGACGCGTGAGCCGTCCTTCAAGCGTGCATCGCACATCGGGCTTGCTTCATCGACACGTCGGCCAACGGAGGCGGCGATGCGCTGGCAGACGTTGGTGAGGTGAGTCCAGTCGCGAAAGCGCACCGGCACCTGGATCAACTTGCCGCCGCGCTCCACAAACGTGTGGTCCGGGCCGTTGACCATGATGTCGTTGATCGTATCATCCAGCAGCAGCGGCTCCAGCGGGCCGAGGCCCAGCATGTCGTCAACCAGCTCGGTCGCCAGGCTGCGCTGCTCGCGGCCATTCAGCTGAACACGCTTTTCGGTTGCCAGATCGGAGATCAGCCGTTCCACCTCGATGAGCAGACGATCAGGATGCAGGCTGGCGACGGCGGTGGCATCCATACGGGCGAGGCAAAGCGCGCGCAGTTCGGCAATATCCGCCCGGGTGGTGATGGCCGCGGCATGCGCGGCGGCGGCGGCGATGGTGGCGCTGGCCGCCGCATCGGCGGTTGTGCGCGCGGAGACCGGGAGTGCTGGAATACTCTGAGGTGCGGAGGAAAACACCTGCACAGCAGGTGGAGGAACCGGTTGCTCGTTCCGGCGCCGCCCGAAAACAGGGATATTGCCGTCAGTCATCGTCTTAACCTTTTTGCAGACCGAACATTTTGAACAGCCCCGTTACCCCGCCGGATGCGGCGGAGCCCACGGCTCCGCCATCCTCCCGGCCACCGACGAAACCGATTTCACGCGAGAGATCTATGATCGCCTGGCGGAACGGGCCGGAGCTTGCCACCGCCGGGTCGCCGAAGCTGGCGCTCTCGTTCAGCTGCTTGGGGATGTCGGGGATCACGACATCGATCTTCACCTTGAGCGCATCCTCGATCTGCTTGCGGGTGAGACCGCCGGGACGCCCCTGGCGGTTGAGCACAATGGTGGGGCTTTGCGGCTGCCACGGCCCGTTGGGCAGGCCGAGCAGGCGCAATGTGTCGCGCACGCTGGCCAGCGATGGGTCCATGACGATCACGCGGTGGTGGGCATATTCGATGAGTTCCCGGTTGCACGGCATGGGCAGAAACGGCACGTCCAGGATGATGAAATTATAACGGACACGCAGCGTTTCGATCAACCGGCGTGCGGCGCCTGGGGCATAGCTCAGCGGATCGTTGAGTTTCTCTTCCGAGGCGAGAACCTGCAGGCGCTCCGCCACCGGCTGGGCCGCGCGCTCGACGAACAGCGGGTCGATACGGTCCGGCGTTTCCAGCGCCATGCGCAGGCCGGGGCCGGTTTTGGCGCCCAGCAGCAGCGCGCCCGAACCCATGTGCAGATCTGACTCCAGGAATACCGTGTGCCGCTTGGCGATGACCCCCAGCAGCCAGGCGAGATTGCCGGCGATGGTGGTGCTGCCCACGCCGCCGCGAGCACCCATGACAGCGATAACGCGCCCGCCGCGGGTGGCGTCCTGGCCAACGGTTTTGCGGGTGACCAGCGGCGCGAAATACCGTGCCACAGCCTCACGCGTGATGGGTTTGAAGATGTACTCCATCACCCCCATGCCGCGGGTGATATGGCGGTAGAAATCGACATCATCGGTATCGCCGATGACCAGCACGCGCACGCCGGGCTCCACCACGTCGGAGAGTTCGCCCAGCGCGTGCAGCGGCTGCTCCTCGCCGGCGATATCAACAATCAGCACTTCCGGGGTCTGTAGCTTGGCCATCGCGGCGATGGCGGTGCGGATCGTGCCGCGCCGTATGTCCATGCCGTTGGCAACCTGGTCGCCCAAGCCATCACGCAACACTTGTTCGGTTGCCGGATCTCCCAGAAATGCGAGCACGGTCAGACGGTCTGGCCGATTGCTCATCCCGCCGTCCGGGCTGGTTGCGCGTGGACCTTGTTGGTTCATGCAGCCGTCCTCAAGTTAGAAAATTTTGCCGTGAAGTCAGGCATTTTTAGTTACCCACCGTCGTGCTGGTGAAAACGGAGGTCGGGTTGACCGGCGTCTGCAGACCTGCCGCCGTGCCCGCGCCGTTGGCGCCGAGCGCCTTGTCAACACCGGCGGCAGCGGCCACCCCATTGGAATACGGCTCCGACTTGCCGCTGATCAGATCCGCCGGATCGGCCACCTGCTGGGCAATATCCTCCCTGCTGGCGCCTGTCGCCGACCAGGTTCCCTGCCGCTGATATGGATCCAGCACACAGCCGCTCAGGCTGAGCAGCATTACGCAAAATGAGAAAAAAGCCAGCGAGCGCAAGGGGAATGATCCTTTCACTGAACAATGAACCCGGCATCGCCTGGAATGGTGGTGCTGGCTGTGTTGGTGCCGTTATCGCGCAGCAGCAGGATACGCTGCAGATCGTTCGGCGGCGTCCAGCCATCATCGGGTGATGCCAGGGCGCCGGGGTTGTTGACCGGGTTGACCAGATAGGGGGTGACCGTGATCACAACTTCCTGCTGCTGGCGCTGAAAGGCATCGCCCCGGAAGAGGGCGCCGACGATCGGGATTTCGCTCAGCCCCGGCACGCCGTTATCGACCTGGTTGGACTGATCCTCCAGCAATCCGGCGATGGCCATGCCCTGGCCGCTGCCCAAAATGACGGTACTGGAGGCCGCGGTGACATTGAGCGAGGGCACGTTGAACACCTGGCCGCCTGTGGCGCCGGTCGAAACACTCGATGAATTGGCTGAGTTCAGCTCGCTGAGCTGCGGCGCCACCTGCAGCGAGATCCGGCCATCGGACAACACCGTCGGGACGAAGGTGAGCAGAACGCCGTAATTCTTGAAACTGACCGTTACCACACCGTTTCCTGAGCTGACCGGGATGGGAAATTGTCCGCCGACCTGGAAACTGGCCTGCGTGCCGCTCAACGTTGTTAAAGTTGGCTCGGCCAGGATATGCGCCAAATTGTCGGTGGCCAGAGCGTCGATGATGCCTGAGAAATTCCCGCCGGGGAAGGTGACGCCTACCCCGCCCTGGGTGGCGGTGGAAAGCGAGGCAGCGGCAGAGGCTGTTGAGCCGGTGAGCGCGAATTTGCCGATATTGAAGCCTTTGGTTGCAACCGCGCTCCAGTTGATCCCGAGTTCACGCGTGATGTTGCGCGACATGGAGGCGATGCGGACCTTCAGCTCGACCTGGATCGGCTCCTGCACCTGCAGATTATTAACCACCGTGCCGGTGGGGGAGATCAGCTTCGCCTGTTCGATGACATTGGCCGCCTGCTCTGGCGTGCGCACCGTGCCGCGCACGACCACGCCGCCAGGCTCGGCCTCAGCCGTGACGCTGTTGCCGGGGGCGGACTTTCTGGCCTGGGAGCGCAGACGGTCATTCACGAAGGACGATGGACGGACCGAGACTGAATATTGGGCAATGGTGTTGCCGGCCGAGTCGGTCGTGACGATGGTCGTCTCGCCCATGCTTTTGCCGAACACAAACATGGTGTTAGGGCTGGCTGGCCGCACCTCGATGATACTGGGGTCCGCGGCGAAGATGTTCGCGACCGGATGCGGCAGCTTGACCAGCTCGCCGCTGCCCTTGGCAACGGAAATGCCGCCGAAGAAGGCCGGGCCCGTGGCGACAACCGGCGGCGAAACGCCGGCGGAGGCTGAACCGTCAAGCGGTTGAGGCTGTTCCTGC
Source organism: Acidocella sp. (assembly GCF_013044125.1). Taxonomy (GTDB): domain Bacteria; phylum Pseudomonadota; class Alphaproteobacteria; order Acetobacterales; family Acetobacteraceae; genus Acidocella. The sequence goes on along the minus strand of NZ_JABEVC010000201.1, from coordinate 2,511 downwards.
GCCAGCGCCAGGACAGGAACGCAGCCAAATGCAGCGGCGAGAACAAGCGGGAAATATCCGCGTTTTGATGGGGCGGTCATCAGAAGCTGTAATCCTGTTCGTTGGGGGTGCCCTGAAATACCTTGACGGTTGAAACCTGCGGCACGGAAGGATGCTGGTTGGCCAGAGCCGGGGAGACGTCTCCCGCCCAGACAGGCTGCGGCGCCTGCGCGTTGACCTGCACGGCGCCCGCGCGGGCCTGGGAAGAATGCACGATGAGCGAAAGTTTTCCGAGATTGGTGGCCACCAGGATACGGGCGGCCTGATCCTGGGTGACTTCCAGGGTGACGGTCTGCGCCGGGGGCGTGCCGTTCGGGGAGTTTTCGGCGGTTTTCACCAGCTCGGCTCCCGTTGCGATGACACGGACATCGCTGAGCACAACCTCGGCGGCGATGCTCTTATCGCTGGGGGCGCCGCTGATCGTCTGGGTGAGCAGCACATCCACATTATCACCCGGCCAGATTAACCCGTTCGCGCCGGAGATATTGTCCACGCCGACGGTGACAGCCCGCATCCCGGGCATGAGCACCGCGGCAAGAAAGCCGTGGTCGCCAGGACGAATGACCTCCGAATCCAGAATGGGCGAACCGGGGGTGAGAGAGGTGCGGATCATCGCGCCGATCAGCGCCGAACGATTCTGCGGCGTATCCTGCTCAGACCCGGCCGGCGCACTGCCGGCCGCCACAGCGCCGGCGGTAATGTCCGCCGGCTGCAAAAGACTGCCCCCCTGCAACTGCGCGGAGGCGACCAGGATTTGCTCAGTCGCCGGCGGCGCCACAACTTGCTGCTGCTTCGACTGCTTGAGAATGGAGAAACCGAAGAGCGCGACCGCGATCAGCGCTGCGACCAGAACCCCGAATACGCCGAGACGAAAAATCATGTTCTACCTAACGCTGAAAAGAAAGAGGCAAAAGGGTTGCGATGGCACCGCCGGCAATGGCGCAGGCATAAGGCAGGGGCGCGCGCCGGCTAATCCGCCAGGCCTCCGCCCGCAGCAGCCGCCAAACCAGACCGCCGGCCTTACGGCCCCGCGGCTTGTGGACGACAAAACCAAGCGCCAGATAAACTACCGCCAGAATGCCGCCAAAAATGAAAACATGGAGAAAAAAGGCGAGCTCTGGCTGCAGCAGAGGTGGAATAAGCAGCACAGTGGCGGCCCAAAGCTTTACATCCCCGCCGCCCATGGCGCCCAGCAGCCAGACAATGAACAGCACGGAAAAGGCCGCAGCGGCAACAGCCAGCCCGCTGAAAAGGTTATGATCCGCTACCCGCGCGCACAGGCCGAAAACCAGCAAAACAAGGGGCAGCCAATTGGGAACGGTGCGGGCTGCAAGGTCATGCAATGCCGCGTACACAAGCAGGAGGGCCGCCCCGGAAGACAGAACCGCCGTTAACATGATGCCGCCCCTACAAAACGCCGCATACCCACGAAATTCCTTTTACCGGGCCTTGTTTCACCGCCACCGCGCCGCCAAGCAACCGGCATGAACGAGCCACAAGGGTTAAAACTTTCATACCACCGCCCATTCAACAGGCATTCAAGCAGCTAAGCCGGACAAGCCATGAATTGCGTTTGGCTTAAAAAAGCTTTCAAACAGATAAGCGATAAACTTTAAAAATTTCTCTAGTGCCTCATCTCCCAAAACACAGCCGGAAAACGCCAAACTCGTTACGATAAACACAGGCCAGGCAAGTTCTACTTGGCTGCGCCGATCAATTATAGTTGTTCCATAATACACGGAATTTAGGGCATTTTGTCAAACATTCTTTCACTTCAGGTAATTTTACCTCAATGTTGATGTAATTTTTGCACACCGCAGCGAGAGCCTCCGCAGGCAGCCATGGGCCAGACCATGCGGCAAGCAGCAAAACGGCCGGTGCATAACCACCGGCCGTTGCCTGACCCAAAAGCGATGAAACTTTTGGCGATTAGAGCTCGGCGGCGACCGTGTTGAAGGTGCTTTTAACACCAGTTCCAAGCGCGGTGACAGCGCCAATGATGACGACGGCGATGAGGGCGGCGATCAGCGCGTATTCAATCGCGGTGACGGCGCGTTTGTCGAACTTCAGTTCGTTGAGCTTGAGAGCGAGAGCGGTGCGCACATAGTTGACGAGCATGGATTACGTCCTTTTCAGTATTCAGATAAAGCCGTGGCAAGACGAGCTAGGGTCCAAAATGATAACATGAAAAAAAATTTAGTCTTCCTTTCCACGTTAACCCTATGAGGGTCAGCTGCCACTACACGGAAACTAGGGGATTTTGTCAAACAAATGCTTCTAGTCCATTTATGGTTTTTCAGGTGCAATCCTAGTTATTTTACAACATTTACTTAAAGATTCCTAAAAAAAATTTTATCTAATCAAATTTTTTGGAATTGGCCTGTGCGGCTGAGCGGAACAGAAAACCGGCATAAGCTCGTTATCCGTCGATGACGCGGTAAATTGTTGCTGGGTGTACGTCGAATGTCCTGG
>NZ_JABEVC010000200.1 GCF_013044125.1 Acidocella sp. | reverse complement strand
GTTCAGGACGGCATCGAGCCATTCGGTGTCGAAATCATGCGCGGTGGCGGCCTGAAGCGATGTGACAATGGCGCGGGCTTTTTCATCGGCGCGGAAGCCGCACCCGAGGGCCGCCAGATCGGCTGTGAGCAGAGGCAGCAGGGCGGGGGCGATGGCGGCATCTAGCAGTAGTGTTTCGGTGGCGCCGCAGATGCCGGTGCGGCGCATTTTGGCGTTGGCCAGGATGTTGCGCGCCATCGCGAAATCAGCCGCGGCGTGGATGTAGGTGTGGTTGAGGCCCTCGGCATGGGCGAGCACGGGCACCCGTGCGTCGCGCTGCACGCGCTCGACCAGGGATTTACCGCCGCGGGGGATGATGAGGTCGATAAAGCCGGAAGCGGCGAGCATGGCGGCGACGAACCCGCGGTCCGTGCTGGGGGCGATCTGCACGCAATCATCGGGCAGGCCGGCGGCGCGCAGGCCGGAGGTGATGGCGGCATGGATGGCGCCGGCGGAATGGAAGCTCTCCGACCCGCCGCGAAGCAAAATGGCGTTGCCTGATTTGAGCGCGATGGCGGCGGCGTCCGCGCCGACATTGGGGCGGCTCTCATAGATCATGCCCAGTACACCCAGCGGCTGGGCGATTCGGCTGATGACCAGGCCGTTCGGGCGGGTCCATTGCGCCAGGGTGCGGGCGAGCGGGTCTGGCAGGGCGGCAACCTCTTCCAGCCCGCGCGCCATCGCCTCCACCCGGGCAGGGTTGAGCATCAGGCGGTCGCCAAAGGCGGCGGTGCCTGAAAAACTCTGCATGTCGCGGCTGTTGGCCTGGAGGATTTGCGGCGCGGCGGCGCGCAGGGCCGCGGCGGCCTGGGTGAGGGCCTGGTTGCGGGCCTGCGCCTGCGCGCGGGCCAGCATGGCGGCGGCGGTGCGGGCCTTGGCCCCGATGTGGGACATCTGCTGGGTAAAAATATCGGTTTCGGCGTTCATACATGGTATCGTTGCCGAGTCCTGGCGGGAAGATCAACTGCGCGCTAATCTTGGCGGGACATGCCAGACCTCCTCGATTCGCTGATGCCCGATATGCATGCCCTCGCGGGGCCGTTGCTGCGTACTTCACGCCTCACCCTGCGCCCTTTGGCGGCTGAGGATGTGGCGGTGTTCCACCGGCTGATCAACGATTGGGAGATTTGCCGCAGGCTGCCTGACGCACCGTTTCCGTATCCGGCCGATCTCGCGGCGGCGTGGATCGCGGCGGCGGCGGCGGACCGGCTGGCAGGCAGGGCCGAGCAGTTCGCGCTGGTGGATGAGGTCACGGGGGAGATGATCGGCTGCGCCGGGCTGCGCATGGGCAAGGGCCATAAGTCGGCCGATCTGGGCTATTGGCTGGGCCGCGCCTTCTGGGGCCAGGGTTACGGGCTGGAGGCGGCGCGCCGGTTGGTAGAATGGGCGTTTGCCGCTTTTGCGATCACGCGGCTCACGGCCACGGTGGCGGCGGATAACGATGCCTCCGCCGCGCTGCTGCAGCGGGTGGGGTTTTTGCCGTCGGGCAAGGGGTTGCAGATTTTTATGTGCCGGCCGGGGCAAAAACTGCCCGTGAAACATTTTGCGCTTGAACGCGAGGCGCCCGCGGCGGCCGCGCCGAAAAAAAACGCCGTGCTGCTGGTGGTCGCCGTGGCGCTGATTGATGCGCAGGGGCGGATCTTGCTCGCCCGCCGCCCGGAAGGGAAAAAGATGGCGGGGATGTGGGAGTTTCCGGGCGGCAAGGTGGAAGCCGGCGAGACGCCGGAGGCGGCGCTGGTGCGCGAGCTGCGCGAGGAGCTGGGGATTGAGGCCGCCGCAAGTGATCTTGCGCCGTTTGTGTTCGCCTCGCACCCTTATGAGAGCTTCCATTTGCTGATGCCGGTGTTTTTGTGCCGCCGCTGGAATGGGACGCCGCACCCCAGGGAGGGCCAGGCCCTGGCCTGGGTGGCGCCGGAGCGCCTGGTGGAATATCCTATGCCGCCGGCCGACCGGCCGTTGATCCCCATGCTGAGAGATTTTTTATGAGCAATCCCACCGCCGCGATTTTGATCATTGGCAATGAAATTCTCTCCGGACGCACGCAGGATGAGAATGTCCGCTTCATTGCCAGGCGGTTGGCGGAGCTGGGTATAAAGCTGCAAGAGGTCCGGGTGATCCCGGATGTGCCGGCGCGGATCGTCGGCGCGGTGAACGAATTGCGCGCCGCCTACGATGTTTTGTTCACCACCGGCGGCATCGGCCCGACGCATGACGATATCACCAGTGAATGTGTGGCGGCGGCTTTTGGCGTGCCGTGGGAGCCGCATGCCCCGACCTTCGAGCTGATGCGGGAGCGCATGGGCGAAAAATTCAACGCCGCCCGCCAGCGCATGGCGACCATGCCGCGCGGCGCGAAGCCCATTGCCAACTCAGTGTCGCTGGCGCCTGGGTTCACCATTGGCAATGTGCATGTCATGGCCGGGGTGCCGAGGATCATGCAGGCCATGATGCTGGGGCTGGAGCCCGAACTGCCGCGCGGGGTGCCGATCGAGATGCGCACCGTGTACGCCATGGGCGTGATGGAAGGCAGTATCGCCGCGGCGCTTTCGGAGATTCAGGCCCGCTTCCCGGCGGTTGATATCGGCAGCTATCCGTTCCGCCGGGAGGCCGGCTGGGGGGTCGCGATTGTGGCCAAGGGCACGGATGTGGCGGAGCTGGAGGAAGTCATCGCGCAGGCAACAGATTTGCTGGCGACGCAGGACACGCTGCCGGTTCAGGGAGAACCGGCGGCATAGTCCTGGAGTATCCGTTGTGGTCAAGCGGCTTTAGGCACCCAGCAATGGCCTGCTTTGAGTAGTGTGTTTGCGAGGACGACGAGTTTTCGTATGATGGCTGTGATTGCGGCTTTGCGGGTTTTCCGGCGGTGATCATGGCCTGATATTTGTTTTTGAAGTCTGGGTTGAACTTGGTTGCTACCAGCGCGAGGGCCGGGAGCGGCTTAAGGCTCTTGAGCGCGAGCGCCGCGCATTGCGCCAGACCAGGATAGATAGGGTGGTTAGCCTGAATCAAAAATTTCAAGCTAACCACATAGATCAGGCTGTGGCCTCCGTTTAATTTAACTCTGGCCTGTGGACAGGTGCACGGTTAAATTAAACGTGATGGCGTGCTGCGGCATTTTGGCCGTGAAGGCTGGAAGCGGCACCGCGCGAACGGCGGCCTCCGCGGCTTGGTCGATCGGCGGCGCGCCGGAGCTTTGGGTCACCACAACTGATATGATGGAGCCATTAGGCGCCACCGTTACGGCCAAATGGGTCTTGCCGGAGAGGCCCATCATCTGGACAGATTCCGGCACCACCAGGTTGGATTGCACGCGCGCGTTCAACTCAGCCGCATAAACCTGTTCGGCCGAGGCTTGCGTTTGTGCATCGGGTTGCGGCGCAACCGGCTGCGGCGGCGGCGGGGGGGTCTGCATAACCGGCGCTGCAACCGGCGGCGGTTTGTGCGGCAATATTTTGCGCATCACCGGCCTCGGCGCGGGCTTGGGCGGTGGCGGCAACGGCACCGGAACCGGCTGCGGCACCGGCACCGGCGGCGGGGGGGGCGGTTGCGGCTTTGGTACAGGCGGCGGCGGCGCGGGCGGCTGTTGAATGGTGATCTTCATTACAGTCGGCTGTTTGTCCTGATGTTTGTTGCCGATGCGCTCGGAAACCTTGACTATGCCGAATACGAAAATAACCTCGATGGCGGCGGCCATGAGTACGGCCCGCCAGAATTTGTCATTGCCATGATGATCAAATGACATTGAAGAATCCGGAATTGCTGAGGACATGGCGGCTCAGGACTTCGGAGAAATTGATTGTAGATAAGCAATGACATCGGCGCGTGCGGAGGCGCTGGCCAGGCCGCTGTAGGGCATGATCGTGCCATGAATATATGCGCGCGGATCTTTCAGAAAACCATTTAATGTCTGCGCATCCCAACGGATATGCGCGGATTTCATCGCCTTGGAATAGCGATGCAGTGGCGCCGTGCCCGCCATTCGGCCATAAACGCCGGCCAAGGTGGGGCCAAAGCGGTCCATGTGCGGCTGGTTGCTATGGCAGTCGGAACATTGGTGCAGATAAACAAGTTTGCCTGCGGCCACATTGGCGCTTTCAGCCGCATGCGCTTGCGTGGCCACGCAGCCCAGCGCGAGAAGGGTGAACAAAAATTTACGCATCGTCATATCCTTTAAATATCAGTGCCGTTTCCGGCGTCAGGTTGATTAACACCAAAGAGCACCAGGGATTTTATCCCCTGGTGCTCGTTAGAAGTCGCGTTCGTTAAAAGTTAGAATTTCACAGCCATTGACGCCAGGAACTGCCGGGGTGCGCCTGGTTCAGCCAAGATGGCGCCGGCACTGTTGCCGCCGAGATAGCCGCCGCTCGAAACATAGGCGTTGGCGTTATACTTGGCGCCGAGCACATTGCTGATATCAAAGCCGAATTTAACAACTTTGATGGTTTCACTGAGGTAGTGCGGCATGGGGACGTCAGCGCTGAAAGTAAGATTAGCTACGTTGAACGCGGGCAGTTTGCGATGCGATGTGATGTCCGTCAGGTTGTTGAACATATACTGTGCGCCGGTATACTGGTCCAGCACGCCGACGGAGGCGAGCGTATTGCCGATAAAGGTCCGGTAATTAACACCCACGGATAGTGCCACGTCCGGGTTGTAGGCCACCGGCGTTCCGGAAACCGGAGCCGCGGCGCCAGCTGCCAGGTATGAGGTGAAGATATTGTTGCTGAAACCGACATTGGTGAACATGTTCCAATGGAAGTTCGGCTGTGCATCCGCCGCGATATTCACACCCTTCAATACGGCATTGGCGGAGGCAAACTTAGTCAATGCGATGTTGGTGAAATAGGTCGCGATGGTTTCATTCGTCAGCGTGTCGTTGTAGTAATTGACGTTCAAAGTGGCGTGATGGAGCACCGGCACATCATCGAACATCATCTTCGCGCCGATTTCATAATCCGCGCTCTTGATCGGCTTCAGGCCGGCGATATCAACGCCGCCCGGGTTGCTGTTGTTGGCGCCAAATCCGTTATCGGTCGGGTTTTGGTACGATATGGCATAGCTGCCATAAAGCGCGCCCCATGGCACGGGCTGGTAGCGCACGCTGATGGACGGCTCAGGCTTGGTAAAAGTCTTTTGAGCATTGCCTGAAAGGGTCGTATTCGCCGGGTTGGCGAGCGCGTTGTTATAGAAATTCGTCTGGTATTCAACGCCGGAAATGCCAGGAGTAATATCCAGCCCATGAAACGGCGTGATGGTATCTTGCAAGAAGGCGTCGAGGAAGGTGTTATACACCGTGAAGTTTGAAACCTGCGAAGGATTGGTTTGGGTATATCCCAGCGTGGTGTTGTAGCCGACATAAGGCGACACATAACGCTGGTTTATGAAATAGCCGCCGAGTTTCACATCATTGTAAGGCAGTTGCCAGTCTAGATAGGCACGATCACCATAGGTGTTGGAGTTCGGGTTGTAGTACTCGCTGTTGGATGTGCTTTGCGCCTGTGAGCCGTAATTGATGATGCGGTAATGCACCCGCGCGCCATGGCGGTACCAGGTGATATTGTGGAAGGTCATGTCCGGCGCAACGTCAAGGTTGATCTTGGCGTAATACATCTGGTCGCGGACTTGCAGGGTCTTGAACCAGACGTCGGGTGTGCCGGAGCTGTAGAAGCCGCTGGTCGGCTGGCTGTAGAGCTGGCCAGTTGGGGCGCCGGTTACCGTGATGCCGGCGATCGGCTGGGTGGGAATGAAGTTGGGGCTGGGGCGGTGCTCGACGTTATTGTCGTCGTACACGCCAAAGCTTACCGTGCCGCTGCTGAAAACCTTCGTGATTTTGCCGAAGAAAGCGTTTGATTGGGCTGGCGCTCCATAGCTGCCGTTCGACGTTCCGGTGCGGAAGGCATGGTTGCTGGCGTAGCCGCCGGCGATCAGGAAGCTCCAGCCGTCATGCAAGCCGGAATTGGCGATGAAATGCGCGCCTGATGTGACGTCACTTCCAACCTGTCCGCCAACTTCATATTCCGGTTTCGCACTCATCGCGACCGGTACATAATTGATCGTGCCGCCGATGCTGTCGAACCAGCGCGATGCCGGATTCCCGGGACCGTTGATGACGTTAATTCCACCGATCATCTGCATGATGGGAATTTCATTTGAATCCCATTGACCGTTATGCGAGGTGAGGTTGTTCATCGGAATGCCATCGAACAACATGGTGATGCCGTTGCGCTCAACGTCACCATTCACCGAAGACCAGCCGACCTTCACGCCGCGCAGGGTCACTTCATAACGCGCTGTTGCTGCCGTGCCACCATAGCCGCGAACCACAACGCCGGGAGCCACCGAGACCGCCTGTGCCGCACCGGCAGCCTGGCCAACGGCTTGAATTTGCGCTTTGGTTACCACCGACTTGGTCTGGCCGGATTCGAAAATTTTCTTTTTGGTCAGTTTCTCGTCCGTTGAGGCTAATGCCTTGGCCGCAGCCGTGCTGTTCGCACGCGCGCTCACGGTTCCCGCATCAACGACTTGAGCCGCAGCAGGCGTTATGAATGACAGCGCCAATCCGGATGCAAATAAAGATGGCAAGGCCAACCTGATGGCTCTCGATGAGCATGCATAAGCCAATATCCCACGTATCGTTGAAGTTCCAGTCATTCTATTAGCCCCTGTTTACACAAACATTTCGCCGAAATTCCGCAAGATTCGACTTGGGACCGTCTGGTAATGAAGACACGCTATCGCCGCAATTTCAGATTTGCGTCAGACTTATGGCAAAATGATTACAAAGGGGATGATTCGGAGAAGAAAAGGCTTGATGTTCCCCGATTCGATTCGAAGTATTGCTCTTTTTCCATTGAAGTTCGTGAAAATATCTAAGAAAATTCGATATGTTTTACGGTAGATAAAATGACACCGACATACGGGACATTACAAAATAATAAACATGCGGCGGAGTTTTGTCATTGATTCGTCATTCAATCAGGTTGGGTACCTGCCGGTGCATAAGCTCATCCAACAGTCCCGGCGCGCTCGAACGTAGATACTGGTGCCATATGTTTTTTTTGAATCCGAATGAGAACCTTGAGGCCAGGAGTATTGTCGGCGAGAGAAATGGTTGAATCGTGTAGCTCTGCGATGGCCTTAACGAGAGCAAGCCCGAGACCTGTACCAGGATGATGGCGAGAGCTGTCGAGGCGTACAAAGCGCTGTAGAACGCGCAGATGCTCATGCGCGGGGATGCCGGGGCCGCTGTCGGCAATTTCAATATCTACGTCACCTGCCGGGTTCAGCCCAGCCATGATCGAGATGGTGCCGCCGGGTGGCGAGTAGAGAATGGCATTGTCAAGGATGTTGACGAACATTTGTTCGAGCAATTCACGATCCCCGACCACGCGGAGACAGGGCGCAATGCTGGCGTAAACTGTCTTGTGTTCCTGTGCGCCGACCACTTTGAATGTCTCGGCCAGGTCATCGAGCAGCGTTGACATATCGACGGGCAGGAAATGTGACCTCATCGAGTTTGTTTCGATTTCGGCAAGGCGCAACATCGCCGAGAAAATTCCCAGTACCGTGTCGACCTGTTCGATTGCTTCATCCAAACATTTTGACATGGAAGGATCACATGGTGTCATGCGTGATACTTCCAAGCTATCACGCAACCGTGCCAATGGTGATCGCAAGTCATGTGAAATATCATTGCTTACCTGCTGAACGTTTAGCATTAATGCTTCAATGCGGTCCAACATCAGATTAAGACTGATGATCAATCGGTCGAATTCGTCGCCGCTGCCATCGACCTCAATCCGCCGGGCGAGATTTCCGGCCATGATCTCCTGGCTGGCCACGGTGATCGCTTCCACGCGACGTAATGCGCTCCGTGCAACAAGAAATCCTCCTGCCATGCCGATGCCAAAAATGCCGGCGCCGAGAATTAAAAAGGAATATGAATAGAAATCATTAAGGGCGACCAGCTCATTGGCCTTTTCGCCGATGTAGAGGATATCGCCGTTGCCAGAATTTATTGCCATGCCGCGGATCGCCAGGACATGCGGCGGAAATTTAAGTCCGTTCCCGGGTACGAGCGTTTGATAGTGATTCAATATTTTGAGAAGAAAAGTTGGTATGTTTAAGTTGCCGGCCAATGTCTTGCCCGAGGGGGTGATCAGCGCATAGAACAGGCCGGATGAATCTTTCAGTTCTTCGTGTATGCTATCAACGATGCCGGATTCTGCGCCATTTGAATCGCCCATTATTTCAGCTTGTTCGCTTTTCACCGAACTATCCAATTGTCCTTTTATTGTAGTCTCTGCAGCGCAATAAATTATGACTGAGATAAGGATGGTACCAAAACCGGAAATGATCGTGGTTTGCAGGGCGAGATGAAAAGCCTTGCTTCTCAGTGCGCGCATGATGGCGGCTTTAAGCATGAGCTTTGATGCGATATCCTCTTTGGCAGGTATGGATTAAGGTTTGTGAATAGCCGCTATCAATCTTGTCACGCAACCGGCTGATATGTGATTCTACAATTTTGGTGCTGGGAGTAAAGCGATAATTCCAGACTTTTTCGAGTAATAGCTTCCGTGTGACGGCTTGCCCCTCATAAAGCATGAGGATCGTTAGCAGTTTAAATTCTTTTGGTGTCAGATCAATGGCGGTGCCATCGCGCCTTACCTCGCGCGTTATCCGGTCCAATTCCAGATCACCGACCTTCATCTGCATTTGTTGCCGGTTGCTTGTTTGTCGGCGCGAGAGTGCTCCTATGCGTGCTTCAAGTTCGGCGAGTGAAAAAGGCTTCACGAGGTAATCGTCACCTCCAACTTGCAGCCCCATCACACGATCATTTATACTGTCTAATGCCGTAAGGAAAAGGGCTGGGACGTCGATCTTGGTCATCCGTAATGTGCGAAGCAGGGTCAATCCGTCAATGCCAGGGAGCATGCGGTCAATGATTAGAACGTCAAAAGCTCCTTCCGCAGCCATGATCAGGCCGCTATGGCCGTCAGCTGCCACCATAATTTCGTGATCGTATGCTCCGAGGCCGCGGCTAAGATATTCAGCTGTTTTAGGGTCGTCTTCAATCAGTAGAATTCGCAACGGCCTATACTTTCATTCTTAGAGGTATCGACCGGATTTGTGCCGTGCAGCCTATGACGTGCCATTGTCTATAATAAGTAAGATTTTGTAGTAAATAAGCTTTACCCTAGACCAATTTGGTTATTTTGAGTGTGACCAATTGATGGCATTTTGGGGCGCCGCCCTTTGCCGAGACGCGGATAAGCTGTTCAATTAAATTATAGATTTAATATATTGTTCATTGGAATATTTTTGTGGTACCCGGCTCGGGTTGTTTCATATTGTGATGATTACCAGAAAACCGGTTGTTTATGCTTGGGTTGCGTAAACGCTGAGGTGTTGGGGTAAGGTGGCCAGAAGTTCGTCGCGGGCCGCATCGCGTGAGCCATGCATCCAGGCGGCCGTGAGGGGGAGCCTCTGCAAAGTGCCGGTTTCAACGTGCAACGGAATATAGCGCACGCCCTGCATGGCCATGCGCGAGGTCCACAGGAGCTCTACCCAGAACGGCTAGAACCCGCCCCGGCGAGCGTGGACGCATCATGCGGAGCGGTGCCACCGAACGGCCTGAATGTACGCCACGCCCACTGGGCGGACGCGACGAGGAACGCTTTGCCCGTGTGCTGCGCGGTGTGGTGTCCGAGACGGGCAGGAAGTGTAGCCAGGAGTAAAGCTGCTGGAGATGGACCCACCAGGACGCAACGCCGTTTGGTGGGGGATCGACATCACCCCCACCCCGATGACGTCGTCGCGACGGGAGAAGGCCGCGTGAACAAAGAGAAAAGCATCATTTCCGCGCATTTTTGTACTATGAGACGGATTTTGTGCCCATGTAAATTTCCACTGGACAAAGGGGTCAGGCATAACCTATACGTTAATCATATGCTGTTTGCGTCAGACCACGGAACTTGTCATGATTGAGGCGTCCATTGCTCAAAAACCAAGAACAGGATTGATCAGAACGATGCCGTCTTCTTCTCAGGCTCATGCTGCGGCGAGCGGCGATACTGCCCCGTTCTACTCTGTCAGCCAGTTGGCAAAGCAGCTTGGGGTGACAGCGCGAACCATTCGTTTCTACGAGGATAAGGGGCTGGTCGCGCCGCAGCGCGCCGGGACTGCACGGGTTTATACGCATCGCGACCGCGCCCGCCTCGTGTTAATCCTGCGCGGCAAGAAGCTTGGCTTCTCGCTGCGCGAGATCCGCGACTACCTCGACCTTTACGACGCCGACCCGACCCACCATCTGCAAACGCGTCAGTTGTTGGTGCTGGTGCGCAAGCGGGTGGCCAAGTTGCAAGAGCAGCGCGTCGCCATTGACCAGAGCCTTGCCGAACTCACCGAAATTGACCGCCAATGCGAGGCCGTGCTGGCCAGCCAGGCGGAATAACCGAACAAAGCTGGAGCGTTCCATGACCAATGCTGTGATTGCGGGCTATGCCCGTTCTGCCTTTACGCCTGCTGGAAAGGGTGCGCTGGCGCGGGTCCGGCCCGACGAGATGGCGGCGGATGTTGTCCGCGCGCTGGTGGCGCGCACCAAGGTTAATGTAGGGGATATTGAGGATATTCTCGCCGGTTGCGCCTTTCCCGAGGGCGAGCAGGGGCTGAATGTGGCACGGCTGATCGGGCTTTTGGCGGAATTGCCGCTTTCGGTCGCGGGGGCCACGATTAACCGGTTTTGTGGTTCATCGATGATGGCCGTGCATATCGCGGCTGGGGCGATTGCGATGGGGGCGGGTGAGGTGTTCGTTTGCGCTGGCGTGGAGAGCATGAGCCGGATTCCGATGGGCGGGTTCAACCTGCTGCCCTCGCCAAAACTATACGCCGCCAAGCCGGAGGCGTATATCGGCATGGGTGAGACGGCGGAGAATGTCGCCGGGCGCTGGCAGATTTCACGCGAGATGCAGGAGGCGTTTGCCCTGGAGAGCCAACGCAAGACGGCGGCGGCACAGCAGGATGGGCGGTTGGACGAAGAGATCGTGCCGATGGGCGAGGCGGTGCGCGATGGGTGCCTGCGGCCCGAGACGACCGCCGAGGCATTGGCCGGTTTGAAGCCTGCGTTCTCCCAGACCGGGACGGTGACGGCGGGGACGTCCTCGCCGCTGACCGATGGGGCGTCGGCCGTGCTCGTGTGTTCCGAGGATTATGCGCGGCGTCATGACCTGCCGATGCTGGCGCGGATCAAATCCGTGGCCGTGGCGGGGTGTGCGCCGGAAATTATGGGGATTGGCCCCGTCGTGGCCTCGCGCAAGGCGCTGGCGCGGGCGGGGATCGAGGCGGGTGCGCTCGATGTCGTTGAATTGAACGAGGCGTTTGCCTCGCAGGCGCTGGCCTGTATGCGCGAGCTTGGGCTCGATGCAGCCAAGGTCAATCTTGATGGCGGGGCGATTGCGCTGGGCCATCCGCTCGGCGCCACCGGGGCGCGCATTACCGGCAAGGCGGCGGCGCTGCTCAAGCGCACCGGCGGGCGCTATGCGCTGGTGACGCAGTGCATTGGCGGCGGTCAGGGGATTGCCACGGTGCTGGAGGCGATTTGAGATGAATGAGATTCGTTCCGTTGCTGTAATCGGCGCGGGTGTTATGGGAGCGAGTATCGCCGCCCATGCCGCCAATGCGGGCGCAAATGTACTGCTCTTGGATATTGTCAAACCCGGCGAGGCCAACCGCAATGCGGTGGCGCAGGGGGCGATTGAGCGGTTAAGGAAAATGGACCCGGCGCCGCTGATGGGCAAAAATGCAGTCAGGCGAATTAAGGCTGGGAATATCGAGGATGATCTGGGCGCGCTGAAGGATGTGGACTGGATTGTTGAGGCGGTGGTCGAACGGCTCGATATCAAGCAGGGGCTTTATCAAAAGCTCGATGCGGTGCGCAAGCCTGGCTCAGTGGTGTCTTCCAATACATCAACGATTCCTCTGAAAGAACTTTGTTCGGGCCTGCCCGGTTCGTTTACCCGCGATTTCTGCATTACACATTTTTTCAATCCGCCGCGCTATATGCGGTTGCTTGAAATTGTCGGTGGCGAAGGCGAGCAGTTTGCGCCGTTGCACAAATTTGCCGACGAGAAGCTCGGCAAAACAGTCATCAAATGCAACGATACGCCGGGGTTCATCGCCAACCGGATTGGTACATACTGGATTCAGTCGGCGATGGTGCTGGCGTTGGAATTTGGTCTCGAGGTCGAAGAAGCTGATGCGATTATGGGCAAGCCTATGGGCTTTCCCTCGACCGGCGTGTTTGGCCTAATGGATCTGGTGGGGATTGATCTCGGCCCGCATGTCAACGCGTCCCTGGCCCGGCTGCTACCGCAAAGCGATATGTTTCACAGTATGAATCGTGATACGGCGATGATCGGGACGATGATTGCGCAGGGCTATACCGGCAACAAGGGCAAGGGTGGATTTTACCGCTCGACGCGCGGCGCGGATGGCAAGCGGGTGAAGGTGGCGCTGAATTTGCAGGCGGCGGCGAAGGGGGCTCTTGAATGGCGCCCCTCGGTGCGGGCGGAGATTGCGCAGATTAAGGACGCGCGCAAGGATGTTAAGAAGCTGCTCGGCGATAGCGGAAAGTACGGCAAATATGCGTGGGGCGTGCTGGGCCGGGTACTGGCCTATGCGGCGTCTTTGGTGCCTGAGATTGCCGGCGACATTGCCGATATCGATGCGGCGATGCGGCTGGGTTATACCTGGAAGTTCGGGCCGTTTGAGTTGATCGACCGGCTAGGCGCGGAGTGGGTTTCGGCTCATCTCGCGGAATTGGGTCTGACGGTGCCACCGATTTTGCAGCAGATCGGCGCGGGCAAATTCTACCGGGCGAATGCGGCGGGCGTGTTAGAGCAGTTTGCGCTGGGTGGAGGGTATAAGCCGATCCGCCGGGCGCCTGGGATCGTGCTCCTCGACGATATCAAACGGGTACAAAAACCGCTGCTCTCGAACAAGGTTGCCTCCACCTGGGACCTTGGTGATGGCGTGTTGTGTTTCGAGATCCATGCGGAAATTCGCCATGCGATGTTGAACATGCTCGATGGCGATGTTTTGTCCATTTTGGAGAAAACCCTCTCGCTGGTTGGCAAGCGTTACAAGGCGCTGGTGCTTTATAACGACGATCTGCGCGAGATGCCGCATAAGACAAATTTTTCGACCGGGGCGAATATCGGCATGGCCTATATGATGGCCAATATCCGGCTCTGGGGAAAAATTGAAGGATTCATCAAAGACGGACAGAAGCTCTACACCGCGATGCGCAATGCGCCGTTCCCTGTGGTCGGCGCGCCCGCGGGGCGGGCCCTCGGCGGGGGCTGCGAGATGCTGCTGCATTGTTCGGCGGTGCAGGCTTATGCGGAGAGCTATATCGGGCTGGTCGAGGTTGGCGTTGGCCTCGTGCCCGGCTGGGGCGGTTGCGCCACGATGCTGAGCCGCTGGCAGGAAGACCCGAAAATGCCCAAAGGACCAATGCCCGCGGTGGCAAAGGTGTTTGAAATTATCTCGACCGCGACCGTCTCGCGCTCGGCGGCAGAGGCGATCGAACTGAAGTTCATGCACCCGAGCGACGGTATCACCATGAACCGCGACAGGCTGCTTGGCGACGCCAAGGCCCGCGCCCTGGCGATGGTGGCGGGTTACGCGCCGCCGCAGGCGCAGGCGCTGCACCTGCCGGGGCCGTCCGGGCGCGTGGCGCTGGCGCTGGCGCTGGAAGGGTTCCACAAGCGAGGCATTGCCACGGATCATGATGTGACCGTCTCCGGTGCTTTGGCGGATGTGCTCAGCGGCGGTAGAGTGGAGTATGCCGATGAGCTTTCGGAGACGGATATCATGACGCTGGAGCGGCAATCCTTCATGGCGCTGATCCGCACCAAGGAGAGTCAGGCGCGGATCAAAAGCATTATCGATTCCGGGAAGCCATTGAGAAACTAACGGAAGGAAGACCAGACATGCCGATCTACAAAGCACCGCTTGAGGACATGCGCTTCGTCCTGCACGAGCTTCATGACAGCAAATCCATTGCCGAGTTGCCGGGGGCTGAAGATTTTACCCCAGAACTCCTCGACAATGTGCTGGAAGATGCAGCCAAGCTGACCGAGGGCTTGCTGTTCCCTATCAACCAGAGCGGCGATCTGGAGGGCTGCACCTTTGAGAACGGTGCCGTGCGCACACCGTCGGGGTTCAAGGCCGCGTATGATGCGTTCCGCGCGGGCGGCTGGACCGCGATGGCGTCGTCGCCGGAATTTGGCGGGCAGGGGATGCCAATTGCGGCGTCGCTGCTCGTGGAAGAGATGATGTGTGCGGCGAATATCTCGTTCAGCCTGTATCCGGGGCTGACGCACGGGGCGTACACCACGCTCTACCATCACGGCACCGAGGCGTTGAAGCAGACCTATCTGCCGAAAATGGTTTCCGGCGAGTGGTCCGGTACGATGTGTCTGACCGAGGCGCATTGCGGTACCGATCTGGGGATGCTGCGCACCAAGGCCGTGCCGAACGAAGATGGAGCCTACGCCATCACCGGCAACAAAATTTTCATCTCGGCCGGTGAACACGACATGACCAGCAACATCATCCATCTGGTGCTGGCCCGCTTGCCGGACGCGCCGGTGGGGGTGAAGGGGATTTCGCTTTTCGTTGTGCCGAAATTCCTGGTCAACGAAGACGGCAGCCTGGGCGCTCGCAATGGCGTCAGCGCCACCGCCATCGAGCACAAGATGGGCATCAAGGGGTCGGCCACCTGCGCCATGTCGTTCGACGACGCCAAGGGCTGGCTGCTCGGCGAGCCGCACAAGGGCCTGCGCGCCATGTTCACGATGATGAACACTGAACGGTTGTCGGTCGGGATTCAGGGCCTGGGCGTGGCGGAAGTCGCGTATCAGAATGCCGTGGCCTATGCGCGCGAGCGAATTCAGGGACGAGCGCTCACCGGGGCGAAGAACAAGGACAAGCCGGCGGATTCGATCCTCGTTCATCCCGATGTGCGGCGGATGCTGCTGACCATGCGCGCCTATATCGAAGGCTGCCGCGCGCTGGCTGGCTGGGTCGCGCGGGAGATCGACGTGCTGCACCTTTCAGCGGATGCGGATGCCAAGCTGGTGGCCGATGATTTCACCGCGTTGCTGACCCCGGTGGTGAAGGCGTTTTTCACCGATCTCGGCTTCGAGATCTCCTCGCTCGCGGTGCAGTGCTACGGCGGGCATGGCTATATCCGTGATCATGGCGTCGAGCAGTATGTCCGCGATGCGCGCATTGCCATGCTCTACGAGGGCACCAACGGTGTGCAGGCGCTCGATCTGGTTGGGCGCAAGCTGCCTGCCGAGGGAGGGCGCTTGCTGACGCGCTTCCTCGATCCGGTGTTGGAATTCTGCGACGCCAATGGCGGCGAGGACATGGCGCCGTTTGTCGGGCCGTTGCAGACCGCGCTGGAGCATTTTCAGATCGCGACCGGGTATATCATGGAGGCGGCGATGTCCGATCCCAACGAGATCGGCGCTGCCTCGGTGGATTATCTGCGGCTGTTCGGGCTGGTGGCGCTCGGCTTCATGTGGGCGCGGATGGCAAAAATCGCAATGCCAAAGGCGGCGGATCGTTTCTATAAGGCCAAGCTAGATACCGCGAATTTCTACATGCAGAGGCTCCTGCCACAGACCGGCGCCCTGCTCGCGGCGATCCAGTCTGGGGCCAAGACGATGATGGAGTTCGAGGACGCGGCGTTCTGAAGCGAAAGGTTTTTCCGTGGCAGGTACACAAATGAATCAAAGTGTGATTTTTGTTGGTCCTGGCCTTCCGATTTTTTTTGGGGAGTTTATAAAATCGAGGCGTGATTGACGAAACGGCCATGTGGCGACGGTTTCAGTCCTGCCGTTTTTCTGAGGACGATTCATGCTTTCGGCTCACTCGGCTGAGCAAACCTCGAACGATCGCACTCTTGTGGATGAGCGTGGATGGCGGTTCTTGGCGGCAGCGCAGGCAGTTAAGCGAGGCCGCCGCCAGCCTGCTGGACGGTAAGCGCCGTCTGCTGGAACACGTCGCGCCCGCCTATCGGGAAGATTGAGCACACCCACGGCCGGCCTATGGCAAGAATGGCGCTCAGCCATCCGTAATCGGGTCCCAAAAGAGGATGATGGGGATCAATAACCGAAACATGCATGACTCGCCTATCGCGATCAAAGGCATCATAAGGCGTTCACCGCTTTATCCATTATTGCCATATCAACGCGACGGGAAATGACCGCTTCCGCTCCTGGGACAGCGCCACCGGCTTCGCCCTCATCCGCTTATTTCTCATACCAACGGCGTTAACTCATGACCTGTAGTGCCCAACTTCGCGTGGCGATTGATGCTATTTTATCTTTCTGTTCAATCAAGCTGTTCCAGGCGCGACAGCAGGCATTGATGATGGCGTTTCTGTCTTCGAAGACGCGGTTTGCGAGATAGTTCTGTCGTAGATATTGCCAGATGTTTTCTTGCGGGTTCAATTCGGGGGCGTAGGGCGGCAGCAGCAGC
>NZ_JABEVC010000199.1 GCF_013044125.1 Acidocella sp. | reverse complement strand
CCGCCACACTCTCACGCGGTCTCCGGCGCTATCATGAAATCAAATACGGCGCGCGAATAGCAGCCGGAATTGTGTGAATCGGATAGGTTAAAAACGGGGCTGTTACATGGGCTATGCAAGACCGGGAATCACCGATCTAGAATAGCATTTACATCCCCAACCTCGACCGGGCAATGTCCATGAATTGTCGAGATACATCCCCGTAGCAACCTCATATCGTTTTCCATCAGCCGCCTTGTGAGCTTTATCTTGTTTGATCTCTTCCTCTGATGGA
This sequence comes from Acidocella sp., assembly GCF_013044125.1. Classification (GTDB taxonomy): domain Bacteria; phylum Pseudomonadota; class Alphaproteobacteria; order Acetobacterales; family Acetobacteraceae; genus Acidocella. The sequence continues at coordinate 3,327 of NZ_JABEVC010000199.1, read as the reverse complement.
TTTTTAGGATGGGCCATGCAGGGAGCACTTGAATAGCACCAAAACGCATGAGTGATGCCTAACGCCAACTGTTGCTCCTGTTCCATTATCGCCGTCGCCTGATTATTTAGAAATTCTGCAATCTCGCCCGCTCGGATTTTCGTCATAGACGGTACGGCCAATTTAATTATTGCCTGATACAGAATCGATAATTTCCTGCCAGCTTGGATTGAAGCTAGAGCAGAATCATAGATTAGCTCAAAATGACTGCCATCAAATTCCGGCAGTTTATCAATGTTTGCCCTCAAATCTGCTTTGACCGCGTTAGTTACTTTTGCAGAGTTAAATTTTACTGTGGACAGCATGGCGGCGCACCCCATATCCAATCTTGCCCAACTATATGCCATAGATAATGTGGAACAATACTAGCCGAAGCCAAGCCGCCTATCACCATCCGCATTGCCCGGCTGGATGGCCTGGCCGAACTGGCCGCAGCCCGAGAGAAAGCCCGCACCGGCTGATTGTCGGCACCATGTCCGCAATCCGCCCGGCCATCGGGCCGGGCTTTTGTTGTTTAAACGGCATAAATTATGGGCATAAACAGCGGAATTCCGCCGTTTTTCCGGCCTTTTTAAGCAAGAAACTTATGGTTTTGAAACGAAAATGCCCTAAAAGCCGCAGGAATCCGCCGTTTCTGTTTTTCACCCCCCTATGCTTTACTTATGGTTTTGAAACAACCAGAGGCATAGGGAGGCTAAAAACGACTATATAGCAGGAGAAAACAAGAGAAGACCCTATGCCCCCTATGCCTATTGACCCTCCGCGCGTGGAAAAACTTACATAGGGCTTCTAGGTGCCTTCTATGCCTGAATCCTACACCGTTCCGCACCGTGTATGCCGTACCTATGCCGTATGGCTCGAATATGGCCTGTGGATAAGTACTGTAATGTATTGAAATTGCTTGGCGTCCCGTAGGGGATTCGAACCCCTGTTACCGCCGTGAGAGGGCAGCGTCCTGGGCCTCTAGACGAACGGGACGAGGCATGCTGCACCTAGCCCGCCCGCCAGCCCGGGTCAAGCCGGGGCAGCGTCTGTAACGAAAAATCCTGCGGAAACACGTCCCTGCCAACTTTCCGCCCGCAAATATCCAACCAGATGCAATGGCGCGGCGCCGGCGCGCGATAAAGCTTCGGCCAACGGGCCGTCCTTGGCGCGGAACAAGAGGGCCTTTAAGCGGCCGCCTCCTTCGCCTTCCACCATGGCGCGGATGGTGTTGCCATCCTTGCCGATCCGGTCAGTCTTCACCACCCGCGCCCGCGGCAACACGAACAGCGGCTCGGCATTGCCGGTGCCAAACGGGCCAAGCTTGGCGACCATTTGCGCCAGCCTTGCATCGGCCGCGCCCACCGCCAGAACACCCTCCAGGGTGAGTGCCTCGGTGCTTGGCAGGTCAGCGGCACTTACCAGCCGCTCGTTCAAAAACTCATGGAGCGCGGCCAGATCGCTCTGCGGGGCCGAAAATCCCGCGGCCATCGCATGGCCACCGCCGGTGGTCAGAAGCCCACTCTGGCGGGCAGCGATTACCGCTGCTCCCAGATCCACCCCCGGGACAGAGCGCCCCGAGCCTTTCGCCAACCCGGCGGTAATGCCCGCCACCAGGGCCGGGCGGTTGAATTTTTCTTTCACGCGGCCAGCCACGATCCCCACGACACCAGGGTGCCAGCCCTCCTGCGCCAGCAGAATCACCGGGTGTCCGGCTTCCACCTGAATTTGCGCCTGCGCCATGGCATCGCCCATGATCGCCGCTTCAACCGCTTGGCGCTGGCGGTTCACATCGTTCAACGTTTGGGCCAGCGCGGCGGCGGCATCAGGGTCTTCGCTCAAAAGCAGACGCAACCCCATGTCGGATTCCGCAATTCGCCCGGAGGCGTTAATCCGCGGCCCCAAGGCAAAACCGCAGTGCATCGGGGTCGGCGCCTCAGTCAGCTTCGCCACATCCAGCAGGGCGGCAATGCCGGGGCGCGAACGCCTTGCCATCACCCGCAGCCCCTGCGTCACGAAGGCGCGGTTCAGCCCGGTCAGGGGCATCACGTCGCACACCGTGGCCAGCGCCACCAGATCCAGCATTTCGCGCAGGTCCGGCTCCGCCCGCCCGTTGAAAAACCCGCGCCGGCGCAGCTCGCGTACCAGCGCGATACAACCGATGAAGGCCACTGCGGTCGCGCACAATGTGTGCAGGCCGGAGCTGCAATCCAGCCGGTTGGGATTCACCGTGGCGCGAATCTGCGCCGGAGGCCCTTCCGCCTTATGATGGTCGAACACCAGCACATCCGCCATGTTATGCAACGGTGCGAAAGCGGCATGCGCGCCGGTGCCGCAGTCCACGCAGATCAGCAATCGCGCACCGCGTTCGGCCATGCCACGCAGCGCGTTGCTGTTAGGCCCGTAGCCTTCCAGCAGCCGGTCCGGCACATGGTGCACCACCTCGCAGCCCAGCTGGCGCAGCAGCGTCACCATCATGGCCGCACTGCACGCCCCATCCACATCGTAATCGCCGAATACACCCACGCACTCACCATGCACCACGGCATCGGCCATCCTGGCGGCGGCCACGTCCATGTCTATAATGCTGGAAGGGTCTGGCAACATTGCGCGCAATGTCGGATCAAGGAAATCGGCCACATGATCCGCGCCCACCCCGCGCGCGGCCAGCATACGGCCCATCAGCTCTGGTACACCCAGAGTTTGCGCCAACCCCTGTCCTACCCGTTCGGCATCGCCGGCGCGCCAGACCCAGCGGCGCCCGGTCAGGCTCTCTCGTACGCCCAGCGCATGCTCATCAATCATCCCCCGCTTGAAATCGTGAAAAGCGAGTCGGCGCAAGCGGCAAGCGGCTTACGGAACGATCTCGTAATGCATGGTGGCATCCACGGTGATGTGGCTATCCTTCGTTCCCGGCGGAAACGGCGGCAACTGGTTATCAGCAAACATGCCCATCCACGCCTGATCCAGAAACGGCGAGCCTGAGCTGCTCAGCATATGCAGCCCCGTGACATTGCCTTGCCGGTCCACCGTGAACTCCACCTGCACACTGCCCTGCTGCCCCTGCGCGGCCGCCGCCTCGGGGTAGTATTTATGGTCATTCACCCATTTGCTCAGCGCGGCATTCCAATCAGCGCCAATATTGCCCTTGATGGTCAGCTCCGGCGCGTTCACCGCCTGCGCGTCGGACATCGGCAGGCTCAGGTTCATTGCCCGATGCGCCTGCGGCACCGGCGGCGCCGGGGTGCCATACGACATATTGTTCATCACCATATATTTGCGCGGCGGGGGCGCGGCATGCCGGGG
>NZ_JABEVC010000198.1 GCF_013044125.1 Acidocella sp. | reverse complement strand
GCCGCGCGCGCGGCCTGGGCGGCGGATGAGCAGGATCTCAGCCTGGCTGATTGCTCCGAGGATTTTCTCACCACTCTCAACCTGTTTGGCGTCGCTCCAAAAACACTAACATATTGCAAGGAACTGCCTTAATGTGCACGACCGTTCTCACAGTCGATGACTCCCGCGCGATGCGGGACATGTTGCGGCATTCGCTGCTCGCGGCGGGCTTTCGCGTATTGCAAGCCGAGGATGGCCTGCACGGGTTGGAAGTTTTGGAAACGGAACGGCCGGATGTCATTGTCACGGACATCAACATGCCTCGTATGGATGGGTTTGGCTTCATCGAGGCGGTCCGGCGCGATGAGGCCCGCCGCTCGATGCCTGTTCTGGTCCTCACCACCGAGGTTGACGCCGAGAAAAAAAACCGTGCCCGCGCGGCCGGCGCCACCGGGTGGATCGTCAAACCCTTTGACCCCATCAAGCTGGTTGAAGCCATTCGCCGCGTCGCGGCCTGAACGCAGGAGTTAATCCATTGGACCCGATGGCAGCCATCCGCGAAACATTTTTCCAGGAGTGTGAGGAACAGCTCGCCGAACTTGAGGCCGGGCTGATCCTGATGGAAAGCGGCGCCGCCGAGGCGGAAACCGTGAACGCGGTTTTCCGCGCGGTGCATTCCATCAAAGGCGGGGCTGGCATCTTTGCCTTGGATGCGCTGGTTCGCTTCGCCCATGTGTTCGAAACCGCGCTGGATCAGGTGCGTTCGGGTACGCTCGCCACCGGCCCCGGCGTCATGAACCTGCTGCTGCGCGCCGCCGATGTTCTGGCCGATCTGGTGCGCGCCGCGCGCGATAATGGCGCGGTGGATGAAACCCGCACCGCCGCTCTGGTCGTGGAATTCACCCAGGTCAGCAATCTTGGCCATGAGTTGCCTCCCGCGCCAAAGTCACAGCCCACGGTCTGCGCGCCGGTGCCCGCCTGGCACATCAGCTTCACCCCAACCCCCGCGCTTTACGCCAAAGCCAACGAAACCGCCTTGTTGCTGCGCGAGTTGCGCCGGCTCGGCCCCATTGAGGCCACGGTGGATACAACCCATCTGCCTGAACTCTCCGAGATGGACCCCGAAGGCGCCTATCTCACCTGGAATATCACGCTGGAAGCGGACTGCGCCGAGCAGGCAATCCGCAACGTCTTCGAGTTTGTCGAGGACGACTGCCATCTTGAGATCGCCGCCGCTACCCCGGCGGAGCCGTCGCTCAAACCGGGAGACATCATCACCGGCGACAACGGCTTCTCTTTTGAATTTTTTCCCCCGCCTGTGTTTGATGAAGAAGAACCGCCCGCCGTACCCGAGCCGGAGCATCACGCACCCCCGCCCGCACCCGTGGCAAAACAAAACCCCGTGGAGGCCATGGCCGCCAAGGCGGAGAGCGCCGCGGCGGTCAGCGCCACCATCCGGGTGGATCTCGACAGGGTGGATCGCATGATAGATCTCGTGGGCGAACTCGTCATCAACGAGGCGATGCTGAGTCAGCGCGTGCTGGAGGCCGGCATCGCGCGCGCCTCGGGCGTCGCCATGGCGCTGGAGGAGCTTGAGCATTTAACGCGCGAAATTCAGGACAGTGTCATGGCCATCCGCGCCCAGCCGGTGCGCTCGGTGTTCCAGCGCATGCCGCGCCTGGTGCGCGAGGTTGCGGCCCAAACCGGCAAACAGGCACGCCTTGTCACCGAGGGTGAAGGCACCGAGGTGGATAAAACCGTCATCGAGCGCATCGCCGATCCGTTGACCCACATGATCCGCAACGCCATCGACCATGGTCTGGAATCCCCCGAAAAACGCCTCGCCGCCGGCAAACCGGCCGAAGGTCTGGTGCGCCTCACCGCGTTGCACCGCTCCGGGCGCATTGTGCTGGAAGTCTCCGACGATGGCGCCGGCATCAACCGCGCGCGCGTCAAGGAAAAAGCCATTGAGAACGGGCTGATCTCGCCGGACGCCACGCTCACGGATGATGAGATCGACAATCTGATCTTTCTGCCCGGCTTCTCCACCGCCAGTACGGTGTCGGACATTTCAGGCCGCGGTGTCGGCATGGATGTTGTGCGCCAATCCGTGGCGGCGCTTGGCGGGCGCATCTCCATCTCCTCGCGCCCCGGCCATGGCTCCACCTTCACCCTCAGCCTGCCGCTCACCCTGGCGGTGCTGGACGGCATGGTCATCTCCGCGCGCGGCCATACGCTCATTATCCCGCTCGGCGCCATCGTTGAAACGCTCAAGCCCAAGGCGGCGGATGTATTCCCGCTCGATGGCGAGATCAACGTCATCCGCCTGCGCGGCGGTTATGTGCCGATGGTCGATGTCGCCGCCTCCCTTGGCTATAGCGATGAATTCGTCGAGCCGGACCAGTCGGTGGCCTTGCTGGTGGAAGGCGAGGGCGGCGTGCGCGCCGTGCTGCTGGCCGATGCCATCCACGGCCAGCGCCAGGTTGTCATCAAAAGCCTTGAGGCCAATTACCGCGCCGTTCCCGGCATCGCCGCCGCCACCGTCATGGGCGATGGCCGCGTGGCGCTGATTCTCGATGTCGACGCGGTGGTGAAAACCACGCGCAGTGAGCTGAGCCGTCCTGAACCATCCGTGCTGGAGGCGCATTAAGCCATGGGTCAATCTACCAATAGTGATGCCAACATCCGTGAGTTGATCGCCTTTCGTGTCGGGCGTCAGGAATTTTGCATCAACGTCATGGCGGTGCGCGAAATCCGCGGCTGGACCGCGGCCACCGCGCTCCCCCGCAGCCCGCGCTATGTGCGCGGCGTCATCAACCTGCGCGGCGCCGTGCTGCCGATCGTGGAACTCGCCGTGCGCCTGGGCTTGCCGAGTAACGAGCCCAGCGCGCGCAACGTCATCATCGTGGTGCAGATCGCCCATCAGCAGATCGGCCTGCTGGTTGACGCGGTGTCAGACATTCTGACCGCCAACGACGCCAACATCCAGCCCACGCCCGATGTCTCATCCGATCTGGTGAAAACCTTCGTTAAGGGCCTGCTTCCCGTCGATGGCCGCATGATCAGCCTGATCTCGCTCGATCATGTTCTGCCTCAGGGCGAGATGGAAGCCGCGTGAGCCTGAACATGAACGCGCCAGGCAACAGCATGAAACCCTCAGCAGGCATCACCGAAACCGGTGAATTCCTGATGACCCAGCGTGACTTCACCGCCATTGCCGGCATGCTGATGGCGGAGGCCGGAATCTCCCTTTCTGGCAACAAGGCCAATCTGGTCTATTCGCGCCTCGCCAAACGCTTGCGGCTCCTGGGTCTCGGCAATTTTTCTGAATATTGCCGCCTTGTTGAGAGTCCCACCGGCGCGGGCGAGCGCCAGAACATGGTCGCCGCGCTAACCACCAATGTCACCCGCTTCTATCGCGAGCCGCATCATTTCGAACATCTGAAAACAAACATCCTCCCCGAGTTGATAAACCGCGTCAAACAGGGCCGCGCCGCGCGCCTGTGGTCGGCCGCCTGCTCCAGCGGGCAGGAGCCTTACTCCATCGCGCTCACCCTGCTATCCTTGCTGCCCGACGCTGTGAAGTATGACATCCGCATCCTCGCAACCGATATTGACGCCAACATGCTGGCCGCCGGCGCCGCCGGGATTTACGAGACCTCGCTGCTCGATGCCGTGCCCAATCCGCTGCGCAGCCGCTGGTTTTCCTCCCCCAGGGACGGCCGCCAGCAAATCGCCGATGAAGCCCGCGCGCTGGTGAAGTTCCGCAGGCTCAACCTCATCGGCAACTGGCCGATGCGCGGCACGTTTGACGTTATTTTCTGCCGCAACGTGGTAATTTATTTCGAAAACGATACGCAGGAAAAAATCTGGTCACGCATCACGCCGCTGCTGGCCCCTGACGGCGCCTTGTATATCGGCCATTCCGAGCGCGTGAGCGGCCCCGCCGAAGCCGGGCTGCGCAGCGACGGCATCACCATCTACCGTCCCCGCGCCGCCAGGAGGGAGCAGCCATGAGCGTTCGCGTTCTGGTCGTCGATGATTCCGCAACCATGCGCGGCCTCATCACCGCCACCTTGCGCGCCGATCCGCTGATCGAGGTCGTCGGCCAGGCCGCTGACCCGCACGAGGCGCGCCAAGCCATCAAGGCGCTCGCGCCCGATGTCATCACGCTCGACATTGAAATGCCGAATATGAACGGCCTGGATTTTCTGGAAAAAATCATGCGCTTGCGGCCCACACCGGTCATCATGGTCTCCACCCTCACGCAAGCGGGCGCCGATGTTAACCTGCGCGCGCTGGAAATCGGCGCGTTTGACTGTGTGGCAAAACCTTCCTCCTTCAACCAGAACAGCTTCGAGCAACTGGCGGAGAAGGTGAGGGCGGCGGCGTTATCGCGCCGGCAGCCCCGGCTCGTGGCCGCGCCCGCGCGCCCCTCAACCGCCGCTTATACGCCAGACGGCCGGATCATCGCCATCGGCTCCTCCACCGGCGGCGTGGAGGCGCTGCTGACAATTCTGGGCAAATTCCCGGCCAACTGCCCGCCCACGGTCATCAGCCAGCACATGCCGGCCACCTTCACCAAAAGCTTCGCCGCGCGGCTGAACAAGCTCTGCGCCCCGGAGGTGAGCGAGGCCGAGGAAGGCGCATTGCTGAAATCCGGGCAGATCTACCTCGCCCCCGGCAGCGCGCATCTGGAAATTTCCGGCCTCGCGGCACCGCGCATCCATCTGAGCGAGGCCGAGCGCGTCAACGGCCACCGTCCTTCCGTGGATGTGATGTTCCATTCCGTCCAGCGCTGTTTTCATGACCGAGCGATCGGCGTCATCCTCACCGGGCTAGGACGCGACGGCGCGGAGGGCCTGCTCGCCTTGCGCCAGGCCGGCTGTGAAACCATCGGCCAGGACGAAGCCAGCTCCGTCGTTTACGGTATGCCCAAAGCCGCCTTCGAGATCGGCGGGGTCACGCTACAACTGCCCCTGGAACGCATCGCCGAGCGGCTGATGCTCTGCACCAACGCCACACGCAGGAAAAAAATATCATGATCATGCTCCTGCATCCCTCCGCCCCGGCCGCTGAAAAAAAGATTCACATCGTGCAGGGCGAGCAATATGTGGATGATAATCCCAACACGGTGCTCACCACCATCCTCGGCTCCTGCATTGCCGCCTGCATCTGGGACAATACCATCGGCCTGGGCGGCATGAACCATTTTTTGCTGCCGGGGACTGATTCGGGGGCGCAACAACGCATGCTGGAGGGCGACGCCATGCGCTTTGGCGTGCATGCCATGGAGCTGCTGGTCAACGGCCTGCTCGGGCGCGGCGCCCAGCGCCACCGGCTGCAAGCAAAGCTTTTTGGCGGCGCGCGCATGATCAAGGGCCTTACCGATATCGGCGAGCTGAACGCAACCTTCGCCGAACGTTTTCTCAAGGCCGAGGGCATCGCCATTGCTGGTGGCAGCCTGCGCGGCGAGCAAGGGCGGCGCATCCAATTCTGGCCTGTCACTGGCCGTGCCCGGCAGGTGCTGCTGGCGAAGGAAACCGCATCCATCATGCGGGCCGAAAGCACCCGCCCGGTGCCGCCCACGCCTCCGGGCCAGGGAACTGTGGAACTTTTTTAGCAGGAGAGACAGCATGGTTGAAAGCCGAACCTGCGAGGATGAACGCCATCACGCGCCACTGGCGGAAATCCTGGAAGCCCTGGGCGAGGAGTTTCATGAACTCGGCCGCTTCACGGACCATTTCCAGGCCTCGCTCAGCCCCGCTCTGCTGCGCGTCGCCAACGATCCTGATTGCCACCGCAATGTCCAAACGCTGGACCTGCTTTCCCAGCGCCTCTCCGCTTTGTCCAAATACGTCCTCACCATCGGCCGGCTTCTCCCCGAGGACTGGCGCGTGAATTCGCAGACCGCGCTGCATCACATCACCTTGTCAGACCTCGCCTACCGCCTGCAAGGCGCGCCAGTGCCTGATGAGCTCTCGCGCCAATCCGGTGAGCTGGAGATGTTCTGAGTCGATTAAGCAAGCCGTAATCTATGCCCGTTAAACCAATTATTACGCCATTGCCCAGGCGCGATGCCGCTGGCCTGCCCGCAACCGGCCCTGGCGGATGACGAAATGGAGGAGTTCCAGCCATGAATCAGACCTATCGCACCCCCGCCCAGCCCGAGCGCCGCAGCGAGCTTCTCTCAGTCCGCCTCGGCGACCAGGAATTCGCCATGGACATCCGCTCCATCCGCGAAATCCGCGGCTGGATCGCCTCCACCCACCTGCCGCACGCCCCCTCCTACATCAAGGGCATGATCAATCTGCGCGGCACCGTGCTGGTGGTGATCGACCTTGCCGAGCGCCTCGGCCTGCCGCCGCAGGAGCCCAATGCCGCCTCGGTGGTGGTTGTGGTGGAAGACGGCGAGAACACCGCCGGCCTGCTGGTGGACGCGGTGTGCGACATCATAACCGTCACGGATGACATGCGTCAGGACATCCCTCAAACCGGCAGCAACAACCCGCTTGAATTCATCGAAGGCCTGATCATGCTCGATAACCGCATCATCAGCACGCTCTCCATCCCCGCGCTCATGCCCGGCAATGCAATGCTGGAACAAATCCCCGCGGCGGAACTGGTTTAGGCCACCGCCGCCTTCAAGCCCCCCGGCGTTGCCGCCGCCGTATGGCAGACCGCACGCAACACGGCTAACTCACCGCGCAAAGATAGTGCGACAACATAACGCTCCAGCGCTTCCCGGCGTGCCATGGCCTGCCAGACCGTGGCTCTTGTGCTTTGGCGGATTGTGCTATCACTTAAGCCTAAAGGCCCGTCTGGGCGCATAAGGAGTTTGCGTACGTGTTTTCCACCTCCCGGCTTCACCCGAAACGACTCGCCGCGGTCTCACTGCTGAGCCTTTCCAGCTGCATGGTCGGCCCTAATTTCAAAGCCCCGCATCCCGCGGTCCCCACGGCCTATATCTCCAGCGCTCCCGCCACCCCCTATGTCACTGCCGGCTCGGTAAACCCCCAGTGGTGGAACAGCTTTAACGACCCTGAATTAACCAGCCTGGAAACCCAGGCCGTGGCCCAGAACCTGGACATGCAAATCGCCACCCAACGCCTGATCGAAGCCCAGGCCCAGGCCCAGATTGAAGGCGCCGTGCTCTACCCCAACATCGGCGCCAACGCCTCCTATTCCCGCGAGGGGCTTAGCGACAAGGGCGTCGTCCAGGCGCTGGGCGGCGGCGGCGGCGCCGGCATTCCCGTGGCCGCCGTCCCCCCGTTTGACG
>NZ_JABEVC010000030.1 GCF_013044125.1 Acidocella sp. | reverse complement strand
GGGCGATGGGATTCGAACCCACGACCCCAACCTTGGCAAGGTTGTGCTCTACCCCTGAGCTACGCCCGCTCATGGCGTGAGCGGCTCTTTAAGGCCCCTTGAGGAGGATTGCAAGCCTCCCCCCGCATGTTCGTTGGCGTGGGGTGTGAGCGCGCGGATTGATACTATATACTGCCTCAAGGAAACCCATACGGATCAAGAGTGATGAGCAGCCTTTTCAGTACCGAGACCGATGCGACTCCGGCGCCGCCGCCGGCTAATATGATTATCGACAGTGACCAGACCAGTTTTATGGCGGATGTGGTTGATGCGTCGCGTGAAATTCCCGTGCTGGTGGATTTCTGGGCGACGTGGTGCGGCCCGTGCAAAACCCTGACGCCGGTGCTGGAAAAAACCGTGCGCGCGCAGGGCGGGCGGGTGCGGCTGGTAAAAATCGACATCGACAAGAACCAGGCGCTGGTGGCGCAGCTCACCCGCATGGGGCTGCCGTTGCAGTCGGTGCCGACTGTGGTGGCGTTCTGGCAGGGGCAGGTGGCTGATACCTTCTCCGGTGCGCTGCCGGAGAGCGAGGTGAAGCGATTCGTGGAAGGGTTGCTGAAGCTGGCCGGGTCGGCGGCGCCAGGGGCGGAGCTGATCGCGCAGGGCAAGGAATTTCTGGAACAGGGCGATGCCGAATCGGCGGCGCAGCATTTCGCGGCCGCGGTGCAGGCGGACCGGGAAAAGCCGGAGGCATGGTCCGGTCTGGCGCGGGCGCTGATCGCGCTGGGTGATGAGGAGCAGGCTGGCGAGGTGCTGGCGGGGGTGCCGGAGAAGCTGGCGGAGCATGCTGAAATCGCAGGGGCGCGCTCGGCGCTGGCGCTGGCGGCCGAGGGGCGCAAGGCGCAGGGCGCGCGCGCCGGGCTGGAGGCGCGGCTGGCGGCTGATCCGGATGATTTCGAGGCGCGCTACGAGTTGGCGACGGCGCTGAACGCCTCGGGCGAGCGTGGCGCGGCGGCGGATGCGCTGCTGGACATCGTGCGCCGTAACCGGGCCTGGAACGAGGATGCCGCGCGGCTGCAACTGCTGAAGTTCTTCGAGGCCTGGGGGTTTGACGATGAGGCCACCATGGCGGCGCGGCGCAAGCTTTCAGCGCTGTTGTTTCGCTAGTGTCCTGCCCCTGAAGTCCGCCGCATCTCGCGGTGGACGGAAGGGACAAGCAGGCCACTGAGAACAAAGCGCTAGTGTCCCGTGAGGGAAGATGTTTTGATGTTACGAACTTTGGAATTGGGACACTCGCGCATGGCGGTTTTGCCCCCCGCGTTGGAAAATCTGCCGGAGGAGTTCGCGGTGTTTCCCCTGGCGGGCGCGCTGCTGCTGCCCGGCGGGCGGTTGCCGCTGAACATCTTCGAGCCGCGTTACCTCGCTTTGGTGGAGGATGCGCTGGCCTCTGGACGGATGCTGGGGATGGTGCAGCCCGACAAGCGGCTGGCGCGCGGCGGCAACGGCCCCGGCCTGTACCGCATTGGCTGCCTGGGGCGGATATCCGCGTTTGAGGAGAGTGGCGACGGGCGTTACCTCATCACGCTGACCGGGGTGGCGCGGTTTACCCTTGTCGAGGAAGTGGAGAAGCGGCGCGGCTACCGCCGGGTACGCGGCGCCTTTAGCGGTTTTGCGGCCGATTTGCAGGAGCCGCAGGCGGGGTTGCCCTTCGAGCGGAGCGTATTGCTGGCCGCCCTGCGGCGTTATTTCGCCAAGGCCGGGGTGGAGGCGAACTGGGACACCATCGCGCAAATGCCCGACGCGGCGCTGGTGGTCTCGCTCGCCATGGCCTGCCCTTTTGACGTTGAGGAGAAACAGGCTTTGCTGGAGGCGCGCGATGAGGCCGAACGCGCCCGCGCGCTGCTGGCGCTGCTGGAGATCAATGCCTTCGAGGATGGGCATGGCGAAGATGACGATGAACCGAAAGCGAGTTGAGCATGGATAAAGAAGAGAAAGAACCGCCGGTCGACCCGCGGCTGCTTGAGATACTGGTCTGCCCGTTGACCCGCGGACCGTTGACCTATGACCGTGAGCACGGCGAGCTGATCAGCCCCAAGGCCGGCCTGGCGTATCCGATTCGCAACGGCATCCCGATCATGCTGGCGGAAGAAGCCCGCGTGCTCGAGCCGTGAGCACGCCGGCGCAGATCAAGCTGAGGCGGGCGGAAAACCTGCTCGAACTGAGCTATGAGGATGGCCGCGTGCTGAGCCTGCCGGCGGAGTATCTGCGGGTGGAGAGCCCCAGCGCCGAAGTGCAGGGGCATGGGCCGGGGCAGGCGGTGCTGGTGACGGGCAAGATGCATGTCGGCATCATCGGCATTGAGCCGGCCGGCAATTACGCGCTGCGGCTGAGTTTTTCTGACGGGCATGACACCGGGATATTTTCCTGGGACTATCTTGAGGAACTGGGGCGCGAACACGCCATCCGCTGGCGGCGTTACCTGCAACGGCTGGAAGCCGCGGGCGCCAGCCGCGCGTGATGGAACAGGACGAGGCCGAGCCGGTTATCAGTGAACGCCGGATGCGGCTGATGGCGGTGATCATCGCGACCGCTCTGTTCATGCAGAATTTGGACTCCACCGTTATCGCCACCGCGCTGCCGGCAATGGCGCGCAGTTTCCATGCGCCGCCGCTGCATATGAGCGTGGCGTTGACCTCGTATCTGATCAGTCTTTCGGTGTTCATCCCGGCCAGCGGCTGGGTGGCGGACCATTTCGGCGCGCGCCAGGTGTTTCGCATCGCGATCATGATTTTCACCCTGGCCTCGGTGGCCTGCGGGATGGCGCCAAACCTTGGGTTTCTGGTTGCCGCGCGGGTGGTGCAGGGGCTGGGCGGGGCGATGATGCTGCCCGTCGGGCGGCTGGTGCTGCTGCGCTCGGTCAGCCGCGCGCAGATGGTGGTGGCGATGTCCTGGCTGACCATGCCGGCGCTTGTCGGCCCGATTCTGGGGCCGCCGCTGGGCGGGTTCATCGTCACATATTTTTCCTGGCGCTGGGTGTTCGATATCAACGTGCCGATCGGCATTATCGGGGTGATCGCGGTGAGCCTGTTCATTCCCGACAGCCGTGAGGCCGGGCGGGGCGGTAGGCTGGACTCCTGGGGGCTGATCCTGACAGGGTTTGCCATGGCGGCGATGATGGCGGGGTTCGAGACCGCGGGGCGCAGTCTGGTGCCGCTCTCCTGGACGCTGGGGGCGCTGGCGGCCGGCGCGGGTGCGGTTTGGCTGTATCTGTTGCACATGCGCCGTCACCCGCAGCCGGTGCTGGATTTCTCCCTGCTGCGGATACCGACCTTTGCCAATTCAGTGGTGGCGGGAAGCTTGTTCCGCATTGCCGTGGGGGCGTTGCCGTTTCTGCTGCCGCTGATGCTGCAGCTTGGATTCGGCAAGTCGCCGATGCAGAGCGGGCTGATCACCTTTGCCTCGGCGGCCGGGGCGCTGGCGATGAAGCCCGCCGCGCAGCCGTTGCTGCGGCGGTTCGGCTTCCGGAGCGTGCTGATGCTCAACGGCTTTGTCGCGGCGTTGTTCATCATGGCCTGCGCCAGTTTTCAGCCGGGCTGGCCGCCGCTGGTGTTGGATGGGATTTTGCTGCTGGGCGGGTTTTTCCGTTCGTTGCAGTTCACCGCTTTCAACACCATTGCCTATGGCGATATTCCGCGCGCGCGGATGTCCGCCGCGACCTCGCTCTATTCTACCATTCAGCAGCTCACGCTGACCTTGGGGATCGTGGTGGGGGCCACCACGCTGGAGCTTTCCGCCCGGTGGCACCAGCACGCCGTGGCGATGAAATCCGACTACGCGATGGGATTCATCGTGGTTGGGCTGTTCTCAATGATGGCGGTGCCGTTTTGCGCGCGGTTGCGCCCGGATGCAGGGCAGGCGTTGAGCGGCCACCGCGGGTAGCTCAGATCTCCCAGGCCGTGGTGGCCAGACGTGCGGTGTGGATGCCGCATTCGGTCTTTTTCTGTCCGGCCCAGCGGCCGGAGCGTTTGTCCTGGCCGGGCAGCGGGCGCAGCGTGCAGGTGGCGCAGCCGATGGAGGTGTACCCCTGGGCCTGGAGCGGGTGGCGCGGCAGGCCGTGGGTGATGAAATAGGCATCCATTTCGTCATCGCTCCAGAAGGCCAGCGGGTTGACCGTGGTGCGGCCGTCGGCCCCTGGTTCCACCAGTTGCAGATTGGCCCGCCCGCCGCCCTGAACGCGCTTGCGCCCGGTGATCCAGGCGGTGAAGCCTTCCAGGGCTTCGTCCAGCGGGTTGGTCTTGCGGATGGCGCAGCACAGTTCGGTGTCGCGCTCCCAGAGCGTCCCCTCGGGGTCCCAGGTGGTGAGCTGCGCCGGGCTGGGGCGGATGTTGCGCACGCCGGTGAGGCCGAGCTGGGCGATCAACGCGTCGCGGTAGGCCAGGGTTTCGGGGAAGAGTTTGCCGGTTTCGAGAAAGATCACCGGGGTGGCGTTGTCGATTTGCGCGGCCATATGCAGCAGGATAGCCGATTCGGTGCCGAAGGAGGATACCAGGGCGATTTTGCCGGCGAAACGGGAGGTGATGGCGTCAGCCAGCACGGCCTGCCCGGCGGCGGGGTCTACCGTGTCGAGCATCAGG
>NZ_JABEVC010000197.1 GCF_013044125.1 Acidocella sp. | reverse complement strand
CGGGCGCAGAATTCGGCGAAGGCGCCTTCATCGGCGCTGAGCAGCGGGGCCTCGTGCATCTGGCGCTCGGCGGCGAGGCGGATGAGACCGGCTGCCATGTCCTGAATACGGTTCTTGGCCTTGGCCTTGCGGGCCTGCCAGGAGGTGCTGCCGAGTTTGTCCAGCGAGACGCCATCGCCCTCCTGGCCGAAGCGCGAGAGCAGGTCGATGTTCTCGACGGGGAGGAAGAGTTTGTCACCGCCATCGTAGATGATGCGCAGGCAATCATGCGCGGCGGCGTTGACGGTAACGGTCTCCAGGCCATCGTAACGGCCGATGCCGTGGTCCTGGTGGACGACGAGATCGCCCGCGGCGATTTCCGTGGCGTCGGCGATGAACTGGTCGGCGCGTTTGCGGCGCTTGGGCGGGCGGGCGATGCGTTGCCCGAGGAGGTCCTGCTCGGCGACCAGGGCCAGGCGGTCCATGATAAAACCGCGCTCAATGCCAAGGACCGCAAGCGCCACGGTGCCTTTGGGCAGGGCACGGGCTTCATCCGCGCTGGTGACGGGGCGGATGTCCTTGATGCCGTGTTCGCGCAGCATGAGAGTGAGGCGCTCACGCGAGCCGGCACTCCAGGCGGCGAGGATGATGGTGCGCCCGGTAGCAGCCCATTTGGTGCGCAGTTCGGCAAAGCCCTCGAACGCGGCGAGGGGCTGGCCGGCGAGGATGGGGCCAGGGCGGCCGCCAATATCCAGGCCCTCGGCGCCGTCGGGCTTGGCGAAGGGGGAGAATTCGAAACAGGGGACGCGGGAGAGTTGGGAAGCGAAGGCTTCGCGGTCAAGATAGAGCATCCCCGGCGGGATGGGGCGGTAGGGCTGCTCGCCCGCGCGGGCGGGGCCGCGGCGCTCGGCGTAATGGTCGGCGATCAGCTCGAGGCGGGCTTCGATTGCGCCCTCGGCCTGGTGGTCCAGACTGATGGAGGCACCGGGGAGATAGTCAAAAATAGTTTCCATGCCCTCGGCGAACAAAGGCGCGTAATGTTCGATGCCGGGGTGGCGGTGGCCCGCGGTGACGGAGAGATAAAGCGGGTCCTCAACCGCTTTGGCGCCAAACAGCTCGCGCCAGTTGGTGCGGAAGCGGGCGGTGGAGTTGTTGTCGAACGCGACCTCGGAGGCAGGGTGGAAAGCCAGGACCTGGACGGGCTCGCCGCTGCGCTGGGTTTCGGGGTCGAAGCGGCGGATGCTCTCGATGGTGTCGCCGAAGAGGTCGAGCCGGACGGGCTGCGCGTCACCGGCGGGAAAGACATCGATAATGCCGCCGCGCAGGGCGAATTCGCCCGGCTCCATGACTGTGGCGGTGCGGTTGTAGCCGTCGGCATCCAGAAACACGGCCAGCTCGTCGGGCGCGATATTCTCGCCCACGCGCAGCAGCATGCCGCCGCCCGAGAGCGCGGCGCGGGGCGTGACCTTTTGCAGCGCGGCATTGACCGTGGTGAGCACGATGCGCTTTTTGCCGGGCTCGGATTGCAGCCGGCTCAGGGCAGCGATGCGCTCGGCGATGACCGCGCCGTTGGGGGAGACGCGGTCATAGGGCAGGCAATCCCACGCCGGGAAGGCGATGACCTCAACCTCCGGGCCGAAAAACGCGATGGCTTCCGCGAGGCCGGCAAGGCGCGTGTCATCACGCGCGATGTGCAGAACAGGGCCGGTATGTTCCGCCCAGCGGCGGACCAGAACCAGCGCATCGACGCCTTCTGGCGCGCCGTGGACGGGGACCATCAGAACCGCGCCAGTGCCGCGGCGCGAATACGCTGGAGCATCGGGCTGTCAGCATGGGGGGGGATAGGCAGGCGGCCGGTCAGCCAGTCGGCCAGCTCGGCGTCAGGGAATTCCATGACGGCCTCGATCTCGTCCAGCTCGGATTCGGACATCGAGGCGATTCGGGCCTTCACGAACTCACCGATCAGCAGGTCGTTCTCGTAAGTGCCGCGGTGCTGGGCGCGATAGATCAACCGGCGGCGGCGGTTGTCCAAGGGTTCTGGAGCCGGATTTTCAAAGTCGGTCATATTGGGTTGCGGTATAGGCGCGCTTTGGCCAAGAGTCAGCATGTGACACTTGAGATTCTTGAACCGATGCGCGCGCCGATCTCCTCCCTGCCGGGGCTGGGGCCGAAACTCTCGGCCTTGGTGGGCCGGCTGGTGGGGGGCGATAGCGTGCGCGATGTGCTGTTTCATTTGCCGGTGGATTTTATGGACCGGCGCGAGACACCCAAGATACGCGAGGCCAGGGCCGGGATGGTCGCGACGCTGCGGGTCGAGGTGATCCGCCATGAGGCGCCCGCGCGCAAAGGGCAGCCGCACCGGGTGGTGATCGGTGATGAGACCGGCTTCGCCGAGGTGGTGCTCTTCCATGCGGCGCGGCTGGTGCAGTTTCCGCTCGGGGCGCGGCTGGTTGTGTCCGGCAGGCTGGAGGCGTTTGGCGGGCGGCTGGTGATGGCACATCCTGATTATGTGGCCTCGCAGCTGCAGGAAGCTGATTTCCCATGGGTTGAGCCGATATGGCCGCTGGCGGCGGGGGTGGTGCCCAGGGTGATGCGCCGCGCCGCGCTGGGGGCGCTGGCCCGCTTGCCGGCGCTGGCCGAATGGCAGGATGCCAGCGTGTTGCGCAAACGGGGCTGGCCGGGGTTCGGGCAGGCGCTGCGGGCGCTGCATGCGCCGGTTGAACTGCCTGATGAGAAACCCGCCGAGCGGTTGGCGTATGACGAGCTGCTGGCGCGCCAGCTGTCGTTTGCGATTGTGCGTGCGCGGCGGCGCAAGCGGCCGGGGCGGGTTTTGGTGGGCGATGGGCGGCTGCGGGCGGAGGCGCTGCGGCGCTTTGGCCATAAGCTGACGGCCGGGCAGCTGGAGGCGCTGGCGCAGATTGATGCGGATATGGCGGCGCCGCACCAGATGTTGCGGCTGTTGCAGGGCGATGTGGGCGCGGGCAAGACGCTGGTGGCCTTGCTGGGGATGCTGCGCACGGTGGAGGCCGGCGCGCAGGCGGCGCTGATGGCGCCGACCGAGATTCTGGCCAAGCAGCATTATGCGACGTTTCAGAAGCTCTGCCCGGTGCCGGTTGCATTGTTGACGGGCAATGTGAAGGGGGTTGATCGGCGGCGGATTCTGGCGGCGCTGGCGGATGGGCTTTTGCCAATTATTATCGGCACGCACGCGATATTCCAGAAAGAGGTGGAATTTAAGGACCTCGCGCTGGCGGTGATCGATGAGCAGCATCGCTTTGGCGTGGACCAGCGGCTGGCGCTGAGCGCCAAGGGGGCGGCAGCGGATTTGCTGGTGATGACGGCAACGCCGATTCCGCGCACGCTGCTGTTGACCCATTGGGCGGAGATGGAGGTGAGCCGGATTACCGGAAAGCCGGCGGGGCGGCAGAAAATTACCACGACGCTGCACAAGGTTTCAGAGCTGGAGAAGGTGCTGGCGGCGATTGAGCGGGCGATCGCGGCGGGGGGGCTAGTGTATTGGGTGTGCCCGCTGGTGACGGAATCCGAGGTATTGGACATTACCGCGACCGAGGTGCGCTATGCCCAGTTGCGCGAACGCTTCGGCGCGCTGGTGGCGCTGGCGCATGGGCAGCAGGAGGCGGTGGTGCGCGATGCGGCGCTGGCTGATTTTGGCGCGGGACGCTGCAAAATTCTGGTGGCGACGACGGTAATCGAGGTTGGGATGGATGTGCGCGCGGCGAATATCATGGTGATAGAGCATGCCGAGCGGTTTGGTCTGGCGCAGTTGCACCAGCTGCGCGGGCGGGTGGGGCGCGGGGATGCGAAAAGTTTTTGCCTGCTGCTGCACGATGACAAAATTAGCGTGGGCGCGCGCAAGCGTCTGGCGCTGCTGCGCGATACCGCGGATGGGTTCGTGATTGCCGATGAGGATTTCAGGCTGCGCGGCTCAGGCGATTTTCTGGGCACCAAGCAGTCCGGCCTGCCCGGATACCGGCTGGCGGATGCGGAAAAACATGCGGATCTGCTCCCCATGGCGCGCCAGGACGCGGTGCTGCTGTTGCAGCGCGACCCGAGGCTGGAGAGCCCGCGCGGGCAGGCGGTGCGGGTGTTGCTGAATTTATTCGACCAGCGCGAGGCGATTTTGACGGTGCGGGCAGGATGAGGCGCTACCCGGCGCATCCGCGCGTGGGCATTGGTGTTGTGCTGCTGCGCAGGGATGAGGTGTTGCTGGTCCGCCGCGGGCGGCCGCCGGCGGCGGGGGCATGGTCGCTGCCCGGCGGCGGGCAGGAGCTGGGCGAGAGCGCGCAGGATTGCGCACGGCGGGAGCTGCGCGAGGAGACCGGGCTGGAATGCGGAGCGCTGCAACTGCTCGGGCATGTGGATTCCATCCATTACGATGCCGGGGGGCGCATCGAATATCATTACACCATCCTCGACTTTGGCGCGCGCTATGTGGGCGGCGAGGCGGCGGCTGGCGATGACGTGAGCGAGCTTGCCTGGGCGCGGCGGGAGGATTTTGCCGCCTATGGGCTCTGGGATGAGGCGCTGCGGATGATCAACCTAGCATTTTCGCAATTGCCGCCTTGAATTTTGGCGAGTCGGGGCGGGTGAGACTGGAGAACCAGGTCTCCAGCCCGCCGTTTTTGTTGATGAGGTATTTGTAGAAATTCCAGCGGGGTTTGGCGAGAAAGCCGCCCTGCCCCGCCGCCCATTGGAAAAACGGGTGAGCATCAGGACCTTTGACGTGGACCTTGGCCATCATGGGGAAGTCAACACCGTAATTGAGTTCGCAGAAGCTGGCGATTTCCGTGGCGGAGCCGGGCTCCTGGCCGCCGAAATCATTACAAGGAGCGCCGATGACGGCCAGTCCGGCAGCTTTGTTCGCCTGCCAGAGGGCTTCCAGCGCCTTGTACTGCGGGGTGAAGCCGCATTGGGAGGCGGTATTGACGATGAGCAGCGGCCGGCCCGCGAGTGCACGCAGGGGATAGGGGGTGCCCTGGAGGGTCTCGAAGGAGAAATTATAGGCACTGGTCATCGCGGGCTCCTGAATTGAGGGGCGGCGGGGGCAGTGAAGCATTGATCCGCGGGGGTAGCAACGCGGCCCTGGCCATTTGCGGCTGGAGAATTTACAACTTGGCCATGACCGATCAACCGCGCGTACTCGAGCTTATCAATGTCATGGCCGCGCTGCGGCACCCTGTTACGGGCTGCCCCTGGGATAAGGAACAGGATTTTTCGACGATCGCGCCTTATACGATCGAGGAAGCCTATGAGGTACAGGCGGCGATCGAGTCCGGGGAGCCGGAAGCGTTGCGCGATGAGCTGGGGGATTTGCTGTTTCAGGTCGTCTACCATGCGCAGATGGCCAGCGAGCGCGGGTGGTTCGGCTTTGACGAGGTGGCGGCGGGGATTACGGACAAGATGATCCGGCGGCATCCGCATGTGTTTGGCGGCGAGGCAGCGCGCGATGCCGGGGCGCAAAGCGCCGCCTGGGAGGCGCAGAAGGCGCAGGAGCGGCTGGAGAAGGCCGAAAGCGGGACATTGAGCGGGGTGGCGGGCGCCCTGCCCGCTTTGGCGCGGGCGCATAAATTTTGCGCGCGGGCGGCGCGGGTGGGGTTTGATTGGCCGCATGCGGAGGCGGTGCTGGACAAGCTGGAGGAAGAGGTGCGCGAGTTGCGCGCCGAACTGCCCGGCGCGGCGCCGGCGCGGCTGGCCGATGAACTCGGGGATATGTTGTTCGTGATGGCCAATCTGGCGCGCAAGCTGGGGCTGAACGCGGAAGAGTGCCTGACGGGGGCCAATGCGAAATTTGCCCGCCGGTTTGGCTTTGTGGAAGATGCACTGGCGCGCGCGGGCAAGACTCCGCAAATGTCAGACCTGGGGGAGATGGACGCGCTCTGGAACAAGGCAAAGGAGGCCGGACTATGAAGACGTTGATGGAAGGGTACGCGCGGTTCCGCAAAGGGTACTGGCGCCGGCACAAGGCTTTGTTCTCGACGCTGGCGCGCGACGGGCAGGCGCCGCCGGCGATGGTGATTGCCTGCGCGGATTCCCGCGTGGCGCCGGAGGTGATTTTTGATTGCGCGCCGGGGGAGATTTTCGTGGTGCGCAACGTGAGCGCACTGGTGCCGCCCTACGCGCCCGATACCGGCAACCACGGCACCTCCGCCGCGCTGGAATTCGCGGTAACGGCGCTGAAGGTGCGCACCATCGTGGTGCTGGGCCACAGCCAGTGCGGGGGTATCCGCGCGCTGATGAAGGGGCCAGGCGCCGGCCAGGGGGATTTTATCGCCTCCTGGATGGCGATTGCACATAAGGCGCGCCAGCGGGTCTGCGATTCGCCGCAGGCCGAGGGGGCGGATTTCGACTCGCTGTGCCACGCCTGCGAGCATGAGGCGATTCGTGATTCGCTGGAGAATCTGATGACATTTCCCTGGATTGCGGCGCGGGTGGCCGATGGCAGCCTGACTCTGGCGGGGATGCATTTTAACGTACAATCCGGCGGTTTGGTGCCGGTGGGCTGACGCCGCCCCGGGCCAGGCCGGCGGCATCATAAGACTTCCTCAGGAGCAAGCACATGGCCGTAAACTCTAAACATCCCGAAACGCTGGCGCTGCATGCGGGGTGGCGCGCGGACGCCGCCACCGGATCGGTCGCGGTGCCGATTTACCAGACCACCTCATATCAGTTCAAAAGCCCGGAACACGCGGCGAATTTGTTCGCGCTGAAGGAATTCGGGAATATTTACACGCGCATCATGAACCCGACGACCGATGTGCTGGAGCAGCGGCTGGCGGCGCTGGAGGGGGGCGTTGGGGCGCTGGCGGTGGCCTCGGGACAGGCGGCGTCGGCGCTCTCGATCCAGAATCTGGCGCGCGCGGGCGACAATGTGGTGGCCTCCACTGATCTCTATGGCGGGACGTGGAATTTATTCGCCAATACGCTGAAGGACCAGGGGATTGAGGTGCGCTTTGTGGACCCTGCGGACCCGCAGGCGTTTGCGCGCGCGACGGATGAGCGCACGCGGGCGTATTATGCCGAGACGCTGCCCAACCCCAAGCTGCGGGTGTTCCCGATCGCGGAGGTGGCCGCCATCGGGCGCGGGTTCGGGATTCCGCTGATCATGGACAACACCGCGGCGCCGCTGCTGGCGCGGCCGTTTGAGCATGGCGCGGCGGTGGTGATTTATTCAACGACCAAATACATCGGCGGGCATGGCACCAGCATTGGCGGCGTGATTATCGACGGCGGGAATTTTGACTGGCAGGCATTCCCCGCGCGCCAGCCGCTGCTCAATACGCCCGATGCGAGCTATCATGGCGCGGTATGGGCCGAGGCGGTGAAGCCGCTGGGGCCGATTGCGTATATCATCCGCGCGCGGGTGGTGCTGCTACGCGATCTAGGCGCGGCGCTCTCGCCGTTCAATGCGTTCCAGATCATCCAGGGGCTTGAGACCTTGCCGCTGCGCATCACCCGGCATTCGGAAAATGCGCTGGCGGTGGTGAAGTTTTTGAGCGCGCGGGCGAATGTGGCGCGGGTGATCCATCCCAGCCTGGCCAAGGGGTTTGAGAAGGAGCGGGCGGATAAATATCTGTCCGGCGGCATGGGCGGGCTGGTTGGGTTCGAGCTGGCCGGCGGGCGCGCGGCGGGAGAGGCGTTCATCTCCGCCTTACAGATGTTCTACCATGTGGCAAATATCGGCGACGCGCGCAGCCTGGCGATTCATCCGGCGAGCACGACGCATAGCCAGATGCCCCCGGAGGAGCAGCGCGCGGCCGGGGTCTCGGAAGGGTATGTGCGGCTCTCGATCGGGCTGGAGCATATCGAGGATATTCTGGCCGATCTGGCGCAGGCGCTGGATAAAGCAGGGTAAGCCGCGCGGCGCCGTGGTTTCAGCCCTGGCGCTTGAGAAACGCGGCAAACGCCTTCAACGTGGCGGGGGAGATGTGGTGTTCCAGGCCCTCGGCGTCCTGCTCGGCGGCTTCGGGCGGCACGCCGATGGCGGTGAGCACGGCCACTACCAGGCGGTGGCGGGCGCGTGATTTGCCCGCCAGTGTTTCACCCGCGGGGGTGAGGAACACGCCACGATAAGGCAGCGAGGTTGCCAGGCCCTCGCGCTTGAGGCGGCCGATGGCCTTGATGACCGTGGCGTGGCTGACGCCTAAGCGGCGGGCGATGTCAGTCGCGCGGGCCTCGCCGGTGGCGGTGAGCAAATCATCAATCAGCTCCACATAATCCTCCAGCAGCGCATAACTCTGGGCGGCGCGGGCCTTGCTGAAACGCCGCGCCTGGGTGGGCTCTGCGGGCATGGGCGGCGGGGGGCAAGGTTTCAGCAAAGCGGGCGATCTCCAGGTGGCGCATTGAAGGATGACACATTGAAGGCGCGCTTGCAAAAGTGTAGCCAAGGCTACATAATGGAGCTTAATGAACATCAAGACCGAAGTAACCGATCTTTCGCTCTCGGATGTGCATGGCAGCGTGCGCGCGCCGGTCGGCGCGGGGAAATGGCGGCGGTTTCTGGCCGCGTTCGGGCCGGGGTATATCATCGCGGTGGGGTATATGGACCCCGGCAACTGGGCGACGGACCTCGCCGCCGGGTCCAGCTACGGCTATGCGCTGCTGGCGGTGGTGCTGCTCGCCAGCGTGATGGCGATGGTGTTGCAGGCGCTGGCGGCGTGGCTGGGGCTGGCGACGGGGCGCGACCTGGCGCAGTTGACGCGCGCGGCGATGCCGCCGTTCTGGGGCGCGGTGATGTGGGTGGCGGCGCAGAGCGCGATCATCGCCTGCGATGTGGCGGAGGTGATCGGCGGCGCCATCGCGCTCAACCTATTGTTCCATATTCCGCTGCTGCTGGGCGCGGTTCTAACCATCGGCGATGCGTTTGTGGTGCTGATGCTGCTGCGCTCGGGGATGCGGCTGCTGGAGGCGGCGGTGATCGGGCTGTGCGGCGTGATCGCGATGGCGCTGTTCATTGAAATTCTGATGGCGCACGCGGCGCTGGGGCCGATCCTGGCGGGGCTGACGCCGCATATGACGCTGCTGAGCAATCCGGGGATGCTCTATATCGGCGTTGGGATCATCGGCGCCACGGTGATGCCGCATAATTTGTATCTGCACTCGGCCCTGGTGCAGACGCGCCATGTGCATGAGGGCGAGAAAGCCCGGCGCAGCGCGATTTTCTGGGCGCTGGTGGATAGCTGCGCGGCGCTGGTGTTCGCGTTTTTGGTGAACGCGGCGATTCTGGTGATGGCGGGCAGCGTGTTCCATGCGCATGGGGAGACGAATGTGCAGGATCTGGGGCGGGCGTTCGCGCTGCTCTCGCCGATTCTGGGCAACCGGGCGGCGGCGATTATTTTCGCCGTGGCGCTGCTGGGCTCGGGGATTAACGCCACGGTGACCGGCACGCTGGCCGGGCAGGTGGTGATGGAAGGGTTTTTGCGCATGCGCATGCCCGTGGCGGCGCGCCGGCTGCTCACGCGCGGGCTGGCGGTGCTGCCTGTTGTGGGGGTGCTGGTGCTGGCCGGGCCGGCGGCGGTGAACAAGCTGCTGGTGCTGAGCCAAGTTATTCTCTCATTGCAGTTGCCGTTTGCAATGCTGCCGCTGATGTTTTTCGTGGTGCGGCTGAAGGCGCTCCGCCCGCCGGTTTGGCTGCGCGGGGCGGGCTGGCTGGTGACCGGGTTGATCCTGGTGTTCAACTTCGCGTTACTCTGGAGCACGATTTAACGGCGATGCCGCCCCTTGCGCCGGTTGCCGCGGCGCACAATTTGGATATAGTTGAAGCAGCCGGTGCCGCGCGCCACGCAGGTACCGGTAAACTTTGCGCTTTTAGGATAACCCGACTCAGTCATCGTCCGCAGGACGACAAAAAAAAGGATAACCGCCGTGGCCAACGATAAGTCTCAGAACGTTCAGGACGTGTTCCTGAATCACGTCCGCAAGAGCAAGACACCTGTGACGGTGTTTCTTGTGAATGGCGTGAAATTACAGGGTGTTATCACCTGGTTTGATAATTTCTCCGTGCTGCTGCGCCGCGATGGGCATACCCAGCTCGTGTATAAGCACGCGATCAGCACCGTGATGCCGGGGGCGCCGATCATGCTGTTCGATGCCTCCAGGGCCGAAGGCGCGGCGCCGCCGCCGGTGGACACCACCGGGACCCTGAAGCTGAACCGCGCGCCCGAGCCGCAGTACGACCCGGACATGGACAACTGACCTCGCGCGAGGACAGCGGGGCGGCTGGGCGCCAGATGAAAGAGACAGCGCCGCCGCCCAAGCGGGCGGCCATACTTCTGCCTTGGGATAAATCAGCTGCACGGCTGAGCGTTGCTTCGCGCTCGGCGGAGGCGCGGCTGGCCGAGGCGGTGGGTCTGGCGGCGAGCATCGGCCTCGTGGTGGTGCATGAACATGTGTTCATCACCCGTAGCGTTACGCCTGCAACCTTGTTCGGCAAGGGGCAGGTGGAGATGGCCCGCGCGGCTCTGGCAGATGCACAGGTGGATGTGGCCGTGGTGGACGCCAGCCTGACGCCAGTGCAGCAGCGCAACCTGGAGACCGCCTGGGGGGTGAAGGTGATCGACCGGACGGGGTTGATCCTGGATATTTTCGGCGCCCGGGCGCGTACCCGTGAGGGGGCGCTGCAGGTGGAATTGGCGCATCTGGAGTATCAACGCTCGCGGCTCGTGCGCTCATGGACCCATCTGGAGCGCCAGCGCGGTGGTTTCGGGTTTCTGGGCGGGCCGGGGGAGACGCAGATCGAGGCGGACCGGCGCTTGATTGGCGATCGAATTACACGGCTGCGGCTGGAGCTTGAGGACGTGCGGCGCACGCGCGGGCTGCACCGCGGGGCGCGCAAGAAGGTGCCCTACCCCGTGGTGGCGCTGGTGGGCTACACCAATGCCGGGAAATCGACGCTGTTCAACGCGCTGACCGGGGCTGAGGTGATGGCGCAGGACCAGTTGTTCGCGACGCTAGACCCGACGATGCGCGCGATTTTGCTGCCATCGGGCCGGCAGATCATACTTTCCGATACTGTGGGGTTCATCTCCGACCTGCCGACTGAGCTGGTGGCGGCGTTCCGCGCCACGCTGGAGGAGGTGGCGGAGGCCGATGTGCTGCTGCATGTGCGCGATGTGGCGCACCCGGATGCACAGGCGCAGGCGGCGGATGTGCGCGCCGTGCTCAACCGCATGGCCAAGGACGGCACGCTGGATGAGAATTGGCAGGACCGCACGCTGGAGGTGTTGAACAAGGCCGACCTGCTGGGCGGCGTGGGCAATGTGATCCAAGGTGAGGGCATTGCGGTCTCGGCGCTCACCGGCGAAGGGCTGGAGCGGCTGCGCGCCGGGATCGACGCGCGGCTGGCGGCGCGGATGGAGGTGCTGGAGATGGAACTGCCGGTGAGCGATGGCGCCAGGATCGCATGGCTGTACCGCAACGGCGAGGTGCTGGCGCGCGCGGATGGCGAGGAGCTGGTGAAGCTGCGGGTGCGCATGACGGCGGCCGATAAAGCCAGGTTCGCGCGGCTGTGATCGAGGATGTGATCCGCTTGCTGCGCGAAGTGTCGCGCGCTGAGATCATGCCGCGGTTCAAGCATCTCGCGGCGGGCGATGTGCGGAGCAAATCCGGCCCGCTGGACCCGGTGACGGTGGCCGATGAGGCGGCCGAACGGGCGCTGGATGCGGGGTTGCGGGCGCTGTTTCCGGGCGATGATGTACTGGGCGAGGAAGCGGTTTCGGCCGATGCGTCGCTGCTGGGACGCCTGGCGCGGCCGGGGCGGGTTTGGATTATCGACCCGATTGACGGCACCGCGAATTTTGCCGCCGAGCTGCCGCTGTTTGGCGTGATGGCGGCGCTGGTGGAAGAGGACCGGATTTTGGCCGGGTTCATCCATGATCCGGTGAGCGATGATACCGCGGTCGCGACGCTGGGCAGCGGCGCCTGGATGGTGGCGCCCGATGGCGCGCGGCGGCGGCTGCGGGTGGCAGCGCCGGTTCCCGTCGCGCAGATGACTGGCTCGATGTCCTGGCGGTAGATGGAAGAGCCGCTGCGCAGCCATGTGCTGCACCGGCTGGACCGGATGGCAGCGGTGACGGATTATCGCTGCGCCGCGCACCAGTACCGGATGCTGGCCGCCGGGCATTGCCACGCGCAGATGTTCCGTAAGCTGCTGCCCTGGGACCATGCGGCGGGGTTTCTGCTGCACCAGGAGGCCGGCGGCTATGGGCGGCGGTTTGATGGCTCGGCGTATACACCCTCGGTCACCGGCGGCGGGCTGCTGCTGACCCCCGATGCGGCAAGCTGGAAGGAATTGGCCGAGGCTTTGCTGCGATGAGCGCAAGGGCGCGGCGGGCCCTGCTGGTGCTGGGGATGCATCGCAGCGGCACATCGGCGCTGGCCAGGTTGTTGAACCTCTGCGGCGCGGCCTTGCCGGAGGCGCTGGTTGAGGCGGCGGCTGATGTGAACGCCACCGGGTTTTGGGAATCACGGGCGCTGCTGGCGCTGCATGATGAGGTTTTGGAGGCGGCGGGCGGCTCCTGGCATGATCTGCGGGAGCTGGATGCGGGCTGGTTCGCGAGCGATGCGGCGGAGGTGTTCCGCGCGCGGCTAGGCGCGTTGCTGGCCAGCGAATATGGCGCGGCGCCGCTGCTGCTGGTGAAAGACCCCAGGCTGTGCCGGTTGCTGCCGCTGTGGCGCCAGGTGCTGGCGGAACTGGGCATTGAGCCGCTGGTGCTGCTGGCGGTGCGCCATCCGCTGGAGGTTGCGGCCTCTCTGTGCGCGCGCGACGGGTTTGGCGAAGGCAAGGCGCTGCTGCTGTGGCTGCGCCATGTGCTGGCTGCCGAACGGGACAGCCGGGGCATGAGGCGCGCATTCGTGACCTATGAGCAGGTTTTGGCCGATGCGCCGGGCACGGTTGAGCGGCTGGGCGGGGAGCTAGGGGTGGACTGGCCCCACGCGCCGGAGATTGCGGCGGCGGAGATGCGTGCGTTTTTGTCCCCTGCCCTGCGCCACCATGAGCGCGATGCGGACGAGGTGCTGGGAAACTCGGCTGTGCCCTGGGAGGTGCGCGAGGCGTATCGCTGGCACATCGCCGCGGCGGCCGGTGAGGCGCCGGGCGATGGGCTGGATGCGATTGCGGCCGATCTGGCCGTGGCGGAGCCCCTGTTTGGCGGTGCGCTGGCGGCGCTGGAGGATGCGGCGCGCACCCGCGCGGCAGAGCTGCGGCACTGGATTGATTCAGCGGTGGAACGCTATGAGGCGATTGGGACGTTGCGGGCGTATATCGAACATCAGCAGCGCGAGATTGACCGGCTGGCCGCGCATGCGCGGGCGATTGAGAGCAGCCGCATGTGGCGGACGATGGCGCCGGTGCGCCAGGCGTTGCGGCGGTGGCGCGGACGGGAGGACGTGAGTTGAGGCTTTTCAGACGGGGTGTGCTGGCCGGGCTGGGCGGGCTGGCGCTTGCGCGCAAGGCGCGGGCGGCTTCGGTTTTACGCATTGTCGCGGCAGAGAATATGTATGGGGATATTGCCGGGCAGATAAGCGGCGGGCTGGCGCGTGTGACCAGCATACTGAAAAACCCGAATGAAGATCCGCATATGTTCTCGGCCAGCCCCTCGGTGGCGCGGGAGTTGGCGGCGGCGGATGTCGTCATTGTCAACGGCGCGGACTATGACCCCTGGATGGGACCGCTGCTGGCGGCCTCGGAGGCGCCGGGGCGGGTGGTGATAAACATCGCCACGCTGCTCGGGCGCAAGCCGGGGGATAATCCGCATCTGTGGTACGATCCGGCGGCAGCACCCGCGCTCATCGCGCGGCTGGTGGCGGTGCTGGCGGCGAAGGATGCCGCCAACGCCGCGGTGTATCAGCGCAATGGCGCCCGGTTGCTGGATGCGCTGGCGCCGGTTTATGCGCGCGTGGCGGCGATGCGGGCGAAATACGCCGGGACGCCGGTGACGGCAACAGAACCGGTGTTCGGGCTGATGGCGCGGGCGCTCGGGCTGGTGATGCGCAACCGGCGTTTTCAACTGGCGGTGATGAACGGCACGGAGCCGGCCCCTTCTGACATGGGGGCGTTCGAGGATGATCTGCGGCGGCGGCGGGTGCGGGTGTTGTTCTATAACGCGCAGGTTACGGATGATCTGACCGCCTCGCTGCGGGCGCTGGCGCGGCGCTCGGGCGTGCCGGTGGTGGGGGTGAGCGAAACCGAACCGGCGGGGATGGATTATCAACAGTGGATGAGCAGTGGACTGAACGGCGTGGATAAGGCACTGGGTGGCGGATGATTTCACTGCAAAATGTCACCATTTCGCGCGGCGGGCAGGATGTGCTGCGCGATATATCGCTGGCGTTTCGCGACAGCGAGTTTGTCGGCGTGCTGGGGCCGAACGGCGCCGGGAAAACCACGCTGTTCCGCGCGATTCTGGGGTTGCAGCCGCTGAGTGCCGGGCGCATCGAGGTGTTCGGCGCGCCGGCGCGCCGGGGCAACCAGGATATCGGCTATATGCCGCAGACACGCAGCACCCTGCCCCCCTCCAACATCTGCGGGTTCGATGTTTTGGCCAATGCCGCGCGGGGGCATGAGTTTGGCTTGCCGCTGAGCGGCGGGCGGCTGCGCGAAGAGGTGATGGCGGCGCTGGAGGATGTGGACGGGGTGGAGCTGGCGGCGCGGCCACTGGCGCGGCTCTCCGGCGGGCAGCGCCAGCGGCTGTTGCTGGCCACCGCCCTGCTGGGGGCGCCGAAGCTGCTGCTGCTGGACGAGCCGCTGATCAGCCTGGACCCGGCGGCGCAAGCGGCGATGATCGCGCTGATCGCGCGGCTGCGGCGCAGCCGCAATCTGACCGTGCTGTTCGCCGCCCATGATATCAATCCGCTCCTCGGCAGCATGGACCGGGTGCTGTATCTCTCCGGCGGGCATGCGGCGTTGGGCATGGTGGACGAGGTGATCACCAGCGAGGGGCTCTCGAAGCTCTATGGCTCCGAAATTGAGGTGCTGCGCGCGGGGGGGCGGATTTTCGTGCTCTCCGACCGGCCCGATGCTCACCATGCGTGCGACCATGCTTGATTATGATTTCATGCGCCATGCGTTTCTCGCGGCGGGGATTGTCGCCGTGCTGGCCGGGTTTGTCGGCTATTTTCTGGTGCTGCGGGGCCAGGCGTTCGCCGGTCATGCGCTGAGCCATGTCGGCTTTGCCGGAGCCACGGGGGCGGTGCTGCTCGGCGTCTCCCCGCTGGCGGGGATGCTGGGGGTAACAGTGCTGGGCGGCGTGCTGATGGGCGCGCTGGGCGAAAAACTGGCCGAGCGCGATATCGCCATCGGCGTGATTTTAACGATGTCGCTCGGGCTCGGGCG
>NZ_JABEVC010000196.1 GCF_013044125.1 Acidocella sp. | reverse complement strand
GGGCATGAAGGTGGCCTACAGCGCCGATGAGCTGGCCGCGGCCTTCCATGAGGCCCGCGCCGAGGCGGGGGCGGCGTTTGGCAACAATGCCGTGTACATGGAAAAATACCTGGACAAGCCGCGCCATATCGAATTGCAGATTCTGGCTGATAACCACGGCGCCGTGGTGCATATCGGCGAGCGGGACTGCTCGTTGCAGCGGCGCCACCAGAAGGTGCTGGAAGAGGCGGGCAGCCCGGCTATCACCATCGCGCAGCGCGACGAGCTGGGCGCCACGGTGACCAGGGCGCTGAAGAAAATCGGCTACCGCAACGCTGGAACGCTGGAATTTCTGTACCAGGACGAGCAGTTCTCCTTCATCGAGATGAACACCCGTTTGCAGGTGGAGCATCCGGTCTCGGAGATGATCTCGGGGCTGGATCTGGTGCATGAGCAGATCCGCATCGCCGCTGGGGAGCCGCTGGGCTACGGCCAGAAGGATATCCACCTCGCGGGCCATGCCATCGAGTGCCGGATCACCGCCGAGGACCCGGAAACCTTTGCGCCATCGCCCGGAACGGTGGTGATGTATCATCCGCCCGGCGGGCTTGGCGTGCGCGTCGACTCCGCACTCTATGCCGGTTATCGCGTGCCGCCGCATTATGACAGTCTGATCGCCAAGCTGATCAGCTATGGGCGCACGCGCGATGAGGCGATTGCCCGCATGCGCCGCGCGTTGCGGGAATTTGTCATCACCGGGATCAAGACCACGATTCCGCTGCATGAGAAGATTTTGGAGGCGCCGGAGTTCATCGATGGCGATTACACGATCCACTGGCTGGAGCGCTTTGTCGCCGGGCAATAGGCTGGGCGTTGCGCTTCTGGCTTGAAACGGCGGCCGGGTTGATCGTGGCGGTGAAGGCGCATCCCGGTGCGAAGCGGGTGAGCGTCGGCCCGGTGATTGCCGCCGCCCCAATTCCCGGCTGGCCGCAAGCGCGGTTGCGGATTTCGGTCGCCGCCCCGCCCGAGGATGGGCGGGCCAACGAGGCGATTATTCAAGCCCTGGCGGATTGGTTGCACATCAAGCCCGCGGCCATTACCCAGGAGGCTGGAACCACCGCGCGGGATAAAAAATTCCGCATCGCCGGTGCGGCGGCCGGCGATTTTGCAGAGTTATTGCGGCTGTAGAAGCGCCTGCAGGGCCCCTGGCGGGAGGGTTAAGTCGGAAAATCCCGCGGGCGGGGCAAAATCCTGCGCCGGTTGCGGGGCGTAGGCGACGGACAGCGCGGTTACCTCGGCTGAACCGTGTTCATCATGCCCGGCGAAATGCAGCACCACGCCATCGGGCGTGATGCAGGCGGTGCCCGAGCCATGGGCGTTGAGCACCAGGTATTTCCGGCAGGCCATGCCGGCATAATGCCCTGAGCCCAGCGGGGTGAACTGGGCGCCGCCGGCGGTGGAGATTTCCTGCGTCAGGGCAGAGAAATCGGGCGCCTGCACGATGGCGTGCAAGGCGGGCACCACCACCTGCGCCTGGCCCGAGGGCAGGTTGGCCAGGATATAGATGCCCTGCGCGGGGTTTTCGACCCGCGCCAGCTCTTGCGCGGCATCGTAATTCAGCAGGTAGTTTTGTGCCGCGCGGCCGGGCGCATCCAGCTCATAGGTGATGGCGACATCGCGGGTGGGCAGAAACGCGGGCGTTGCCAGGGCAGGGCCTGCGGCCAGCAGCGCGGGGAGTACGAAGGGCAAAATTTTCATGGCGATTCTTTCCTCATGGCGTCTATTTCGCGCAGCAATACGGCAGGATCAGGGCTGGCGATGAAGCGCGCGGGAGTTTCCGCCGCTTGCGCGAGCAAGGCGTGATAGGCGGTGCGCGTAATCTCGACGGCGCCGAAGCGGGCCAGGTGGGTGGTGATGAACTGTGTATCCAACAGGGTGAAGCCGCCCAGGCGCAGCCGCGCGAGCAGATGCACCAGCGCCACTTTGGAGGCGTCCGTCGCGGTGGAGAACATGCTTTCGCCGAAAAAAGCGCCGCCCAGGCTGGCGCCGTACAGCCCGCCAACCAGCGTGCCGTTCTCCCAGGTCTCCACGCTATGGGCGAAGCCGAGGTGGAACAGCGCGATGAAGAGCCGCTCGATCTCCTGGTTGATCCAGGTCTCCGGCCGTTTCTCCCGTGCGGCGGCGCAGGCGGCGATGGTGCCGGGGAAATCAACATCCGCCGTGACGGTGAATTTGCCGCTGCGCAGGGTTTTCATCAGGCTGCGGGGCAGATGGAACTTATCCAGCGGCAGCACGCCGCGCGTCTCGGGGTCGAGCCAGTGCAAAGTCTGGCTCTCGCGCGATTCAGCCATGGGGAACAGCCCCAGCCGGTAGGCGCGGAGCAGCAGGTCTGGGGTGAGGATGAATGGCCGGGCAGGCATGGGCGCAGGTTGCCATGATTTCTCCGCGGCGGGAAACCCGGAAAGAAAAAGGCAATAAAAAACCCTGGGAGTAATGACCCAGGGGTGTTCGCGGACGTTTCCTGAACAGGCTGCGCTTATGCGCTTCTTTGTTTATTGTTATTGATATTTGAGGGTGATTCGTCCCCCAGGTCAAGCCCGTTTGTGGCGGGCAGGCCCGGGGGCGCGAAATTATTTCAGCGTTCCGGGGAGGACATCGCCCAGGCATGGGCATGGACCAGGCCGTCGTCATAATCCTGGGCGGGCGCCGTGGCCTTGCGTTCACGCGATTCGCGGGCCCAGCCGTGGGAATGCACCAGGCCGTCATCATAGTCATGGCCCTGCATGGTTGCGATGGAGGTTTTGGTGGTGATTGTTTGGGTCTGCATGGCGGGTCTCCTGGGTCGGCTGTGAATTGGCGTAACCCAGTTAATAATTTACAATGCACAGTGAAGCATAGCGAAAACTCGGCCTGAACCCTCGAAATAAGTGTTTAACTTTACTGTAAAATTTTGCTATGTGTAAATTATGTCAAAAACTGCCATTGGTAAAACCATCCGCCGCCTGCGCATGGAGCAGGGGTATTCCCAACAAGGCTTGGCGCAAAAACTAGGAATTTCAACGAGTTATCTTAATCTCGTTGAGCATGACCAGCGCAATGTCACCGCCTCGCTGTTGTTCAAGCTGACGGATATTCTGCATGTTGACCTTGCGGCGCTCTCCGGCGTGCAGGAGCGCGAGTTCGAGGTGGCGTTGCGCGAAGTGTTCGCCGACCCGCAACTGGCCATAGAGCCGGTGCCCGAGGCCGAGATTCAGGCGCTGGCGGCGGCGCCCAACGGCGCGCGGGCGATTCTGGCGCTGCATCGCGCCCTGGCCGGGGCACGCGAGGAGTCCTCGGGCATCACCTTGCCGTCGGGGCGCAAGATCATGCTGCCCAATGAGGAGGTGCGGGACTTCTTTCATGACCATGAGAACCATTTTCCGGCGCTGGAGGCCGCCGCCGAGGTTATCAACGAGACCCTGAACGCGCAGACCATCGGCAGCAGCCACGCGCTGGCAGAGCGGTTGCGCCAGGTGCATGGGCTGATTGTGCGGGTGCAGCCGCTGCCCGGCGCGCTGCGGGTGTTTGACGCCAAAGCCCGGCTGCTCACGCTCTCGGAGGATCTGCCGCGCGAGAGCCGCGGCTTCCAGATGGCGTTCCAGCTTGCCTTGCTGGAGGCGCGCGATGCGATCGAGCCGATCATCAAAGGCGCCAACCCGTCCTCGCGCGATGCCACGGAGCTGTTGCGCATCGGCCTGCTCAATTACATCACCGGCGCGATCCTGATGCCCTATGACGCCTTTTTGGAGACCGCGCGCCAGCTGCGCTACGATGTGGACGCCATCGCGGCGCGTTTTGGCGTGAGCTACGAGCAGGCATGCCACCGGCTCTCCACCTTGCAGCGCAATGGCGCGCGCGGCGTGCCGTTCTTCTTTTTGCGGGTGGACCCGGCGGGCAATGTCAGCAAGCGCTTCTCGGCCGCCGGTTTTCCCTTCATGCGCTTTGGCGGCACCTGCCCGCGCTGGAT
Source organism: Acidocella sp. (assembly GCF_013044125.1). Taxonomy (GTDB): domain Bacteria; phylum Pseudomonadota; class Alphaproteobacteria; order Acetobacterales; family Acetobacteraceae; genus Acidocella. The sequence continues at coordinate 4,273 of NZ_JABEVC010000196.1, read as the reverse complement.
TGTCCATTCCGCCTTCGCCACGCCGGGGACCATCCGCGTGCAGGTAGCGCAGCTTTCAGCCACGGAGACATTTTTGTGCTTTGCCCGTGCCATCGCCGGCCGGCCCGCGCGCTGGGGCGAGCCGCCGCCGGTGCGCGTTGTGGCCATGGGCTGCGATGTCAGCCATGCCGGGGAGCTGGTTTATGGCGATGGGCTGGACCTGGCCACCGCGGCGGTGGGCATTGGCCTCTCCTGCCGGTTGTGCGAGCGCCAGGATTGCCGCTCGCGCGCGTTTCCGCCGCTTGCGCACCGGCTCAGCATCGACCCGCTGACCACCAGCGCCAGCCCTTACAGGTTCGAGGCGAAGAAATAGCCGGCCGGCGCGTCTCCCTGCGCCCGGCAAGGCACTGGTTTTAATCCGCCGGACGCGCACCAGATAAGCGCCATGTCCTATCCCATCTCAGACCATTACGACGGCAGGCGTTTCTTCAATCCCGAGCCCACGGCCCGCGCCGCCGATGGCCGGCGGTTGAGCTTTTTCAGTATTCTGCGCGCGCGGCTGCGCAGAAACCCGGAGACCTGGGCCAACTGGCCCGGGCATGTTGAGAACAATCACCATCCCGTTCCCGCGGCTGAGCCGCCCACCGTCAGCTTCATCGGCCACAGCACGTTTCTGCTTCGCCTGCCGGGGTTGAGCATTCTAACCGACCCGGTGTTTTCCGCGCGCTGCTCGCCCTCGCAATTCGCCGGGCCAAAGCGTGTCCGCGCGCCGGGAATCGCGCTGCATCATCTGCCGCATGTCGATCTGATTTTGCTGTCGCATAATCATTACGACCATATGGATATCATCTCGCTGCGCAAACTGCGCGCGCGTTTCCCGAAAGTGCATATCGTGACCACGCTGGGCAATGCCATGTATCTGCGCAAAAAGGGAATCTCCGGCGCGGTGGAGTTGGACTGGTGGCAGAGCCACACCCATGGCGAGGCGGTGCTGACCGTGACGCCGGCGCGGCATTTTGCCGCCCGCACCTTGTATGACCGCAACGCGACGCTCTGGGGCGGGATGTTCATTGAACATCAGGACCGGAGAATCTATTTCGCGGGGGACACCGGGGCGACCAAATTCTTTGCTGAAATCCGCGCCCGCCTCGGCGCGCCGGACTTGGCCCTGCTGCCGATCGGCGCCTACGAGCCGCGCTGGTTCATGGGGCCGGTGCATATGAACCCGCAGGACGCTGTGCAGGCCTTCGCGGCGCTGGAGGCGAAGCGGGCCATCGGCATGCATTTCGGCACGTTCCAACTGACCGCCGAGGCGATTGGCGCGCCGGAGCAGGACCTGGCCGCGGCGCGGGAGGAGGCGGGGATTGCGGAGGATTTGTTCTTTACGCTGGATTGCGGCGAGACGATCAGGCTTTGATGGTTTTCTCGCCATAGGTGCAATAGGCCGCGCCGGGGCAGCGCCAGCATTCCGGCGTGCGGGCCTTGCAAACGTAGCGCCCGTGCAGAATCAGCCACAGATGCGCGGGCTTGAGCATGTCCCTGGGGATGCGCTTCAGTAATGCATCCTCCACGGCGCGCGGGGTGCTGCCTGGCGCCAGGCCGGTGCGGTTGCCGAGGCGGAAGATATGCGTGTCCACCGCCATTGCAGGCTGACCGAAAACCTCGTTCAGCACCACGTTGGCGGTTTTGCGGCCCACGCCGGGCAGCGCCTCCAGCGCCACGCGCTCGCCGGGCACCGCGCCGCCATGGCGCTCCAGCAGCTGCTGCGAGAGCAGGGCCACGTTTTTCGCCTTGGCCCGCCACAGGCCTATGGATTGAATCCGCTGCGCGATTCCCGCCTCGCCCAGCGCCACCATGGCCTGCGGGGTGGGGGCATCGGCGAACAGGGTTCTGGTCACGCGGTTGACCGAGACATCAGTGGCCTGGGCCGAGAGTACGACCGCGACCAGCAACTGGTAGGGGGTGGCGTAGTCAAGCTCGGTGCGCGGATTGGCATTGCCGCCGGAAATCGCCTCCAGAAACGCCCGGATGTCAGCCCGTTTCATCATCCTTTGATTTTTTTCCTTGCCCGCGGCCATATCCATACGATTTATGCGGTATGGACGCGCAGACCGCCAGTGCGGGGAGCAAAAATCTGATTTTCGAGGCCGTGATCAAACCTCATCGCAGCCTGTCATACCGCGCCATGTTCATGGTGATGGGGGGGATGATCGCGGTTTCATTGTTGATGACCAGCGAAATGGCGCATCTGGGCGCCTGGCCCGTCATCGGCTTCAACATCGCGGACATGCTCCTGGCGGTTTGCCTGTTCTGGCTGAATATGCGCGCGGCGCGTGAGCGCGAGACGATCAGCCTGAGTGATGAACTGCTGGCGGTCACCCGCACGGATGTGCACGGCCGGCGCACCAGCTTCTCGGTGGCGCCGGACTGGCTGAACGTAGTGCTGGAGGAGCGCCCCGGCACCGTGCCGAAACTGTTGTTTTCCTCGCGCGGCAAGAGCTTTGAGGTGGCGCGCGCGCTAGGCGAAGCGCAGAAGCGCGAACTGGCCGAGGCGCTGAGCCGGGCCATGCACCGTTGGCGCAACCCCCTCTTCGACAACCCGCAATTGCGCTAAGCTCTCCAGGGCCGCCGGTTTTTCATGGAAGCATGACTTAACCGGCGTGTCTAAATCTGCGAGACAGGAGCCATGAACGAGATGACCGCCACCCAATACGCCATCCCCTCCGGATTATCGCGCCGCGCGGTGGTTGATCTCGGGTCCAACTCCGTCCGCCTGGTCATCTATGAGGGGCAGGCGCGCAACCCGGTACAAATTTTTAACGAAAAAGCCGTCATCCGTCTCGCCAAGGGCATGGCCAAAACCGGCCGGCTGGACGAGGCGGCGCTGGAACAGACGGGGACGGTGCTGCGCCGCTACGCCGCCATCGCGCGCGCCATGGGGGCCAGCCCGTTCGATGTGCTGGCGACTTCGGCAGTGCGCGATGCGGAAAATGGGGGAGAATTCGTCCAGCTGATGGCCCAGCGGCTGCCCGATATGCGGATCAATGTGCTGTCGGGCGAGCAGGAGGCCGCACTCTCGGCCGAGGGCGTGCTTTGCGGCATTCCGGGGGCGGATGGCGTGCTGGCTGATCTTGGCGGCGGCTCGCTTGAGCTGGTGCGGCTCGAATCGGGCCGTGTGGGCCAGGCGGCGACGATCCCGGCCGGCGTGATCCGCCTTGCGGACCGCTCCGGCGGCGACTTGCTGAAGGCACGCGCGATCATGACCGCGGAGCTGGAGCGTACGCCCTTCATAGGCGAGGCGGCGGGGCGGGACTTATATCTCTCCGGCGGCGCGTTCCGGGCGCTGGCGCGTATTCACATCGCCCAGACCGGCTACCCGCTGAACATGGTGCATCACTACACCATCGGCCGGGAGGAGGCGCGCGATCTGGCCGGTGTTGTCTCCGAGGCGGGCCGCAAGCTGATCGAGCGTATGCCCGGCGTGCCGCGCCGGCGCATCGAGGATCTGCCCTATGCGGCGGTGATTTTGCGGCGGCTGCTGCGTGCCTCGGGCGTTAACCGCGTGGTGTTTTCCGCCAACGGGCTGCGCGAAGGATGGTTCGCCCGGCTGATGCCGCCCGAAATCCGCGGCGAGGACCCGTTGCTGGCGGCCGGACGCGACCTCACGCGCGGCACCATGCGCGACGCCAGCCTGCCGCCCGAACTCATAAACTGGACCAACCCGCTCTTCCCTGGCGAGACCGGCCCGCAGCGTCGCCTGCGCGAGGCCGCATGCTGGCTCTCCGACATCGGCAGCCATGAGCACCCGGAATACCGCGCCGAACAGGCGTTTTTGCGTGTATTGCGCCAGGCCGGAATCGGGCTGGACCACCATGCCAGAGCTTTTCTCGCGCTGACCATGGCGCTGCGCTACGAAGCGCCGCCCGATGCCGCATTCCTCGCGCCCGCGCGCAGCCTGCTGGACATGCACGCAGCCCGCCGCGCGGAGACCTTGGGCATTGCGCTGCGCCTAGCCTACACGCTCTCGGCTGGGACGCCGCAACTGCTGGCCGGAACCAGCCTCGCCATCGCGCAAGACCGCTTGGTTCTGGGGTTGACGGAGGCCACCGGCGTGTTCGCGGGAGATGCGGTGCTGCGCCGGCTGGACCGGCTGGCGCAGATGCTGGGGGTTGAGGCGGAAACCGAACGGAAATAAGCTCTTATACCAGCTGCCGAATTTTCTGACTCTCCGGGGATTCCCCCGGCGCGGTGAGTTGTGATTCGGTGTTTCCCGTTGATTTGATTGATGGGAGGC
>NZ_JABEVC010000195.1 GCF_013044125.1 Acidocella sp. | reverse complement strand
TCGGGCGCCGTCGGCGGCATCGCCGCGCGCATCGCGGGGGAGCGTGTGCTCGGCATTAAAACCGACCAGGCCCGCCACGCCCAGGATTTAAAAGCCGTGCTCGGCGGCCTCAAGGGGCCGATGATGAAGGTGGCCCAGTTCCTCTCCACCGTGCCCGACGCGCTGCCCCCCGAATACGCCGCCCAGCTGGCCGAACTCCAGGCCAACGCGCCGCCAATGGGCTGGGCCTTCGTGCGCCGGCGCATGCAGAGCGAGCTGGGGCCGGACTGGGAGAAAAAATTCACAACCTTCGGCCATGAGGCCGCCGCCGCCGCCAGTCTCGGCCAGGTCCACAAGGCCACCCTGCCCGATGGCACCCAGGTCGCCTGCAAGCTGCAATACCCGGACATGCCCAACATCGTCGAAGCCGACCTGCGCCAGGTGAAAATGGCCATGGCGCTCTACCGGCGCATGGACAACGCCATCATCCAGGACGACATCTACGTCGAACTCTGCGAGCGCCTGCGCGAGGAGCTGGACTACAAGCGCGAGGCCGCGCAGATGCGCCTCTACCGCGCCATGCTGGCGGGCGTCCCCAACGTGAACGTCCCCGAGCCGGTGGCGCAATACACCACGCCGCGCCTGCTCACCATGAAATGGCTGAACGGCGTCGGGCTGAGCACCTGGCTGGAGGGCAATCCCAGCCTGGAGCAGCGCAACGCCCTGGCCACTGCGCTCTTCCGCGCCTGGTACATCCCCTTCTACCGTTACGGCGTCATCCATGGAGACCCGCATCTGGGCAACTACCAGGTCTCCGAGGCCGGCGGCCTCAACCTGCTGGATTACGGCTCCATCCGCGTCTTCCCGGCCAAATTCGTCGGCGGCGTGCTGGAGCTCTACGCCGCCGTGCGCGACGCCGACTCCGCGCGCGCCCGCCACGCCTATGACATCTGGGGCTTCAAGGGCATCACCGATGAGCAGATCACCATCCTCAACGGCTGGGCGCAATTCCTCTACGGCCCGCTGGTCGAGGACCGCGTCCGCCCCATCGAGGAAAACGGCGACACCCAGTTCGGCCGCTCGGTGGCACAAAAAGTTCATGCCGGGCTGCAACGCACCGGCGGCGTGCGCCCCCCGCGTGAATTCGTCCTCATGGACCGCTCCGCCATCGGCCTCGGCTCTGTGTTCATGCGCCTGCGCGCTGAGCTGAACTGGAGCCGGCTGTTCCATGAAACCGTTGACGACTTCGACCCCGCCCGGCTCACCGCCCGCCAGCAGGAGGCCCTGCGCATTGCCGGGGTGCCGGAGGCCAAGTAATACCAGCGCGCGTGCAACAATCATGACCGAGGGCGTCGATGGCAATTTTTAAACGCGGCCTGCGCGAGGGCTTCATCGCCCGCGCCTACCGGAAGATCCTGCATTCCTTCTACGCCAACGATCTATGGATCGACCTGCGCCTGCACGCCAAGCGCGAGGCGGTGGATTATATCGTCGCCAACATGAGCGAGGCGATGGTCCTGCCCGACCGGCTGGATCTGCTGAAATTCGCCCTCTCGCGCGCCCCGGCCGAAGGGCTGGTGCTGGAGTTCGGCGTCGAGAAGGGCGCCTCTTTGCGCCACCTCGCCAGCCTGCGCCCCGGCAATGTCCATGGGTTTGACAGTTTCGAGGGCCTCCCCGGCGACTGGGGCGGCACCAAGGAGGCCGCCGGCGCCTTCACCCTGCGTGGAAAACTGCCAAAAGTCCCGGCCAACGCCATTCTGCATGTCGGCTGGTTTGACAAAACCCTGCCGCCCTTCCTGGCGGCAAATCCGGCCCAATGCGCCCTCATCCATGTCGATTGCGACATCTACATCAGCACAACCGTCATCTTCGAGCGGCTGCGTCCGCGCATCGGCAGCGGCACGGTCATCGTGTTCGATGAATATTTCAACTACCCAGGCTGGCGCGCGCATGAATACAAGGCGTTCCAGGAGTTCATCGCCGCAACCGGGCTGCGCTATCGCTATCTCGGCTTTTCCGCCGAAAAGGGCCACGTCGCGGTCATCATTCTCTGAATCCCGCCGCGCGCCGCCGCCCGCACCTCACACTTTCGGCAGGGGCATGCGTGGTAACGCGCGGGCCCGGCGCGTATGCTCTTGAATAATTACGCAGCCTCCATCATGGTGCGTTGCAATCGATAGCGTTTTTTAGGGAATGGTCCATGCGTCTAGCTGTTTTAAAAGAACGTCGCGCCGGCGAAGCCCGCGTGGCGGCGACACCGGATACAGTCAAAAAGCTGATCGCTCTTGGCCTCAGCGTCGCCATCGAGGCCGGCGCCGGACTGCAAGCGGCGATCTCCGATGAGGAGTTCGCGGCCGCCGGGGCGCAAATCACCCCCGATGCCGCAACCGCCCTGAAAGGCGCTGGAATCCTCTTCGCCGTGCAGGCGCCCGAGCCGGAAGTCCGTTCCCTGGTGGAGCCGGGCACCTTGCTGGTCTGCACCATGAACACCTTCGGCAATCCAGAGCTGGTTCCGGCCCTGGCCGCCGCGAAGATTGACGGCGTGGCGATGGAGATGATGCCCCGCATCACCCGCGCCCAGAGCATGGACGTGCTCTCCAGCCAGGCCAACCTCTCCGGCTACCGCGCCCTCATCGAGGCTGCCAACGCCTTCGCGCGCGGCTTCCCGATGATGATGACCGCCGCCGGCACCGTTCCGCCCGCCCGCGTGCTGGTCATCGGCGCCGGCGTGGCCGGGCTGCAGGCCATCGCCACCGCGCGCCGCCTCGGCGGCATCGTCTCCGGCACGGATGTCCGCCCCGCCGCCAAGGAAGAGATCAAATCCCTCGGCGCCACCTATATCGGCGTCGATGATGAGGAGTCAGCCAAGCAGACCGGCCCCTATGCCGGGCAGATGTCCGAGGAATTCCGCAAGAAACAAGCGGACCTCATGGCCGCCACCGTCGCCAAGAACGACATCATCGTCTGCACCGCGCTGGTGCAGGGGCGCAAGGCGCCGGTGATCGTCACCTCCGAAATGGTCGCCGCCATGCGCGCGGGCAGCATCATCATAGACCTCGCGGCCGATTCAGGCGGCAATTGCGCCGATACCGTGCCGGGCGAGACCATCACCACCGCCAACGGCGTCACCATCATCGGCCACCGCAACTGGCCCTCGCGCATCGCCGTCGCCGCCAGCCAGCTCTACGCGCGCAACCTGCTCACATTCATCACGACCTTTTGGGATAGCAGCGCCAAAGCGCCCAAGCTCACCGAGTCCGACGACATCATTAAAGGTGTGCTGCTGACCAAGGGTGGCCAGGTCGTTCACCCGAATTTCATTCCCGCAGCCGCTTAAAAGGGGGGAGCTAAACATGACACCAGCCGACTTAGCCGCACAAGCGGCAGATCTCGCGCATCAAGCCTCGATTCTCGCGCAAAACGCCGCCGGCGTCGCCGCCATCGCGGCGCAGAACGCGCCGCCCGCCGCCCCCTTCGTGTATCTGTTCAGCATCTTCGTGCTGGCGATTTTCGTGGGCTACTATGTGGTGTGGAACGTCACCCCGGCGCTGCACTCGCCCCTCATGGCCGTCACCAACGCCATCTCCTCGGTCATCATCGTCGGCGCCATGCTGGCAACCGGCCTGCAGGGCAGCTCCGTCGCCCATTTGTTCGGCTTCCTGGCCGTGGTGCTGGTCAGTATCAACATTTTCGGCGGCTTTGTGGTGACCAACCGCATGCTCTCGATGTTCCGTAAAAAATAAGGCGCCCGCCAGATGAACCAGTCCCTTACCTCCTTCGCCTATCTGGTCGCCGCGGTATTATTTATCCTGGCGTTGCGCGGCCTCTCGCATCCCACCACCTCGCGCCGGGGCAACCGGCTCGGCATCATCGGCATGGGCATCGCCATTCTGGCGACCCTGGTGCATAGCGGCATGTCGCTGGGCGGCGTGGCGCTCATCGTGCTCGGCGTCGCCATAGGCGGCGCCATCGGCACCGTGGCGGCGCTGCGCATTAAAATGACCGCGCTGCCCCAACTCGTCGCCGCCTTCCACTCCCTGGTCGGTCTGGCCGCCGTGTTCGTCGCCGCCTCGGCGCTGAACGCGCCGCAGAGCTTCGGCATCGGCACCACCGGGCATATCCATCTGGAGAGCCTGGTGGAAATGTCGCTTGGCCTGGCCATCGGCGCTGTCACCTTCACCGGCTCGCTCATCGCCTTCGCCAAGCTGCAAGCGCTGATGTCGGGCACGCCGATCACCTTCCGCGGCCAGCACAAGCTCAACCTGGGCCTCGGCATTCTGCTGTTCGTCCTGGTTCTGCTGTTCATCGTCTCCGGCGGCAGCAAAATCCTGTTCGCGGCGGTCGCCATCCTGGCGCTGCTCATGGGCTTCCTGCTCATCATCCCCATCGGCGGCGCGGACATGCCGGTCGTGGTCTCGATGCTGAACTCCTATTCCGGCTGGGCCGCCGCCGGCATCGGCTTCACCATCGGCAACATGGCGCTTATCGTCACCGGCGCGCTGGTCGGCTCCTCGGGCGCCATCCTGTCCTACATCATGTGCAAGGGCATGAACCGCAGCATCTTCAACGTGTTGCTGGGCGGCTTCGGCAACGCCGGCACCGAGGCCGTGGCCGGCACCACCTCGGGCGACAAATCGGTGAAAATCGGTTCCGCCGAGGACGCCGCCTTCATCATGAAGAACGCCTCCAAGGTCATCATCGTGCCCGGCTACGGCATGGCGGTGTCCCAGGCGCAGCACGCCCTGCGTGAAATGGCGGATGTGCTGAAGGCTGACAACATCGTGGTCAAATACGCCATCCACCCGGTGGCGGGCCGCATGCCCGGCCACATGAACGTGCTGCTGGCCGAAGCCGGCGTCTCGTATGACGATGTGTTCGAGCTGGAAACCATCAACAACGAGTTCGCCTCGGCTGACGTGGTGTACGTCATCGGCGCCAACGACGTAACGAACCCGGCGGCCAAAACCAACCCGGCCAGCCCGATCTTCGGGATGCCGATCCTGGAGGTCGACAAAGCCAAGACCGTGCTGTTCGTGAAGCGCTCCATGGCCTCGGGCTACTCCGGCGTCGACAACGAACTCTTCTTCCGTGACAACACCATGATGCTCTTCGGCGACGCCAAAAAGATGACCGAGGAAATCGTGCAGTCGCTGGATCACTAAGGTCAAGCCGAATGCCGCGAAAAAAGGCGGGCTTCATGGCCCGCCTTTTTTGTGCTGCGGCAACTCCGCCTAAAAATAAACCACCCTGCCGTTTTGCTGTAAAAAAAGGCACAACTTTACATCTCCCCCCGGCTGGTGGCATTGCTCTGCGGCGAAGTTTTGGGATACGAGCAAGAAAACCAGCCTAGCCGGGAATATGCCGGCATGACGGAGAGATACATCTGTGAAGCATTTCAAACGCCTTCTGGTCGCCAACCGGTCTGAAATCGCCATCCGCGTCATGCGCGCGGCGGCCGAGCTTGGCATTCAGACCATCGCCATCTACCCGGAG
>NZ_JABEVC010000194.1 GCF_013044125.1 Acidocella sp. | reverse complement strand
GTCATTCATGACGCAGGGTACTGCGCGCGGGTTGGTGGGCGGCGCGCGCTAAATATGACGCTAGTGGGACACGGCATTTTCAATGACGTGTCCCACTAGATTCAGGGGCGGGATACTGGCTTGCCGCCTATAAAAAATCCGGCCCTTTGATCTGGCGGCCGTGCCGGGCGGCGGCCACCTCGCCCTCGCGCAGCGGCTGCCAGGCTTCTGCCGTCAGCGGAACGCTGGCGAACAAAACCAGCTCCTGCATGGCGTGTTCGTCACCGATTCTGATACCGGAGGCTGCGGCTGCGGCATCGCCCGTGCCGCAGGCGCGCGTGAGCCGGAAAAGTCCGGGCGGGGCAATCGCGCCGTCCTGCTGTATGCGCCGGTGCCCATGCGCGAACAGCACATCGCCGTCCGCATATATGAAATTTGCCGGGCCAAGCGCGCGTAACTGCGCCGCGAAAGCCTCGATGACCGCCATTCGGCTGGCAACGGAGGGGAGCGCACGCCCGGCCCAGAGCGGGGAGAGCGCCTCGAGCAGGATGCAGAAGGCTATCTCGGAATCAGTCTCCCCGATTGGCTGAAAGCGAGTCCAGCGCCCGGCCATGCGCTGGTTGATTGTTGCGAGATCGCCATTATGCGCGAAAACATGCGCCCGCCCGCCCAGCTCGCGCATGAAAGGCTGGGTATTGCGCAGCGAGACCGCACCCCGGGTGGCGCGCCGGATGTGGGAGAGGACCAGGCCGGTGCGCTGCCGGCGCTGTTCGATGAAAGACACCCAATCGCTCTGCCCGGCCGGCTCGGGCTCACGGTACAGCCGGACATCGGCACCATCATAGAAGGCCAGCCCCCAGCCATCGAGCATCCTACCGCCGAAACCGCCGTGCCTGGAAAAAATGTCCAACGAAAAATTGACATTGGTTGGCATTTTGCTCGACAGCGCGAACAACTCGCACATCCGGGCCGCCTATTGCGCTGGTAATGGTGGTGATGATGGCGCGCGCATCATCGATCTTTCAGCAAATTAGCGGGGGAGTTCCTTTTTGGAGAAGTACCAATCGGTATAGTCATACCCCTTGCCCTGGCGCGCCTCGGCGTCAGCCTGGGTCTGCGGCGGCGGCACGATGACCTTTTCACCTGGCTTCCAGGCTTCCGGCGTCGCAATGCCGTGCTTGTCGCTGGTTTGCAAGGCTTCGAGCAGGCGCAGGAACTCCTCGATGCTGCGTCCGTTGCTCATCGGGTAGTATACCATGGCGCGCAGCTTGCTCTCGGGATCGATGAAGAAAGTGGCGCGCACGGCGGAGGTGTCGCTGGCGCCGGGCTGGATCATGCCATAGGCGTGCGCCACTTTCATTGAGAGATCCTCAATGATCGGGAACGGAACCTTGACCCCGAAATTATGCTCGATGCTGCGCGCCCAGGCGATGTGGGCGAAATTGCTGTCGATCGAAAGGCCGAGAAGATCGCAGTTCAGCGCCTGGAATCTTGGATAGTTTCTGGAAAATGCAATAAATTCCGTGGTGCACACGGGCGTGAAATCAGCCGGGTGAGAGAACAGGATCAACCACTTGCCCTTGTAGTCGGAGAGTTTTTTAGGACCATGCGTCGTCTTGGTCTCGAATGCGGGTGCCGCCTCGTTGAGCCGTGGCATCGCGACCGGTTGAAAGGCCTGGGCATCGTTCATGATTATTTCCCCCAAGTTTGAATTATGGTCATAATTAAGACGATGAGTTGTAGCGCAAACCCGGGTAATAGCCATTGATTTGAGTCAAGCTGATGCTGGCCATTTGTTTAGAGCCGCCCGCCCGGCGCGGGATGCAGCGGGCTTCAGGGGCGGGATGCTAACCCGCCGCCCCGGTTACCCGCCCTGTTGAGCCGCGAACCACACAGCGCCCGCCCAGCACCAACTTGCGCATGGGGGCATCCGGGGCGTCCAGCCGGTCCATCAGCAGTTGCATCGCGGCCCGGCCGAGATCGGCCACCGGCTGCTCGATCACGGTTAGCCCCGGCCCGGCCAGCTCGGTCCAGCTTTCATTGTCGAACCCGGCAATCGCCATGTCCTCCGGAATTTTCTTGCCGGCGGCGAGCATGGCGCGCACCACCCCCATCAGCATCAGCCCGTTGCTGGCAATTACCGCTTCCGGCGCCGTGCCCTGTTTGAACCAGTGGCGGGTTTCGGCTTCCGCCGCCTCGACGGTGGGGGCGATGAAACGCGCCGCCGGGGTAAGCCCGGCCCGCTGCATGGCCGCCACGTAGCCATCGTGCCGCTCGATGCCCGTGGTGCTGGCATTGCCGAACAACCCGGTGATGCGGCGATAACCCTGCGCCACCAGATGCGCCACCAACATGTCCGCCGCGGCGAAATTATCCAGCACCACCGCATCCCGGCCGCCAGCGCGCCCGGCGCGGTCGATCAGCACAATGGGGAAATTATAGGTTGCGCGGGCCAGTTTATCGACCGAGGCGCGCGTTGGCGCAAAAATAACGCCGGTGACACGCTCCTCCTCCATCAATTGGAGATACATCGCCTCTTTTTGTGGATTTTCATCAGTATTGCATAGTATCACACGCAATCCGGCTTTATATGCAGAATCTTCCACTGCCCGCGCAACCGCCGTGAAGAAGGGGTTGGAAATATCGGCAACGATTAGCCCTATGGTTTGCGAATGACGCGAACGCAGCCGCCGCGCCGAAAGGTTGGGCCTGTAGCCGGTTGCCTTCACCGCCGCTTCCACCTGGGCCTGCAGCTCCGCGCTGACCGGCCCGCCGCCAAGCGCCCGCGAGACCGTGGCTGGTGAAACGCCCGCCGCGCGGGCGACGTCTTTAATACTGATTGTCATTGATCCTGACGCTTTTCATAGAAATCGTTCTCAATATTTTCAGCACATTAGCCTATTATAATGCAAGTACATTGGGGGTGTACGACAAAAAAATGTTCAAATGAGCAGCATAGTGCTTGACAAGCGTGTATGAAATCGTTTTCAGTGTCATCAAGGTTACGGGGAAAACATCCATGTCATCAAATCTTCCAGATGCCCTCCTGGGGCGTGAGCTTGTCCGTCTGAACGCCGCGCCGGCCAACAAGGAGGCCGCGATCACGGAGGCCTGCCAGCTTCTGGTTGCCGTCGGCTGCGTGGCGCCGGATTTCGCCGCCAGCATGCTGCGCCGCGAGGCTGTGGCGAACACCTATCTCGGCCATGGCGTCGCCATTCCGCACGGGCTGGTCGAGGACAAGGACATGGTCCGCCGCGACGGCATCGCGATTTTGCAGGTGCCCGGCGGGATTGAATGGAACCCGGGGCAGACCGCGCAGCTCATTGTCGCCATCGCGGCCCGCGGGGATACCCACATCGCCATTCTGCGCCGCCTTACCCGGCTGATCCAGGACGAGGCGCGGCTGGCGGCGCTCTGCACCACGCGCGATGCGGGCGAGATCGTCCACGCCCTGACGCAGGACACGCCGATGGCTGCCGCGGCGCCGGTCGCGGATCTGGACCAGAAATTTGACTGGGTGGTGGATTACCCGGCCGGGCTGCACGCCCGCCCCGCCGCAGCCTGGGTTGATACCGTGCGCGCCACGGGCCTGCGCGTGCAGGTGCGCCACGGCAACGAGGCCGCGGATGCACGCAATCTGGTTGCCCTGCTGCAACTTGGCCTGCGCGCGGGCGATACGGTAACGGTCTCCGCCGAGGGTGAAGATGCCGCCGCCGGGCTGGCCCGGCTGCGCGCGCGCATCACCGGCCTCACCGCGCAGGAAGTGGCTGACGCCGCCAAAGCCGCCGCGCGGGCCGCCGCGCCGGTGCGCGGCTGGGCGCCGCCGGGCCAGCCCCATACCATAACCGGCATCGCCGCCAGCCCTGGCATCGCCATCGGCCCGCTGCATGTGCTGGCCGCCGCCGAGGTGCATATCCCCGATGAGCCGGTCTCCCTCACTGATGGCGGCAACGCCCTGCACGAGGCGCTGACCGCGACGCGCCAGCAGATGACCGCGCTGATCGACGACACCACCCGCCGCCTTGGCGCCTCGGATGCCGCGATCTTCAAGGCGCAGGCCGAACTGCTGAACGACAGCGACCTTATCACCCTCACCTGCCAGCTGATGGTCGAGGGCCATGGCGCCGCATGGTCCTGGAATGAGGCGATCGAGCGCATGGCCGCCAGCCTTTCGGCCCTGGGCAACCCGGTGCTGGCCGGGCGCGCGGCGGATATGCGCGATGTCGGCCGGCGCGTGCTGAGCTGGCTGGCGCCATCGGTCACTTTCGGCTCGTTGCAGGATCTGCCCGAACAGCCCTGCATTCTCGCCGCCGCCGATCTCTCCCCTTCGGACACCGCCGGGCTGGATATGAGCCGCGTCACCGGTCTCGCCATGGCGCTGGGCGGCCCGACCTCGCACACCGCCATTCTGGCGCGCACGCTGGGCCTGCCCGCGATCGTGGCGGGCGGCAACGCGGTGCTGGAGGCGAAATCGGGCACCATGGCGATCCTCGATGGCCAGACCGGGCGGCTGTATCTCGACCCTTCGGCCGATGACATCGCCTCGGCCAAGGCCTGGGCCGCGGAGCTGGCGGCCAAGCAGGCGCAAGAGGCGAAAAAACGCGGCGAGCCGGCGACCACCACGGATGGCCACCGCGTCGAAATTGGCGCCAATGTGAACCGGCCGGACCAGGTGCCCATGGCGCTGGCCGAGGGCGGGGAAAGCGTGGGGCTGATGCGCACGGAGTTCTTGTTTCTGGAAACCGGCGCCACCCCCACCGAGGACGAGCAGTTCGCCACCTATCGCGGCATGATCGACGCGCTTTCCGGGCGCCCGCTCATCATCCGCGCGCTGGACATCGGCGGCGACAAGCAGGTGGCGCATCTGCACCTGCCACATGAGGAAAACCCCTTCCTCGGCGTGCGCGGGGCGCGGCTGCTGCTGCGCCGGCCGGATCTGCTGCACCCGCAGCTGCGCGCCATCTACCGCGCCGCCGCGCAGGGCGGGGATGTGTCGATCATGTTCCCGATGGTCACCTCGGTGGATGAAATTCTGCGCCTGCGGGAAATCTGCGAGGAGATCCGCGCGTCGCTGGATGCCCCGGTGCTGCCGCTGGGCATCATGATCGAGGTGCCGGCCGCCGCCATCCAGGCCGACAACCTGGCGCAGCATTGCGACTTCTTCTCCATCGGCACCAACGACCTCACGCAGTACACGCTGGCGATCGACCGGCAGAACCCGGATCTGGCCGCCGAGGCTGACAGCCTGCACCCGGCCGTGCTGCGGCTGATCGCGCAGACCGTGGCCGGGGCGCGCAAGCATGGCCGCTGGGTGGGCGTGTGCGGCGGCATCGCGGGGGATCCGTTCGGCGCCGCGCTGCTCGCCGGGCTGGGGGTGAACGAGCTTTCCATGACCCCGCGCGACATTGCCGCGGTGAAGGCCCGGCTGCGCGAGGCTGATTTCGCCGCGTTGCAGACCCTGGCCGCCAACGCCCTGGCCGCCGCCAACGCCGCGCAGGTGCGCGCCCTGGATGGAGCCGGCGCATGACCCGCATCGTCACGCTTACGCTCAACCCGGCTATCGACGAAACAGTGCTGCTGGAGCGCCTGCGCCCCGGCCATGTGCACCGCGCCAGCGGCGTTGTCTTCCACCCCGGAGGCAAGGGCGTGAATGTCGCCAGCTGCCTGGCCGACTGGGGACTGCCCGTGATCGCCACGGGGATTCTCGGGCGGGGCAACGCGGGTACGTTCGAGGCGCTTTTCACAGCCAAGCATATCACCGATGCCTTCCTGCGCGTGGCGGGCGAGACCCGCACCAATATCAAGCTCAGCCACGACGGCGAGACCACAGACATCAACCTGCCCGGGCTGCGGATTTCGCACGAGGAAAGCACGCGGATTTTTGAGCAGACCCTGGCGCTGGCCGATGAAAACACGCTGGTGGTACTGGGCGGGAGCCTGCCTGCGGGAATTGCCGAGAATTTCTACGCCGGCCTGACCATGACCCTGCGTGAACGCGGCGCGCGCACGCTACTCGACACCAGCGGCATTCCGCTCACGCGCGCGCTGCAGGCCGCGCAACTGCCATACTGTATCAAGCCAAACCGCAGCGAGCTTGAGTTTTATGCAGGCAGCACGCTGAACTCTGATGAATCGCTGATCGCGGCCGCGCGCCAGCTCATCACCCGCGGGGTAAGCCTCGTGGTGGTCTCGCTGGGGGCGGAGGGAGCGCTGTTCGTCACCGCTGGCGAGGTTTTGCGCGCGGCCTTGCCCGCCCTGCGGGTGACCAGCACGGTCGGCGCGGGGGATGCCATGGTTGCCGGCATCGTCGCCGCCTTGTGTGAAAATGCCGGGCTGGAGGCAACCGCCCGTCTCGCCACCGCCTTCGCCACCGCCAAGCTGCAGCAAGCAGGGGCGAATCTACCCGCGCGGCAGAACGTGGAAAAGCTCTGCGCGCAAGTTCAAATCATCAAACAGGGAGAAAGCAGACAATGAGTGAGATTATCGCGTCGGTTACCGCCGGCGATGTTACCGTGAACGGCGTTCTTGCCGCCGAGGCTTTGCGAAAGGCCGCGAAATCCTCCGGCAAGAGCATAGAAGTTGAAGTGCGCACCAATGAGGGCGTGCTGAACCCGCTTGGCGCCCAGCAGATTGCCGGGGCCAAGCTTGCCGTGCTGGTCGGCAGCGCCGATGCGACGGACAGCCGGTTCGCAGGCATTAAAAGCATCCGCGCCACCATCGGCGAAGTGCTGGCCGACGCCGGCGCCGTGCTGAGCGGCAGCAAGCCTGTGAGCGTGGCGAAAAAGATCGTCGCCATCACCTCCTGCCCCACCGGCATCGCCCATACCTTCATGGCGGCCGAAGGATTGCAGCAAGCCGCCGCCGCGCTGGGCCATGAGATCCGGGTGGAGACGCAAGGCTCCGTCGGCTCGCAGACCCCGCTGACCGATGCCGAAATCGCCGCCGCCGATCTCGTGCTCATCGCCGCCGACAAGCAGGTGGACCTTGGCCGGTTCGCCGGCAAGCGCGTGTTCCAGAGCGGCACCAAGCCCGCGATCAACGATGGCCAGAACCTCATCACCAAGGCTCTCGCGGAAGCCGCCATGCAGGGCGGGAGCGCAAAAGCCGCCAGCACGCCGCAGAAAACCGGCGCCTACAAGCATCTGATGTCGGGTGTTTCGTTCATGATCCCCTTCGTCACCGCGGGCGGCTTGCTCATCGCGCTCGCCTTCGCCTTCGGCGGCATCTACGCAACCGACCCCTCGCACGCCAACACCTTCGCCGGCGCGCTGTTTGAGATCGGCGCCAAATCCGCCTTTACGCTGTTCGTGCCGATCCTGGGCGGGTTTATCGCCTACTCCATCGCCGACCGGCCCGGCCTGGCGCCGGGCATGATCGGCGGCCTGCTCTCCTCGCTGCTCGGCGCAGGGTTTCTGGGCGCCATCGCCGCCGGGTTCCTGGCCGGTTACAGCACTCTCTATCTCAACCGCCACATCAAGCTGCCACGCAGCATGGAAGGCTTGAAGCCGGTGTTGATCCTGCCGCTGCTCGGCACGCTGATCACCGGTCTGCTCATGGTCTATGTCATCGGCACGCCGATTGCCGAAATCCTTGCCTTCCTCACCAACTTCCTCAAGTCCATGCAGGGTTCCTCGGCCATTCTCCTCGGCCTGCTGCTGGGCGCGATGATGGCCTTCGACATGGGCGGCCCGGTGAACAAGGCTGCCTATACCTTCGCGGTCGGCCTGCTCTCCGCCCAGGTTTACACGCCGATGGCCGCTGTGATGGCCGCCGGCATGACCCCGCCGCTGGCCATCGCGCTGGCAACTTGGCTGTTCCCCGCCCGCTTCTCCGAGGAAGAGCGCGAGGCCGGTCTCTCCACCGGGGCGCTTGGCCTCTCCTTCATCACCGAAGGCGCCATCCCCTTCGCGGCGCGTGATCCGTTCCGCGTGATTCCCTGCACCGTCACCGGGTCGGCCATCGCGGGGGCTATTTCCATGGCATCCGGCGTGCAGCTGAAAGTTCCGCATGGCGGCATCTTCGTGCTGCCGATCCCCGATGCGGTCACGCATCTTGGCTTCTATGTCATCGCTCTGGTGGCGGGAACGGTTGTTACCGCGCTGATGCTGGGCGTGGTGAAGAAGAACTTCGTCGAAAAAACGGTCTAGAGTCTGATCGCTTGAGGTTGCCCAGCGCAAGCGGGGCGACCGAGGGCGTGAAGCAGCCTCCCGAACAACACCACAGGACCAACATTGAGAGCGCCTTGGTTGCCGGTCCTGAATTCACAGCCGGCCTCACGCGGCCGAGCGGCCTTGCGCTGCCGCAGGACGCGGAGAAGGTCCGGGGCCGCGTCGTGGCGCGGCACGGTCCCGGATTTCTATTTGCCTTCAAAAGCTTTAACAGCCAATTTGCCCGCGCCAACGTGAACAAGGAATTGCCATGACCAGCCGTGTCATCCCCGTCGTCCCCTTTGTACTTGTGGTTTTCGGTGCGACCGGCGACCTGGCCCGGCGCAAGCTGCTCCCGGCGATGTTCCACCGCGACGTGGCCGGACAATTGCCCGATTCGGCGAAAATCATCGGGGCCGCGCGCGGCAAGCTCACCACGGATGGCTTCATCAACATGGCGCGCGAGTCGATCATCGAGCATGTCCCCGCCGAGGAGCGCAGCGAGGCCGATGTCGAGCGCTTCCTCGCCCGGCTGGATTATCGCGCCGTGGAGGCCGATGACGACGGCGGCTGGCAGGAGCTGGCCCAGGCGCTCACCCCGTACCATGGGCGTGTCAACGTATTTTATCTCGCCACCGGCCCCGCGCTGTTCGGGCCCATCTGCGAGCGGCTTGGCCGATTCGGCATGGCGCATGCCAACGCCCGCGTGGTGGTGGAGAAGCCGATCGGCAAGAATCTTGAATCCGCGAAGGAGCTGAACGCGGCCATTGGCAAAGTCTTCCCCGAAGACCAGGTCTACCGGATCGACCATTACCTCGGCAAAGAGGCCGTGCAGAACCTCCTGGCTCTGCGTTTCGCCAACGGGTTGTTCGAGCCGCTATGGAATGCCGCGCATATAGACCATGTGCAGATCACCGTGGCGGAAAGCCTGGGCGTGGAAGGCCGCGCGGGCTATTACGACACCGCCGGCGCCCTGCGCGACATGGTGCAGAACCATATTCTGCAGCTGCTTTGCCTGGTGGCCATGGAGCCGCCCGCACGGCTGGACGCTGATGCCGTGCGCGATGAAAAGCTGAAGGTGCTGCGCGCGTTGAAACCGATTGCCGATGCGCTTTCCACGCAGGCGGTGGTGCGCGGGCAATACCGCGCGGGCGCCTCCGCCGGCGGCGCGGTGCGCGGATATCTCGACGAGTTGGGCGCGGAGACCAGCACCACCGAGACCTTCGTGGCGCTGAAGGCCGAAGTGCAGAACTGGCGCTGGGCCGGGGTGCCGTTTTATCTGCGCACGGGCAAGAGAATGCCCGAACGGGTGTCGGATATCGTGATCACCTTCCGCCCGCCGCCGCATTCGGTGTTCGATGCCTCGGCCGGGCCGATCGTGGCGAACAAGCTGGTCATCCGCCTGCAACCCGACGAGGGGGTGAAGCTCTGGCTGATGACCAAGGACCCCGGGCCGGGCGGCATGCGCCTGCGCTCGGTGCCGCTGGACATGAGTTTCGCCAGCACCTTCCAGGTGCGCAACCCCGATGCCTATGAGCGCCTGGTGCTGGACGTGGTGCGCGGCAACCAGACGCTGTTCATGCGCCGCGACGAGGTTGAAGCCGCGTGGACGTGGATTGAGCCGATTCTGGAAGCCTGGTCGAACGCGACGGAGCTGCCCAAGCCCTATACCGCGGGCACCTGGGGCCCCTCGGCGGCGGTGGCGCTGATCGAGCGTGATGGCCGCACCTGGCTGGACGGCGGGGCATGATCCAGGCATTCTCCTCACCCGCCGCGCTTGCCGAGGCCCTGGCCGACGCCGTGGCGGCCGCGCTCGCCGCGCGGCTGGCGCGCGAGGACGCGGCGGCGCTCGCGGTTTCCGGCGGCACCACGCCGGTGAGGTTTTTTCAGGCGTTGTCCGCGAAATCCATCGATTGGCCACGCGTGAGCGTGACCCTGGTGGATGAACGCTGGGTGCCGGAATCCTCCGCCCGCTCCAACGCCGCGCTGGTTAAAAACCATCTGCTGCAAGGTGCGGCGGCGCAGGCGGCCTTCGTGCCGCTGGTGAACGGCGCGGCCACGCCCGAGGCCGGGCTTGCTGGGGTGGAACAGGCGATTGCCGCCCTGCCCCTGCCCTTCGCGGCGGTAGTGCTCGGCATGGGGCTGGACGGCCACACCGCCTCCTTCTTCCCCGGCGGCGACCGGCTGGCC